>JBQCCG010000213.1:0-12344 GCA_051962455.1 Sphingomicrobium sp. | reverse complement strand
GAGCGGCATGGTCGGGATCAACACCTTCGCGATCAGCGGCCCGGACACGCCGTTCGGCGGAGTGAAGGACTCAGGCTTCGGGTCCGAGGGCGGCAAGGAAGGGCTCGAGAGCTATCAGGTGGTGAAGGCGGTTCATCAGGCGTGAAATCACCGACGCGCTGGCTCGTCGATCAAATGCCAGCCGCGACCGTCAAGCGCCATGTATGACGAGAAGCTACGCCAGCGAGCTCCTGTCTTGCGTTGCCATGTGCACTCAAATTCCGTGGGTTCTTCCGGGATTCGTTTACAAGCCACACGACGGACATCGGCGCTTCGGACTGGCTTGCCACTGAAAGAGGCGAGCGCGTGAGCCATCTGAGTGTTTGTTGGCTGGACGGCAGAACTTGTGAGCGCGAGGGATAGTAGGAGCGCGAGCAATTACTTCACCACCGGCAGCTCGATGAAGCTCTCCTGCGGCCCCGAGACCACCACCTTTTGCTCGGCCTTCACATAATCCGCGGGCTTGGCGAAGAAGATGTTCGGGACGAACGTCTGCGGGTTGCGGTCGTAGAGCGGGAACCAGCTCGACTGCACCTGCACCATGATCCGGTGTCCCGGCAGGAAGACGTGGTTGGTCGTCGGCAGCGCGAAGGTGTAGCCCAAGGGCACGTTCGCCTTGATGGGCATCGCCTCGGCAAGCGATTCCCGGTAGCGGCCCCGGAAAATGTCCATCGCAATCGGAAACTGGTAGCCGCCCATGTAGCGGTCGATCGGCACCTCGTCCGGATAGACGTCGATCAACTTCACGACCCAGTCGCTATCCGTCCCGCTGGTCGATGCGGTCATGTGCACGACGGGTGAGCCCGCGACGGTCACCGGCGCGGTCAGCACCGGCCCGGTGAAGGTCAGCACGTCGGGCCTGGTCGAATATTCGCGCTGGTCGGTCGTCAGCCAGGCTTTCCACAGGTCGTTGCTGTAATCGACCGTCCGGTTCGGCCTCGGCACGTAGGTCACCGGGTGAGCGGGATCGGAAACGTAATCGGCCGTCCGCATCGGTCCTTCGGCCGGGCTGAACCCGACGGTCATCTCGGGCCGGAGGTAGAGCCGTGCCTCTGCCGTTCCTGCGGGCCATGAGCTCAGCCGCTGCCAGCGGTTGGTGCCCGACTGGAAGGCCGTCACCGGCGCGACGTCCATCGGCGTCCCTTTGAGATAATGGGCAAGGAACGGCGCGAGCACGTTGTTGCGCCACCACTTGGACGCATCCTGGTCCCACTGGATCTGGCCGGTGTTCCGCCCTTCGGCGATCGCCTGGCCGTGGTACCATGGCCCCATCGACAGATAGACCATGTCGTTGTTGGTGTCCTTGGGCTCGATCGCTCGATAGACCGCGAGCGCTCCGTAAATGTCCTCGGCGTCCCACAGGCTGTCGACCAGCATCACCGGAACCTTCAGCGGCTGGCTGGCCAGGATCTTGTCCATCGCCTGGCTCTGCCAGAAGCTGTCATAGGCCGGGTGGCTGGTCAGCTCGCGCCAGAAGCCGACCTGCTCTAGCCCGTGCTCGCGCCCGAACTCGCCGGCCGAGCCCGCGCGCATGAAGGCATCGTAAAGGTCGTAGGCATTCCACGCGAACCAGGCGCTGTTATCGCGCGTCGCTTCCTGCTCGAACACGTAGTCAGTGCCCGTCTGGCGAAAGGCGCCGTTGTGGAACCAGTCGTCGCCGCGCCAGCCATCCACCATCGGGTTCATCGGCACCGAGACCTTGAGCGCCGGGTGCGGGTTCACCAGCGCGACCAGCGG
The DNA here is from genome assembly GCA_051962455.1 of Sphingomicrobium sp. Classification (GTDB taxonomy): domain Bacteria; phylum Pseudomonadota; class Alphaproteobacteria; order Sphingomonadales; family Sphingomonadaceae; genus Sphingomicrobium. The sequence continues at coordinate 10,568 of JBQCCG010000213.1, read as the reverse complement.
CTCGTATCCGTCGTAGCTGATGCCGATGATCCCGACGCGGCCGTTGCTCTCGGGGATATGCTTCACCAGCCAGTCGATGGTGTCGTAGCAATCGGTCGAGTCGTCGACCTTGGTCGGGTTGAGCGGATTGCCCACCAGCGGCCGGTTCATCACATAGGTGCCCTGCGACCCGTACTTGCCGCGGATGTCCTGGATCACGCGAATGTAGCCGCCCTGGGCGATGATGTCGGCCGCATTGTCATATCCGTCCAGCGCCGCGACCAGGTTCCCGCTGTGGACGTTCGAGGTCAGCGCATCGGCGTTGTAGGGCGTTCGGGTCAGAATAATCCCGGCATCATGAGCCCCCTTCGGCACCAGGATGACCGTATGCAGCGTGACGCCATCGCGCATCGGTATCTCGGCGGTGCGGCGCTCGTAATTCCAGCCTGTGGTCGCGGGCACGACCTTGGCGGGCCGTTCGTCATAGACCTGCGCCTGAGCGGCGCTCGCCTGCAGGACAGCGGCAAGAGCAGCCGCGCCGAAAAGCCACGAACGCTTCATATGAGCCCCCCTCTTTGAGCGGCTGCAGACTAGGCGCTACGCGGCGCTTGTCCACTGCCGGGCGAATCCCGCCCTCCAATATTAAAGGCCCGGAGCCGAAGCTCCGAGCCCTCATTCACGCGAGATTGGTTATGGGGTTAGCCGCCGACCATGGTGCTGGTCGTCGTTACCACGTTACCCGAAATGCTCAGCGTCGATGGTGCGAGGCGGATTGTCCGCCCGGTCGGCGAGGTCACCACGACCGCGCGGATCGAACCGTCGGTGCCTGTCACCACCTGGCTCACGGTTCCGATCGACGTGCCGGTGCTATTGTTGACCGTAAGACCCGCTTTCAATCCCGGCAGGGTGCTGCTCGACACCGCGCCGCGGGCGAGCACGCTGTTGCTGCTCGCGTGGCTGATGCCGTTGATCGACGCATTGGCCGGACCCTGGCTATTCAGGGTCGCTTGCGAGTTCACATTGGCCGAAGGCATGGTCATGCTTGGACCGCGCACTGTGGCACCGGCGCCCGCGCCGACGCGCGGACCGCCCTGACCTCCGCCGTGCCGCTGCGCAACGGCAGGGCCGGCGACGACACTTGCGGCGCACGCGGCAGCCGCCATCAATGACTTATGAAACATGATTATCTCCGCTTGGAAGGTTGCCCCAGGTCGATTCAACGCATTCCGCCGCGGGCAGTTTGCTGTCGGGTCCCGGTTTACGGCGGCGTGCCATTCGGCTCCGATGAAGAGCGGCACATGACGGCTGGCGGCAACGCCGCTAGAGAGCCCGTCCATGACCAAGCCCACCGGCGCCAGAACGGGCGGACGAATCCTCGTCGACCAGCTCAAGATCCAGGGCTGCGATCGAATCTTCACCGTGCCGGGCGAGAGCTTCCTCGCGGTGCTGGATGCGCTCCACGACACGCCTGAGATCGAGACGGTCGTCTGCCGGCAGGAGGGTGGAGTCGCCTATATGGCCGATGGCGACGGCAAGATGACCGGCCGTCCCGGAGTCGCCTTCGTCACTCGCGGTCCCGGCGCGACCAACGCCAGCGCCGGAGTTCACGTCGCCTTTCAGGATTCGACGCCGATGATCCTGTTCATCGGCGATGTCGCGCGCGGCGACCGCGACCGCGAGGGCTTCCAGGAGGTCGACTTCCCCGCCTTCTTCGCGCCGATCGCCAAATGGGCGGCGCGGATCGAGGATGCGCGGCGAATTCCCGAATATGTCTATCGCGCCTGTCGGGTCGCGACCGCCGGCCGCCCCGGCCCGGTCGTACTCGCGCTGCCAGAGGACATGCTGCGCGACGAAGTCGAAGTGGTTGACCGGCCGCGCGTTCCTCCGGTCGCCGAGGAACCGGACCCCGGCGCCGTCCAGGCGATGTTCGAGCTTCTGAAGGAAGCCGCGTCCCCCGTGGCGATCGTCGGCGGCGCCGACTGGAGCCCGCGCGCCGCGCATCATTTCGCCAATTTCGCCTTCCGGTACGGAATCCCGGTCGCCGCGGCGTTCCGCCGGCAGGACGCGATCGACAACAAGTGCCAGGTCTATGCGGGGAATCTCGGCTACGGCCCCAACCCGAAGCTCCAGCAGCGAATCCGCGACGCCGATCTGATCCTCGCCGTCGGGCCGCGGCTCGGAGAAGCGACCACCGACGGCTACACGCTCATCACCCCCGATCACCCCGGCCAGACGTTGGTCCACGTTCATCCCGACCCGAACGAGCTCGGCCGCGTCTATCACGCCGACCTGCCGATCTGCGCCGACATGGGCGAGTTCGCCGAAATGGTCGACGAGTGGATCGATCCCGAGCTCGTCCGTTTCTCCTGCGGCGACGACGCGCATAAGGAATGGCTGGACTGGTCGGAACCGAAGCCGCGTGATGGCGTGAAGCTGGACCTCGGCCCCTGCGTCGCGGCGATGCGAGACAAGCTCCCGCACGACACGATCATCTGCAACGGCGCCGGCAATTTTTCGGGCTGGTGGCATCGCTACTGGCGTTACGGGACCATGCCGACCCAGCTCGCGCCGACCAGCGGCACCATGGGCTATGGACTTCCGGCTTCCGTCGCCGCCGCGCTGCGCTTCACGGACAGGCCTGTGGTCTGCGTGGCCGGCGACGGCGATTTCCTGATGAATGGGCAGGAGCTGGCAACCGCGGCTCAATATGGCGCGGACCTGCTGGTGATCCTGGTCGATAACGGCGCCTACGGAACAATCCGGATGCACCAGGAACGCGAATATCCGAAGCGCATCTCCGCGACCGAGTTGAAGAACCCCGATTTCGCGGCACTCGCGCGGGCGTACGGCGGCTGGGCCGAGACGGTAGAGAAAACCGAGGATTTCGTCCCGGCGCTCGATCAGGCGCTCAAGCAAAAGGGCATCCGCCTGATCCACTGCAAGACCGATGTCGAGCAGATCAGCAATTCGACGACGATTTCGAAGCTTCGCGAGAGAGCAAAGCGCTCCTAGCGGCCGACCACCGCCTCTCCGGCATAAATCACGCATTCGTAGCTCGCCCGAACTGCGGAGCCGGTGAAGCGAACCGCAGCGGCAATCGGCAGCCAGACCGCCGTCATCGCCCACCATAGCACCATGACAGGGGCCATCGCCTCGATGAACAGGCCTCCGACGACGAGCTTCAGCGCCACGCCCCGCTGCCGCGACCGTCGGATGACCGGGTGCTCGATCGGATGCATGAACATCTTTGCTCTCCTCAGCCCCGAGCAATGAAGACTCATGGCTAAGGAATTCTTAACAGCGCCGGGCTAGGCCCTCCCAATGAGTCCAAGAGCAACAGTCATCGGCGGCCAGGCGACGCGCTTCCTGATTGCCGGCGGCTTCGTCACCGCCCTCTCCGCGGGGATCTACTGGACGGCCGTTCGGCTTTTCTCGGTCGAGCCCCTGCTGGCGACGGTGATCGGCTACCTCATCGGCGTTCTGGTCGGCTTTCGCCTTCACGCCCATTGGACGTTTGCCGACGGTTCGGACGCGACGCCTGACACAGGCCAGAACTTGCGCTTCGTCCTGGTTTCCCTGAGCGGATTGCTGTGCAACCTGTTCTGCGTTCAGCTCCTGGTCCACGTCCTTGGCGCTCCCGACTGGACGCCGATCGTTCCGATGGTCTTCGTGACGCCGCCACTGACCTTCGCGCTGAACCGCTGCTGGGTGTTCACGCGAACGTTCAGCTGACGAGATTGGCGTCGCGGGAGAGCCGCCAGCAGCCATCCGGTTCTTTTCGCAGGATCGTCAGCGTGTAGCCGCTGCGCCGGATAGCCTCGCCGCCGGACGGCCTCACGGTCATCTCAATATGATTGCGGATCCAAGCCCAGTCGCCGAGAATTTCTATCTCTTCGATCTCGGCGCGGCCATCCAGCTCGACTCCGCGGATTGATTCAAAAGCTGCCCTGAAAGCCTCTTTGCCGAATGGCTCATGGTCCGGAGTGAGGAACAGCACGTCGTCGGACATAAGGCCGAGCACGGTCGCGAGGTTTCCACGACGGCTCGCGTCCATCCACGTCTCGACCAGCTCGCGAATCGCGCGTTCGTCGTCGGTCATGAATCCCCCTGGTTACACACCGAACGGATAGGTTTCCTCCTCGCGCGGTGCGGCTTCGCCCGGGCGCTGTTCGCCCGGGAGCGGAGTCACCGCGTGGGTCTCGTCGAACCAGATCCAGGCGTCAAACTGCCGCGGCAGAATCGCCTCGCTGTAATGGCTCCAGCGCTCGGTCTCGGGCCGGTAGATGACCCCGATGAACCGCTCGAGCCGCGGTTCGGTCAGCGCTTCGCGGATGCCGCGTCCGACCTCGCCTTCGCGAAGGTCGAGCAGGAAACGGGAGGTGCCGCTGTCATGTGACGCGCGCTCGTAGCTCTCCGGCAGCGACGGCCGCACCTGCTTGACTTTCATCGGCTCGTCCCAGTCGTCCGCGGCGGCAACGGTTCCAGTGTGCGTCCCGAAGCCGATCAGCCGCGCCTTGGCATCCCACTTCTCCTTCGAAAGTTGCCCGATATTCAGCTCCCCGCGATTCATCCCCATGTCGGTGAAAGCGGCGTTGCCGATGTGGCTGTTGTGCGCCCAGACGATCGCCTTCGACTGCGGACCCTTCGCATTGAGGATCATGTTCAGCGTGTCGAACATGTGCGTGTCGCGCAGATTCCAGCTCTCCGCCGAGCCATAATACATGACTCGGTAATAGGCCTCCGCATCCTTTACGAGCCGCGCATTGGCCTGCGCGTCTAGCCATTCGTCGCATTCCTCGCCGAAGCAGTCGATCTGCTTCTGCAGCAAATCCTTGAGCATCTGGACGGCGCCTACTTCGCAGCGAGCGTAGCCCTCCAGGAGCGCATTGCGTCCGTAGAGCTGCGGTTCTTCGGCCCACGGATCGAGGCAGCCGTACCTTTTGTGCGCCAACCGGGCGAGCTCGGGGTCCTTCTCTTCGAGGAAATCGATCACCGCCTGCATCGAGGCCGAAAGATTGTAGAGATCGAGACCATAGAAGCCGCACATCCGCTCGTAGGGGCGATCCTGATTATGCTCGCGCATCCAGCGGATGAACTTGTCGAACTCCCGGTTGCGCCACATCCAGGTCGGGAAGCGCTCGAAAGCCTTGAACTCGCCCTGGCGCCACGGCCGGTGGCGGACATAACGGTCGACCGTCGCCGCATCGGGCCAGTCCGCCTCGGCCGCGACGATCGTAAACCCGTGGCGCTCGATCAGCCTGCGGGAGATTTCGGCGCGCGCCCGGTAGAATTCGGAGGTGCCATGGCTCGCCTCGCCGAGAAGCACCACGCGCGCATCGCCGAATCGATCGAAGAAGGCTCCGAACCGTTCATCGTCGATATGGGGGAGCGGCTCCGCCGACTTCTCGATCAGGGTCGGCAGTGTTTCCAGTTCAATCTCGAGCATCTTTCCAGCCTTCCTCGCCGATCAGCGGCACGAACCGCACGCCCCCGAGGTTCTCCTGCTTCAAAATCCCGTCTTCCTGTCGGGTGACCTTGATCAGCTCCTGCACCCATCCCGGGCTTCCGATCGGCATGACGATCCGGCCGTCCGGCGCGAGCTGGCCAAGCAGCCGCTCCGGAACATGGCTTCCGCTCGCCGCTGCGAGGATCGCATCGAATGGCGCCTCATCCGGGCATCCCCTCGTCCCGTCGCCCTCGACGATCTCGACATTGTCGTAGCCGAGGCGTTTGAGCCGCTCGCGGGCGACCTCGACGAGGTCGTGCTGGCGCTCGATCCCGATCACCCTTTCGGCGATCCGGCTGATCACCGCCGCGGCGTAGCCCGAGCCCGAGCCGATCTCGAGCACCTTGTCCCCCTGCTTGATCGCCGCGGCCTGGATCATCAGCGCCACGATGTAGGGCTGCGAGATGGTCTGCCCGGCCTCGATCGGCAGCGGATGGTCGCCATAGGCAAGATGGGCATACTCGCCGCCGATGAACGCCTCACGCGGCACGGCGCGGAACGCGTCGAGGATCGCCGGCTCGGTAATTCCGCGGCGCTTCAGCTGCCGCTCGACCATTGCCTCCTTTTCGGCGGCATAGTCTGTCATGGTTGTGGCCATGGTCCACCTCCGGACCATCTGGAAACGGCGACCGGAGCCGCACGTTCCGCAGGCTATCGGATTACTTCGACCAGTCCTCGATCATCAGGCCGGGGATGTTACGGAAATCGCGCGCATTTGATGTCACAAGGGTCAGTCCGTTGGTAAGCGCCGTTACGGCAATCATGCGATCGATGATCATGCGTCGTGAAAACCCGGTAACAGCAATGGTGCGCGCGTAAGCTTCGGCCTCGCCCGATGTGAACGGCAATTCGGTGAAGCTGTCGACGATCTCCGCGATCCGCCGCTGCATTTCGGTATCCACGCGACCGTCGATCAGTGCTCCCGCGTGCAACTCGACCGTCGATATGACGGAAAGATAACCGGACTCGCGAAAACGTGATCCCGCTGACCCGCTACGTCCTTCGACAAGGTCGATGAGTACATTGGTATCGAGAAGGTAGCCCAATCAGTCCCACTTGCGCTTGGGAAACTCGATTCGGACACGCTTCATTCGCCGCTTGGGTTTCGGCAGCTTTTCGAGAGCTTCTATGAGCTCGGACACAGTCTTCTTGCTCTTCGGCGTGACAGTCAGTGTTGCCCCTACCTTGCGGATCGTCACCTCAACATCGGGACCGAACGCGACTTCCTTCGGCAAGCGTAGAGCCTCGCTGTTGCCGCTCTTAAACGTCTTGCTGTCAACCTCGATCATTTGATGTATATACGCGTAGATACGTCTCAAATCAATCCGGCGAGCGGGCTCGACGGATCGGCGTAGCGGCGCTTCTGCATCCGGCCGGCGAGATAGGACAGCCGGCCAGCCTCGACCGCCGCCTTCATCGCCCGAGCCATCAGCACCGGGTCCTTCGCTTCGGCAATCGCGGTGTTCATCAGGACGCCGTCGCAGCCGAGCTCCATCGCGACCGCAGCATCGCTCGCGGTGCCGACGCCGGCATCGACCAGCACCGGCACGTTCGCGCCTTCGACGATCAGCCGGATCGTCACGCGGTTCTGAATCCCGAGCCCGGAGCCGATCGGCGCGCCAAGAGGCATGATCGCCACCGCGCCCGCTTCCTCGAGCTGCTTCGCGGCGATCGGATCGTCGACGCAATAGACCATCGGCTCGAAGCCTTCCTTCACCAGCGTCTCGGTCGCTCTCAGAGTCTCGCGCATGTCGGGATAAAGGGTCTTGGCCTCGCCGAGCACCTCGAGCTTTACGAGGTTCCAGCCTCCCGCCTCGCGCGCCAGCCGCAGCGTGCGGATCGCCTCCTCGGCGGTGAAGCAGCCGGCGGTATTCGGCAGGTACGTGACCTTCTTCGGGTCGATGAAATCGGTCAGCTTCGGCTGGTTCGGGTCGGAGATGTTCACCCGCCGCACGGCGACGGTCACGATCTCGGCACCCGAAGCTTCGACCGCTGCCGCATTCTCCTCGAAGCTCCTGTACTTGCCGGTCCCGACAATGAGGCGGGAGACGAAGGTGCGTCCCGCAACGGTCCAGGTGTCGGCTTGCACTGATTGGGGAGCGTTCACTCAACCGCCTCCGACGAAATGCACGATTTCAAACGAGTCGCCTGGCTCGACGCGGATCTCGCCTCGCAGCGAGCGCGGCACGATTTCGCGATTGCGTTCGACCGCCACCTTCGCCGGGTTGAGGCCGAGGTTCTCCAGCATTTCGATCACTGTCATTCCAGCGGCAACGCGCCGCTCCTCGCCGTTGATCCGGATCTGGATGCTCTCGTCAACGTCCATCGCAACGAAGCCAATAGGAGCCGATCCAGCCTCAGCCAAGTGCGTTCAGGGTGGACGAAAAGCGCTTCGTCTGACAGAGGCACCGGCCAAGCAGCCACAGGAATTCCAATGCCCTCACCCAAGGACCCCGCCGGCTCCGGCGACGGCCGCGCAATGCGCATCGATCCGAAACTGGTGCGTGAGCTCGCCAGTCTCCTGACCGAAAACGAGCTCACGGAAATCGAAGTCGCCGACGGCGAGCGGCGGATCAAGGTCAAGCGCGAGCCCGCCGCCGTGATCGGGATTCCGGCTGCCGCTGCGCCCGCGCAAGCAGCTCCAGCGCTCAGCGCCCCGCCGATGCACGCGAAGGAAGACGTTGGCGCGGCGGAGGAGGAAGTTGCCGGCAACGCCGTCAAGTCGCCGATGGTCGGAACCGCCTATCTCTCGCCCGAGCCAGGCGGCGCGGCATTCATCGAGGTCGGCAAGGCCGTGAAGGCGGGCGACACGCTTCTCATCGTCGAGGCGATGAAGGTGATGAACCCGATCACCGCGCCCGAGGGCGGGGTCGTCAGGAAGATCCTCATCGCCGACGGCCAGCCGGTCGAGTTCGATCAGCCGCTCGTGATCATCGGTTAATGAAAATCCAGAAGGTCCTGATCGCCAACCGCGGCGAAATCGCGCTGCGGATCCACCGCGCCTGCCATGAAATGGGGATCACCACGGTCGCGGTTCACTCGACCGCCGACGCCGATGCCATGCACGTGCGCCTGGCCGACGAGACGGTGTGCATCGGTCCGCCGCCCGCGACCGAATCCTATCTCAACATTCCGAATATCATCTCGGCTGCGGAAGTCGTGCACGCCGACGCGATTCACCCCGGTTACGGCTTCCTGTCCGAGAACGCGCAGTTCGCGGAGATCGTCGAGAGCCACAACATCATCTGGATCGGTCCCAAGCCCGAGCACATCCGGATGATGGGCGACAAGATCGAGGCCAAGCGCAGCGCCGCCAAGCTCGGCCTCCCCCTGGTGCCCGGCTCGGACGGACCGATCGTCAGCGTCGCCCAGGCGAAGAAGCTCGCGGCCGAGATCGGCTATCCGGTGCTGATCAAGGCGGCCTCGGGCGGCGGCGGACGTGGCATGAAGGTCGTTCCCGAAGAGAGCCAGCTCGAAAGCTTGATGAGCCAGGCCGCCGCCGAGGCCCGCTCCGCCTTCGGCGACGACACCGTCTATATGGAGAAATACCTGGGTAACCCCCGCCACATCGAGTTCCAGGTGTTCGGCGACGGCGAAGGCGAGGCGATCCATCTTGGCGAGCGCGACTGCTCGCTTCAACGCCGTCACCAGAAGGTGCTCGAGGAAGCGCCGTCGCCAGTCATCACCCGGGTCGAGCGCGAGGTCATGGGCGAGCGCGTGCGCAAGGCGATGGCCGAGATGGGCTATCGCGGCGCGGGAACCATCGAATTCCTCTACGAGAACGGCGAATTCTACTTCATCGAAATGAACACCCGCCTGCAGGTCGAGCATCCGGTCACCGAGATGATCAGCGACATGGACCTGGTGCGCGAGCAGATCCGCGTCGCGGCCGGGGAAGGCCTGACCTGCCGCCAGGAAGACGTTCAGCTTCACGGCCATGCAATCAAGTGCCGCATCAACGCCGAGGACCCCGAGACCTTCGCCCCCTCGCCGGGGCTGGTGAAGAACTACGTTGCGCCCGGCGGCATGCACGTCCGCGTCGATAGCGGCCTCTACACCGGCTATCGCGTGCCGCCTTTCTACGACAGCATGATCGGCAAGCTGATTGTCTACGGCCGCGACCGCGACGAATGCATCATGCGACTCAAGCGAGCGCTCGAGGAATATGTCGTCGAGGGGATGAAGACGACCATCCCGCTGCATCAGCGGCTGGTGCGCGACCCCGAATTCCTCGCCGGCGATTATACCATCAAATGGCTCGAGCAGTGGCTCGGGCGCAACGCGGGCATCGCCGAACCTTCCGTCTAAGCGCCGACTGTCATATTCCGTCTCCGCGGCGCGTCTGTCGGGGGTGAATATGCGTGCATTTATTTTTGCCGGACTATTGTTCGCCACGGCCGCGACAGTCGCGCTCGCCGCTCCAGCGAAGCAGATGCTGCCGACAGGCCAGTCATTGACGCCAAACGGAGCGCCAGCCGCGACTTATGCTCCGCTCGTCACCGACGTCGGGCCGCACCCCTCTTATGTCGCGGATGGCGCGTCGGCGATCGCCGTCAGTCCCGACAAGCGCGAGATGCTGGTGCTGACCAGCGGGTACAACCGCTTCAACGGCGTGGACGGGAAGCCCGTGGCCGCCCAGTCGACCCAGTATATCTTCCGCTACGACATCAGCGGTCCGGCGGCGCGGCGGCTGCAGACGTTGCAGGTCCCGAACAGCTTCGCCGGAATCACCTGGCTGCCCGACGGAAGCGGATTCGTCGTCGGCGGCGGGGTCGACGATGCTCTCTACCTTTTCGCCCGCCGCGGCTCGGAATTCGAAGCCGCAGGCAAGATTTCGCTCGGGCATAAGGCCGGTTTAGGCGCGGACGTACTTCCGCAGGCAGCCGGCGTGGCGGTCAGTCCCGACGGCCGCGATGCGCTGGTTGCAAATTACTACAACGACTCCGTCAGCCTGATCGATCTCGGTCGCCAGGCCAAAATCGCCGAGCAGGACCTGCGCCCCGGCAAGATCGATCCTGCCCAATCGGGCGTTCCCGGTGGAGAATTTCCCTTTGCGGTCGCCTGGACGGACGCGGGCCATGCG
>JBQCCG010000212.1:0-10389 GCA_051962455.1 Sphingomicrobium sp. | reverse complement strand
CGTCGGGTTCAGCGAACGGGCTGAAGATATCCGGAGCGGCTTCGGCGACCGGCGGCTCCTTCCAGTCCTCCTCCGGCGATGCGCTCGTGGTTTCGGGCTGGCTCGCTTCCGCGGCAGCCGCTGGAATCTCAACTCCCGGAGGCTGGTCGGCATCGGGGGCAATGGTTTCGCCCTCCATCACCGCTTCCTCGTAGGCGCGCTCCTCGGCCTCCGGTCCGCTCCTCGGATCGATCAGAGTGGCCTCGGCGAGGTCCTCATCGTCAGAAGCGCTCTCGTTTGTTGCCTCGGCGGACGTCGTCTCGTCAGTGCTGGCCGGCGCCTCCGGATCTGTCGAGGGCTGCGGCTCAGAAGGAGGTTCGGACCGGCCCTCTTCGGCCTGAGCTTCGGGATTCTGATGCCAGCTGTGCTTGCACGCCGCGCAGCGGACCTGCCGCCCCTCCGGCGGAATGGCGTCATCCTTCACCACATACTGCGTGCCGCAACTCGGGCAGGTGAGGATCATATGATCAAAAGCCCTCTTCCGGGACGGTGAGCGCACGGTAAACAGGAATGCGCCGGGCTTGGCAAGGTTGCGAGCGCTTGCGGGCGCTGTACGTACGATTGGGGAGGGTCAGTGGCAGCGGTTGCGGAATTCGACAGTGTCGGGCTGCGCTACGGCACAGGCGCCGAAGTGCTGCGCGACCTCGATTTTCGTTTGCGTACCGGCGCCTTCTACTTCCTCACCGGGCCTTCCGGCGCGGGCAAGACGTCGCTCCTGAAATTGCTCTACCTCGCCCAGCGGCCGACGCGCGGACGCATCAGCCTGTTCGGCGAGGAGCTGACCGATGCCGAGCGCGACGCGCTTCCACCGTTCCGCCGGCGGATCGGCGTCGTCTTCCAGGATTTCCGGCTGATCCGGCACATGTCCGCGTTCGACAATGTCGCGCTGCCGCTGCGGGTCGCCGGCGCAAGCGACGAGGATGTCGAAGGTCCGGTCCGGGAGATGCTCGCCTGGGTTGGTCTCGCGGACCGGGCGAGCGCCCGGCCGCCAACGCTTTCGGGCGGGGAGCAGCAGCGGGTCGCGATCGCCCGCGCGGTCATCAACCGGCCCGAGCTGCTCGTCGCCGACGAGCCGACCGGCAACGTGGATGCCGAGATGGCGAACCGCCTGATGGGACTGTTCACGGCGCTGAACCGGCTCGGTACGACCGTGGTGGTCGCAACTCACGACGTCGGGCTGATCAATGCCACCGCCGGCGCACAACTTATCCGGCTCGAGAACGGGACTTTGGTCGATCCGACCGGCGCCCTCCGCAATCCGCCCCGGCCGGCGAAGCGCGAGCCGTGATGCTCGACTGGCTCTTTGCCGCTCCGGCGGACCGGCGCCTGCTCAGCGCCAGCTCGCGTCGCGCGCCGACGCCGTGGGTCATCTCCATCATGAGCTTTTCGATCATGCTGATTGCCGCGACCGGACTTGCCTTGGCCAATACCGCGGGCGTGCTGAGCGGGGCGATCCAGTCGCGCTACGCGCTCGAGGTTCCGGGTGGCGAAGGCAATCTCGGCGCGTTGCTCGCGACGGTACGATCTTCTCCCGGAGTCAGCTCGGCGGACGCGGTGCCGGAGAGAGAAATGCGGCAAACGCTGGAGAAATGGCTCGGCCCAGCCGCGCAAAGCGCCGAGATCCCGGTTCCGGCGCTGATCAATTTCGACGCGGCGAGCGGCGCGAACCTGAACGCGATCCAGCAGCGCGCGCAAGCAATCGCGCCGGGAGCGCGCGTCGTCTCGCATCGCGACAGTGTCGCTCCGCTGCTCCGTTCGCTGACACTGCTGCAATGGGTCGCGTTCGGTCTAGTGATCCTGCTCAGCGCGGCGGCGGCGGCGGCCGTCGTGCTTGCCGCGCGCGGAGCGCTCGACACGCATCGATTCACCATCGACGTCATGCATGGAATTGGCGCCACCGACCTGCAGGTGACGCATCTGTTTCAGCGCAAGATCGCGATCGATGCCTTCATCGGCAGCATGGGCGGCGCGCTGGCCGCGGCGATTGTTCTGTTGCTGTTGACGACCGGCGCCAGCTTCGCGGGAGAGATGACCGGCGGAGCGACACTGGGTCTCGGCGATCTCCTGATCCTCGCTTTTCTTCCGCTCGCGCTGACGGTGCTGGCGACCTGGGTTGCGCGGCTGGCGGTGCTGCGGGCACTGCGAGAGGCGCTATGATCGCACGCGCCGGCGCTCTCCTGCTGCTCATCTATGCGCTCGCCTTCGTGATGTTCGCCTTCACACTTGGCAAGCCGGCGCCGGCGAATGCCAGCCCAACCGATGCCGCCGTCGTCCTCACCGGCGGCGCCGGGCGTTTCGAACATGCGATGGACGTTCTTGGCGCGGGCAAGGCAAAGCGGTTGCTAGTGTCCGGCGTCGACCCCTCAGTGACGAAGGCCGACCTCGAGCGGCGGATTCCGGGAATGCGAAAATTGCTCGCCTGCTGCGTCGATCTCGGAAGCGAATCCGTCGACACCCGCTCCAACGCCGAGGAGACCCAGCGCTGGCTTGCGAAGCACAATTACCACTCGGTCAGGCTGATCACCAGCGACTGGCACATGCGCCGCGCTCACTACGAGTTCCAAAAGGCGCTCGGCCACAAATACAAGCTCGTGACCGACGCAATCCAGACCGAGCCGAGCTTCCTCACCCTCTTCGGCGAGTATAACAAATATCTTCTCCGCCGGGTCGCGGTGTGGGTCGACCTTTGATGGCGGCGCTGAGATCGCTGGCTTACGCGGCGATCTTCTATCCGACGACGGTGCTGTGGGTGCTGGTCGGTGTCGCCGCAACCCTGTTCGGCCGCCGTCCGACGCTCGCGATCGTGCTGAGCTGGGTTGAATTCCACCAGTGGCTCGCCCGGCACATCCTTGGCATTCGGTTGAAGGTCGAGGGCCGGATTCCCCAAGGGCCGCAGCTCCTCGCGGTCAAGCACCAGTCGATGTTCGAAACGCTCGAAATGGTGCGGCTCTCGCATCTGCCGATCATCGTTCTCAAGAAAGAGCTCGCCGACATTCCGCTCTTCGGTTTCATGACGCGGCGTTATGGCGTCATTCCGATTGAACGCTCGGCAGGAGCAAAGGCGCTTCGGGCGCTGGTCGAAGAAGGCAAAGCCGCGGTCGCGACCGGCCGACCGGTCATCATCTATCCCGAGGGGACGCGTGTGCCGGTCGGTGAAGCGCCACCGCTGAAATCCGGCTTCACCGCGCTTTACCGAGCGCTTGGCCTGCCGGTGGTGCCGGTGGCGACGGACAGCGGAAAGCTGTGGGGGCGCGGCTTCGTCCATCGTCCGGGGACGGTGACGTTCAGGATCGGCGAAACGATCCCGCCGGGCCTGCCGCGCAAGGAAATCGAGGCGCGCGTGCACGCTGACATCAATGCGCTCGAACTAGCTTCTGAGCCGGGCGCCCATCTTGCCGGCGGCAGCGACGATGCGCGCTGAAATCTCGCCGATCTGCTCGTCGGTGAAGCTCTTCTCGACCGGCTGGAACGTCACTTCGAACGCGAGGCTGAGGCCATCGGGCGTCTCGAACCGGTCGAACAGCCTCACACTGGTGATTGCCGCTTTGTCGGCGCCGCGAATCGCGCGCAGCAGATCGTCTGCGGGCAGGTCAGCCGGAACGATGAAGGCGAAGTCGCGCGTGATCGCCTGGAGCGCGGGGGGCGCATAGGCCTGCCGCGCGTGGCCGCTCGAGCGCGTCGGCGGAATTGCATCGAAATAAATCTCGGCGGCGACGGCGCCCGCTGGCGCGTCGATGCTCTTCGCCAGACTGGGGTGGAGTTCCCCGAACGTGGCGACGATCGTCTTGGGCCCGAGCCCGAGCCTCGCCGAACGGCCGGGGTGCCAGGTCGGACCTGCGTCGGGGAGCACCTGCAGGCTCCCAACCGGCGCGCCGGCGGCGTCGAGCAGGGCTATGACTTCGGCCTTGGCGTCGAAGGAGTCGAAGTTTCGCGCCTTGCCGGAGCGCCAAGAGCGCGGCTGGCGCTCACCCGCGAGCAGAAGCCCGAGCGTGGGATGCTCGGCATCGCCGAGATAGCGCCGTCCGATCTCGAACAGGCGGACCGACGACGCGGCGCGATCGAGATTGCAGCGTGCAGCGGCGATCAGGCCCGGTAGGAGCGATGGTCGCATCACTTTCATGTCTTCGCTGATCGGGTTGGCAATCCGCCAGTCGGCCCCACCGAATGCCTTCGCTTCAGCCTCCGAGATGAAGCTCCAGGTCACGGCCTCGTCGAGCCCGCGCGCCGCAGCTGTGCGCCGGACGCGCCGCTCGATCAGCTGCGTGCGCGTCGCGGTCGGCTTTGCGACGCCCGGTGCGCGGTCGAGCGGCGTCGACGGCACCCGGTCGTAGCCCACAATCCGCGCCACTTCCTCGACCAGGTCGGCTGAGCCTTCGACGTCGCGTCGCCAGGTCGGAACCGTGATTTCGTCGCCGCGCACTTCGAATCCGAGCCGCTCGAGGATGGCCTTCTGCTCCTTTTCGGGCACGTCGATGCCGCCGAGTGCCTTGGTGCGGTTGAAATCGAAGGTAATCACACGCTTCTCGACCGGCGGATTGCCGACCCGAAGCGCAGCCGAAGGCTCGCCGCCGCAAATGTCGAGAATGAGTCCCGAAAGGATCGCGAGCCCGTCATCGAGGAAGGCCGGATCGACTCCGCGCTCGAACCGGCTGCGCGCGTCCGATGTAAGTCCCAGCGCCTGGCCCGTTCGCGCTATCCGCTCGGGTGTGAAGTAGGCGACCTCGAGCATCACGTCAGTCGTAGCTTCGCTCACCCCGGAGTCCTCGCCGCCCATAATCCCGCCAATATCGTGGACCTGCTTGTCGTCGGCGATCACCGTCATGAACGGCTGGAGGGCATATTCCTTCTCGTTGAGCGCGAGCACCTTCTCGCCGTCGCGCGCCGCGCGCGCCGTAAGGCCGCCCTTGAGCTTGGCGATGTCATAGGCGTGCGCCGGCCGTCCGAGGTCGAGCATCACGTAATTGGTGATGTCGACCAGCGCCGAGATCGGCCGCTGGCCCGCCGACTTGAGCCGCCGCTGCATCCACTCCGGAGAGTCGCCATTTTTGACGCCCCTGATCGCACGGCCGAAGAAGGCCGGGCAGCCGTCGGGGTCCTCGATCCTGATCGGCACCGGACAAGGAAAGCTGCCCTCGATTTGCGGTACGCCGAGGGGTTTCAGCGTGCCGACTCCGGCTGCCGCGAGGTCCCGCGCGATCCCGCGCACTCCCATGCAATCCTGCCGGTCGGGGGTGACCGCGACGTCGAACACTGGATCGTTGAGCGCGGCTTAGTCGGCGAACGCTATCCCTACGGGTGCGTCGGCGGGCAGCTCGATGATTCCGCTATGGTCGTCGCCGAGCTGAAGCTCGCGCGCCGAGCACATCATCCCGCGCGATTCCACTCCGCGGATGGCGGCGACCTTCAGCGTCAGGTCGGAGCCGGGGATGTAGGCGCCGGGCGGCCCGAACACGCCCAGCATTCCGGCGTGCGCGTTCGGCGCCCCGCAGACGACCTGGATCGCCTCGCCCGTCCCCGCGTCTACCGTCAGCAGTTGGAGCTTGTCGGCCTGTGGGTGCTTCTCGGCCGTGAGCACCTTCGCCACCCGGAACGGCGCGAGCGCTTCCGCTGGGTTGGAAACATCCTCCACTTCCAGGCCGATCGCGGTGAGCTTCTCCGCGATTTGGTCGGCGGAAGCGGTCGTTTCGAGGTGTGCCTTCAGCCACGAAAGGGAGAATTTCATCGAAATTCACCCTTTCGTGCCCCGGCCCGCGAGCCGGGGCCCAGAATTAGAGGACAGCGAAGCTGGACCCCGGCGTTCGCCGGGGTACGCGAAGCGGAGAATTTCATGCGCCCACCCCGCCCGAGAGCGTCGGCACATCGAGCGCCCGAAAGCCGTAATGCTTGAGCCAGCGGATATCGCCGTCGAAGAAGGCGCGGAGGTCGTCCATCCCGTATTTCAGCATCGCCAGCCGGTCGATCCCGCAGCCGAAAGCGAAGCCCTGCCACTCGTTCGGGTCGAGTCCGCAATTGGCGATGACTCGCGGATGGACCATTCCGCTGCCCAGCACCTCCATCCAGCCCTCCTGCCGGCCGACCACGCGACGGCCCTTCTCGATCGACCAGCCGACGTCGACCTCGGCCGAAGGCTCGGTGAACGGGAAGTAGCTGGGCCGCATCCGGAGCACGACATCGTCCCGCTCGAAGAAGGCCGTCAGGAACGTCTGCAGAGTCCATTTGAGGTGGCCGAGCGTGATGCCTTTGTCGATGACGAAGCCTTCGACTTGGTGAAACATCGGCGTGTGGGTCGCGTCGCTGTCCGAGCGGTAGACGCGGCCCGGAGCGATCACTCGGATCGGTGCGCCTCGGCTCTCGCCCGCGCGGATCTGCACCGGCGATGTGTGCGTCCTCAGCACGCGCGGCTCCTCATCCGGCGTGCGCGGTTCCAGGTAGAACGTGTCCTGCATCGCTCGTGCCGGGTGGTTCTCCGGCATGTTGAGAGCCGTGAAATTGTACCATTGAGTCTCGATCTCCGGACCCTCGGCGACCGAGAAGCCCAGGTCTGCGAAAATTTCGGCGAGCTCGTCCATAACCTGGCTGACCGGATGGACCGTGCCCGAGACGCTGTCGGGAGCGGGCAGCGAGAGGTCGATCGTCTCGGTCGCGAGCTTACGGTCGAGCTCGGCGGCTTCGAGCGCAGCTTTTCGCGACGCAATGGCGTCAGTCACGGATTCCCGCAGCGCGTGGATCTTCGGCGCCTCCGCGGCCCGCGTCGCCGCGTCCATCGATCCCAGCGACTTGAGTTTGGCGGTGATCTCGCCCGATTTGCCGAGCAGCGATACCCGCACGGAATCGAGCTCCTGCAGATCTTTGGCTGCGGCAATGCGGTCGAGCGCTGCGTCGGACATGGCCAAGCGCCTTAGCCGCGCCCTCAAGCAAAATGCAAAGGCGTGCTACAGGGGAATGATGAGCGATTGGCCGGAGCTCACCGTCGAGCGGGATCACGAGACCCTAGCCATTCTTCATCTCGCCTCACAGATGCTCGGCAAAATCCGCGTCGCGCACGCGCCATGGATGAACCACGGCTGGCATGTCGCGCTTCAGCCCAACGCGCGAGGCCTGGCGACACTTCCGACGGCGGCAAGCGGCGGCCGCACCTTCACTCTGACGCTCGACCTCTGCCGCCATGCGATCGTGCTGTGGGTCAGCGACGAATCGCGCGAGGAAGTGCCGCTCAATGCCGGAAGCATCGCGGCGCTCCACCGCCGGCTGATCGCGATTCTGGAGAAGCACGGCCTTCCGTCGGACTTCAACGACCGGCCGAACGAGATTCCGGACGCCATTCCGTTTAGTGAGGACACGGCATCGCGCGAGTACGATCGCGATTCCGCGTCGCGCTTCAGGGAAGCGTTGGCGGCCGTCGTGCCGGTGTTTCAGAATTTCCGGGCGGGCTTCGAGGGCAAAGCGAGCCCGGTGCAATTCTGGTGGGGCAGCTTCGATCTGGCTGTGAACCGCTTCTCCGGGCGCAAGGCGCCGCCGCATCCCGGTGGGATACCGGGTCTGCCCGACCGGATCGCGCGCGAAGCCTATAGCCGCGAAGAGGTCAGCGCCGGCTTTTGGGCGGGCGGGGTCACTGCCGCCGAGCCGTTCTTCTACAGCTACATCTATCCCGAAGCGGATGGCTATCGCGCTGCGAGCGTCGCCCACGGGCGTTTCGACGAAAGCTATGGTGAGTTTGTGCTGCCCTATGCCGAGGTGCGCGCATCGGCCGACCCCGGAAGAATGGCCGGCGAATTCTTCGAATCTGCCTATGAAGCCGGAGCCGACCTCGCCAAATGGGATCGTCCGATGCTCGAGCGAAAGCCTGTTCCTCCTAGCTAGGAACGAACGGGTAGGGCGAGATCGACTTGCGGTTCTCCTCTACCGCGAGCATCCGCCCTGCGGGTGCCGTTGCGCGATAGGCGCAATTGAGGCGCGGGCAGATCGCGCAGGCCGGACCTACGGGTGTCGCCTCGGTCTTGAGATCGAGGCCATCCGCGTAGGCGATGCGATGCGCATGCTTGACGTCGCAGCCCAGACCGATTGCCAGTAGCGCGTCGTCCCGGAGGTGGGGCCGGATCGGCCGCTCGATCGTGCGGCTGATGGTGAAGAAGCGCTCGCCTTCCGGGGTCTCGATCAGCTGCCGGATCGTCTGGCCGGGCGTCTGGAAGGCAGTGTGCAGGTGCCAGCGGGGGCAGGTCCCGCCGAAGTGCGAGAAGGGAAAGCTCTCGCCCGCATAGCGCTTTGAGATGTTCCCGGCAGGGTCGACGCGGAGCATGAAAAAGGGAACGCCCTTGGCGTTGGGGCGGCTGAGCGTGGTCAGCCGGTGCGCGACCTGCTCGACATTCGCGCCGAACTGCGCGGTCAGACGGTCGATCGCATAACGATGCTCCTCGGAGGCGCGCAGAAATTTGCCGTAAGGCATGATGATCGCCCCGGCGGCATAGTTGGCGAAGCTCATGTGCAACAGGCGACGGCTGCCCGGATCGGGCGCTCGGGCGCTTTCCAGCATTCGGGCGAGGATCGGCGCGAACTCGAGCAAAGCGAGCTGATAGGCGATTCCGAAGGTGCGGTTTTCCGGACGTAGCAGCGAAGAAAGCATCAGCACGCGCCGCTGGGCATCGTAATGCTGACTGGCGTCTTCGATCACTTCGGGCTCGACGACTCTAACCTCGACTCCCCAGGCCTCCTTCAGCCGCTGGCGCAGGGGTTCGGCGAGCGAGAGCGGATGATTGAGCGCTCCGCCAAGCGTCTCCGAGGCTTCCTCGAGCTCGGGATAATGGTTGCGCTGCGCCTGGATATAGTCCCGCACCCAGGTTTCGGGGGTGATCAGCGAGCGCGGGTCCGCGCGCCGCTCCTCGCCCTGAGGCCGGCGCTGCACTTCGCGAACGGCGGTGTAGAGCCGCGCTATGCCTTCGGCGACCGAAGGCGCGCTGTCGGCCAGCTCGACCAGCTCGTATCGGCTCACTCCGAGGTCCGCGAGCATCGGGTCGGAGAAGATTTCGCCCAATTGAGTCGCGCCGCCGCTGTCACCGCCCTCCGAGGCGAAAGCTTTCACGTCGACGTCGAAGGCTTCGGCCAGCCGGAGCAATATCCCGGCGGTGACCGGCCGCTGATTGCGCTCCAGATGGTTGAGATAGGAGCCCGAGATGCCGAGCTGGTCGGCCATCTGGCTCTGGTTGAGCCCGCGCTCGCGCCGCAACCGCTTGAGCCGCGCGCCGAGGAAGAGCTTGCGCTGAAGCATTGCTGTGAAGTTGTCAAACTATTTACAATAACGCAAGTCGCTCTCCGACATGTCCGCACTTTTCTGTGCGGCTTTTACTTCGCCGATGGGTTTCCCTGCGACTCGAAGAACAGGGAGCGCGTGATGAGGGATTTCGGTCAGGTGGTGGCGGCGCCGGAGGGGCGGTTCGACGCAATCGAGCGGCCGTACAGCGTCGAAGATGTGCTGAAGCTTCGTGGGTCGATCCCGATCGAGCATACGCTCGCCCGCCGCGGCGCGCTGAAATTGTGGGAGCTGCTGCACCAGAATGAGCCCGTCCGCGCGCTCGGCGCAATGACCGGCAACCAGGCAATGCAGATGGTCCGCGCCGGGCTCCAGGCGATCTATCTCTCCGGCTGGCAGGTCGCCGCCGATTCGAACGTCAGCGGGTCGATGTACCCGGACCAGTCGCTTTATCCTGCGAACAGCGGGCCCGAGCTGGCGCGCAAGATCAACAAGACGCTCGCCCGTGCCGACCAGATCGAGCATTTGGAAGGCGGAGCGAAGCGCGACTGGTTCGCCCCGATTCTTGCCGACGCGGAAGCCGGTTTCGGGGGTCCGCTCAACTGCTTCGAGATCATGAAGGCCTATATCGAAGCCGGCGCGGCTGGCGTTCACTTTGAGGACCAGCTCGCGAGCGAGAAGAAATGCGGACATCTCGGCGGCAAAGTGCTGATCCCGACCCAGGCCGCGATCCGCAATCTCGATGCCGCTCGGCTCGCCACGGACGTCTGTGGAGTGCCGACGATCATCGTCGCGCGCACCGACGCGGAGAGCGCGAAGCTCATTACCAGCGACGTCGACGAGCGCGACCGAGCCTTCATCACCGGCGAACGGACAGCCGAAGGATTTTTCCGTCTCAGCGAAAGCAGCGGTCTCGACCATTGCATCGCCCGCGGGCTCGCCTTCGCGCCGCACGCCGACCTTTTGTGGTTCGAGACCAGTCACCCCGACCTCGAGGACGCGCGCAGGTTCGCCGACGCGATCCATGCCCAATTCCCGGGCAAGCTGCTCGCCTATAATTGCTCGCCCAGCTTCAACTGGAAGGCCAAGCTCGGCGACGAGGTGAT
>JBQCCG010000211.1:0-12819 GCA_051962455.1 Sphingomicrobium sp. | reverse complement strand
CGCATCGTATGGCTCGGCTCGGGCCTGATGAACGACCATACCGATGGGCACGTCGACAATCTCGCCCGCTTCGTGGCGCCGGGACGGGTGGCGATCCCTACAGCTGCAAGGGACGATCCCAACGAGGCAGTCTACAAGGATGCCGCCCGTCGGCTCGCGGATGCGAACCTCGATGTCGTCACCCTTCCCTCGCCCGGCCGGATCGCCGACGAGGACGGCGACGTTATCCCCGCGAGCTACATGAACTTCTACATCGGCAATGCGGCGGTAGTGGTCCCGCAATATGGAGCGCCGAACGACCAGGCTGCTGTCGACGTTCTCCAGGCGCTGTTCCCCGATCGGGTCGCAATCGGCATTCGCGCCGACCACATCCTCACCGGAGGCGGCAGCTTCCACTGCATCTCGCAGCAGGTCCCCGCCTGAACCTGGAATGCTCGTTCAATCGAGCAGCAAGTGCGCGAGAATTCCGATCGCTATCACAAGGAAGATCGCACCCACCGCACGATCGAGCCAAGTGCGAGTCGCCCGCTCGGCCATCGCCCGGGCAAGCCCGTTCCCGGTCAGGATGTAGATGGACCCGATCGCGACATCGATGAGCATCGCGATAATCGCGAGCAGGACGAGTTGCGGAATGATGACGCCGTGCGGATCCACGAACGGCGGCAGCAGAGCGACGATGTAGATCAGCGACTTGGGATTGCTCATCGCGACGAACATGCCGTCCCTGAACGCGTGCGACGAGGGCTTCCCCCTGCCCTTCGAGGCCATTTCGGGGTCTCCGGCGTGGCGCAGCGCGGTAAGTCCGAGCCAGGAAAGGTACAAAGCGCCGCCGACGGCCAAGAGACGGAATGCGAGCGGAAACGCCGTAGCCAGCGTGCCGAGCCCCAGCGCCGCCAGAACCCACCACCAGACATAGCCGAACTGGACGCCCGCCAACGCTGCCGCTCCCGAGCGCGAGCTGCGCCAGATCGATTGGCCCATGACGAACAGCATCGACGGTCCCGGCACCAGGCTCGCGGCAGCCGACATCAGAGCGAAAGCGGCAAGCTTTGCGGGTGCGATCATTGGGCGCACCGTGGCGGCGGAGGTGCTGTTCGGCAAGGCGGCGCCGTCGAGGCTCTTCTCGCAATAAGCGGACGGACTGATTACATCCTCGCGCCATGACCAAGATTACCGTCGCCGCCCTCCAGCTCGCCTTCACCGACGACACCGCCGCGAACATTCGCGCGGTCGCCGAACTCGTGCGCGAGGCTGCGTCGAAAGGCGCCGAAGTGGTGCTTCCGCCCGAGCTGTTCGAAGGTCCCTATTTCTGCCGGGTCGAGGACGAGAGCCTGTTCGCCAATGCTCGGCCGACCGCCGAGCATCCGTCTGTCGTCGGCATGCAGGAGCTGGCGGCGGAGCTGAAAATCTGGATTCCGACCAGCTTCTTCGAGGCGGAGGGGCCGCATCATTACAACAGCCTCGCGATGGTCGGGCCCGACGGAAAGGTGGCCGGGGTCTATCGCAAGAGCCACATCCCCGACGGACCGGGATATGAGGAGAAATTCTACTTCCGCCCGGGCAACACCGGCTTCAAGGTTTGGCAGGGACCGCACCATTCGACGCTCGGAGTCGGCGTCTGCTGGGACCAGTGGTATCCGGAGACTGCGCGCGCGATGATGCTGATGGGCGCCGACATCCTTTTTTATCCCACCGCGATCGGCACCGAGCCGCACGATCCGGACCTCGACACGTCGCGGCTGTGGCGCCGCGCGATGATCGGGCATGCCGTCAGCAATGTCGTTCCGGTCATCGCCGCCAACCGGATCGGAACCGAGCACGGCCAGCGATTCTACGGCCACAGCTTCATCTGCGATGAGCGTGGGGACATTCTCGCCGACTTCGGGGCAGAAGAGACTGGCGTGCTGGTGGCGACGCTCGACCTTACCCAGGCGAAGAAACACCGCGCCGCGTTCGGCTTTTTCCGCGACCGCCGCCCTGAGCTTTATGGGCGGCTGGTCGAGGACGTCTAATCGATCTCAGCGGCGTAGTGGCTCCGGTAGGTGCGCCACCAGACCCGACCGGCCACCAGACCCGCAATTGGTCCCATGACAATCGCGAATCCCCAAATCCCCGTCGGTTGCATCACAAAAGCGGTGATGAGCGGCAATAGAAAACCGGTGACCCCTCCGAGGATCATGTAGGCCGCACAACTCTCGCGATTTAAGCGTTGCAGAATGACAGTGCTCGGAACACCGATCAGGATCGCCGCCGTGAGAGTAAAGGCGAGGGCAATTACCCCAACGTAGACGAACATCGTCGCCACGAACGTGAACGTATTCTCCGCGTCGCTGCCGAACCCGCCAGAGGTGATCGCAAGGACGGACGTGAAGATTAACGTCGGAATCGCGGAGGCAATAAGTACACATAGAAGAACGGACTTCGCGAAAGCCGATGCGCCTGTCGCAACTTTCATTCTCCTAACCTCGCATTAGCCGGGCTTGCGCTCGTTCTCGATCCGTCGCTCATCACGCTCGAACACACCAGCTTTGTGAAGCCTGATCTTAAGCTCGGCCTCATGCTCAGCGACTTCCTTCGCGAGCTGAAAGAATTCGCGGACGGTGAATTCGTTTGACGCAGCCATGACTCGACTCCTTGCTGTGTTATTTCAATAACACAGGGCCGAGTGCAGTTCCAGCGCCCGTTCGAACACGCTTTCGAACATCGCCGCGTCGAGGCGGCCCGTGCTCTGATTGTACCGCGAGCAATGATAGCTCGACAGCAGGATGCGTCCGTCGGGCGCCTGCACCTCCGCGCCATGGCCAAACTTCGTCGATGATGGCGGCAGGCCCAGCGCCCGTGCCGAGGCGACATGCGCGATCTGACCGAGAGCGACGATCACCCGAACAGTTGGCAGCGCCGCCAGCGCCGCTTCGAAATAGTTGCGGCAGGTCGCGATCTCGCGCGGCTCCGGCTTGTTCGCCGGCGGCAGGCACTTGACCGCATTCAGGATCACCGCACCCTTCAGATGCAGTCCGTCGCCGGGGCTGCCGCGATATTCGCCATCGGCGAGGCCGAACTTGAGCAGCGTTGCGTAGAGCAGCTCCCCGGCATAATCGCCCGTGAACGGCCGCCCGGTCCGGTTCGCGCCATGCTTGCCGGGCGCAAGACCGGCGATCGCCAGCCAGGCGTCGCGGTCTCCGAACGCGGGCACCGGCGCGTTCCACCAGCCGGGCTGCTCGTCGCGCAGCTCTTCGCGGAATCTGACCAGCCGCGGACAGAGCGGACAATCGCGCGGCGCTTCGGCCTCAGGGATCGGCGATAGGTCTGCGGGTTGCACAGCCCTCCCCGTTGATGGGGGAGGGTTGGGAGGGGGTGAGCTGTCCACCTGCGCAGCCTTAGGACGAAGATCACCCCGCCCCCAAGCCCCTCCCCATCAAGGGGAGGGGAGCTTATGCGCTGTACGAATGCCCCACCTCTACGCCATCGCAATCGGATCGAACCGGCCCCACGGCCGTTTCGGCCGCCCCACCGCCGTGGTGGAAGGGGCGATCGCGCGGCTCGATCAGGATTTCGGCCTGTTTGATGCATCACAGATCATGCTCAATCAGGCGCAAGGGCCCGCCGGGCGCGATTTCGCCAATGCCGTCGCGCTGGTCGAAAGCGACCTTGAGCCGCCGGAGATGCTTAGGCGGCTGAAGGGCATTGAACGCGACTTCGGCCGGCGCCCGGGCCGCCGCTGGGGTCCGCGCGTGCTCGATCTCGACGTCGCGCTATGGAGCGGAGGCAAGTACCGTTCGCGCCACCTCACGATCCCTCACCGGCAGCTTGCTAGTCGCAGCTTCGTGCTCGAACCCCTCGCCGCCATTGCGCCGGCGTGGCGTACCGGCTCCCTAACCATCCGCCATCTCGCGCACCGCCTTGCCCGCCGCCGCCCGCGAGGGTAACCGCGCGCCAAGGTGGGCCCATAGCTCAGTCGGTAGAGCAACTGACTTTTAATCAGTAGGTCGCTGGTTCGAATCCAGCTGGGCTCACCAGCCTCTGCCTGCAACTTCGGCTGGCAAACCAGTCGAAAGCGTTCGACGGCAGGCTGCCGGCGAAGGTAAGACGTTCGACGAGGGAGATTGCGAGTGACCGTGTACAAGCGCTCAGTTGACCTGATGGAAGCCGAACTCGGCGATGAGCTGGTCGCGCTCGACCCCAACGCCGGCGACTGTTTCGGCTTCAACAGCGTCGCGACGTCGGTGTGGCGGCAGCTTCAAGAACCCAGGACTTTTGAAGAGCTTCGCGACGCATTGCTGCAGGAATATGAGGTCGATCAGCAGCGATGCGCACGCGAGCTCCAGGAGCTTCTCGATGACATGTCGGCAAGGGGTCTCATCGTCACGGCGCACTGAAGTCTCGGAACGGCGACGCAAATGCGGCGTTGCCTCTAGCCAGAAGGTCGGCCCTTCAATATAGTTGACTGCAATTCGGCTCAGGGAGGTCGCGCGTGACCAAGAAAGAATGGCGCAAGCCGGAATTGAAAAGCATCGCCGCGGGGTCGGCGGAAATCACGAACAAAGGTACCGGGGGCGACGGTCCGTCCAAGAAATCATAAGCTAGGACGCCTTTCGCGACACCTGCTTTAGCCGATGACGGCGCTCGCCGGATGCGTCGGCTTACCTGAAACGGAACTCGAACATGCCGTCGGCACGATGCTGCAGGCGCAGCATCGTTGTGGAGGCGCGCGACCTCGGATCAGCGCTCTTGCAGGGGCATCATTCGGAGTGGCGCTTCGGCAGCAACTCCCGGAAGACTCATTCGATCGCCAACCCCTCGTCGAGTCCGGGCGCTTCATGCTCGTCGCCGACATCCGCCTCGACAACCGCGAGGAGCTCCTGGATGCCTTAAGGATCGGCCGAGACGAGGTGGCCGATTCGGACATCGCACTTCGTGCATGGATGCGGTGGCAGGAATCGTGCTTCGAGCGCCTGGTCGGGGATTACGCAATTGCGGTGTGGGATTCGGCCGAGCAGCGGCTGATTCTGGCTAGAGATGCCACGGGACAGCGACCGCTTTTGTATTGGCACGATCGCCGTCGGATCGCATTCTCATCGATGCCCATCGGCCTCCTGAAATCTCCCGTCGTGCAGACCGGATTTCATTTCGACGCTCTGGCGTCCGAAACCCTCGCGATCCCGAATTTCAGCGACTCCACCTTTTTCGACAAAATCTCTCGCGTGAAGCCTGGCCATTTCGCTACTTTCGAAAGAGGTACCGTCACGCAGACGAGGCATTGGAATCCAGAGGTCGGCTCCCTCAACCTATCCGATGGCGAGTTTGTCGAAGCCTATCATGAGCAGATGGAACGGGCGCTGCGTCCAGCTCTTCGCCGGAGTTCGGGAGCAATTGGCGTCCATCTCAGCTCGGGCTTCGACAGCAGTGCGGTTGCGGCGACGGCCGCGCGCTTGAGTCCGAAAGCCAAGCCGATCGCCTTCACCTCGGCTCCCCGACTCGGTTTTGACGGACCAGTTCAGAGGGGCCGCATTGCAGACGAGTCAGAACTCGCTGCGCTCACCGCCGACATGTACGGGCTTCAACACGTCGTCATCCGTCCCGCTGGACGAGTGCTTCAGCTCCTCCGCGATCACACTCGTCTGTATCAGGAGCCGAACAAAAACATCCCGAACATGCACTGGTGGACCGCCATCCATCTTTCTGCGCGTGAGAAGGGGGTTTCGACACTTCTTACCGGAGAGCTGGGCAATCTTTCGATTCACGCCGGCGAGTTGGCCATTCTTGCCGACTGGGTGCACCGGGGAGAATTGATTGAATGGTGGCGGCAGTCGAGAGCCGTGGTGAAGACCGGCCGCGTACGCTGGCGCGGGGTCCTGATAAATTCCTTCGAAAGCTGGCTCGGTCCGCAGATGGTGCGACTGCTGGAACGTCGTTTCATGGGAGCTCCAACTCAGCGGGAGCAAAGCTATCTTCATGATCACTGGCTCAAGGAGCTTCGAAGACCTTCTCTGGAGACCGCCAGGGAGCTGCTGAAAGGCTCCTTCAATCAGCGCAGATTAATGGCCATCCGAACCGAAGACATCGCTATTCACCGGAAGGGTGCGCTCGCGGAGTCGGGAATCGACGAGCGGGATCCTCTGGCAAACCGGAGGTTGATCGAGTTCAGCCTGAAATTGCCGCCCGAGCAGCTGCTTCAGCGGGGGAACTGGCGGCCGTTTGCAACCAGGGCTCTTGCCGGGCGCCTTCCCGACGCGGTGCTCAATGCAAAGGTCAGGGGTTATCAGGGAGCGGATTGGTTCGAGCAGATTTCGAGGGATGAAGTCGGAGCCATCGTCGAAGAAATGTCGACTAGCTCGACTGTCGCCCAGCTATTCGACCTGAGCAGAATCCGTGCGGACGTTGATCGATGGCCGGCGTCCGGAGCGGCGGATTTCAACTCTCAGATGATCTTCCGCGGCGGGTTGACCTGGGCTTTGGCCGTGGGAGTCTTTCTCAAGGAATTCGAACCGCTCGTTTCCGCCTCCGCTTCCCGTCCACTATGATCCTTCTCGTCCCTAAACCAGCGATCAAAATAGCAGTCGGCCGACACTAGCTTCAAGAGTCGGCGCGCAACGGGTTCGCGTTCACTCGGATCCAAACTGTCCAGCTCGTCCGCAAGTTGCCGACGGATGCGGCGGCGTTCGGCGTGCCTCCCCCCCAGCGGATAATCGGCCCTTATCTCTTCGAGGAGTTTCAAGGCGCCCTCGATCCTGAGGCGGGCCTCACTCAAATCGATTTCGCCTGCCTGGTAACGGCGGAGCAAGGCGCATCGGAATGAGCGGCAGACATCGAACCGCTCATTGTAGATCGCGCATCGGCCACAGCTTTGATGTGGGCACGGTTGGAGAAAGAATGTGCGGCCTTCATGAGTTGTAAGCTGAAGCCCGTCGTCGATCAGCCGTTGCTCCTCGCCAGGAGCGACCTGCGCCCGAACGTACAGCGTACCGTCGCAGCATAAGCCGCAACCCACGCAGGGGGTCGTGTCGTCCCGAAAGCCAACCTCACCCTTCTTCATCCGCAGTCCTGTGATTCAATCACGTGGGTCCGGACGTGATCGACAATGCGCTCGAAGCTCTCGCTCATGCGTTGCAGATCCGACGGTCGGCTAAGCCGAAATATTGGAATGCTCCGAACGAGTTCGACACAGGATTGCCAATGATTCCGTTCGCCTTTCGCGGCGCTCAGATAAGAACCCCGATAGGTATTGGCGAAGACCGTCTCCGCCGCATCGACCCCACTGAGCGGGTCAACCCTGAATTCGTCGCTTCTGCACAGGTCGTAGACCCCGCATAGCTCGAATTCGCTCCCGACGCTTGCGGTGCGCTCGATCGGGACATCGAACTTGTTCCAACTTTCGTCGAACGCATAAGAGCGCTCGTAATGGGCCGCCTCGCGGCCGCTCGCTTCAAGCGCATCCTGCCAAAGTCTCAATCTTGCGACGCCCGGGAGTGCATAAGGTTTGCCGTCCTCGCCAGTCCGAACCACGCAAACATCGTCAGCGATGACCTTATAACCCTGGTCATGAAACCAGGCGGCTAGCGTCGACTTGCCCTCGCCCGAAGCTCCCATGAACGCGACTGCTTTTCCGTCGATCTCGACGGCGTTGGCGTGCAGCGGAAGAAGGCCGCGCTGATGGAGCAGCGCCCCGAAGGCGGAGCCCAGCAGATAAAGCCGTACGTTCCGTTCCGGCGTTCCCCTTTCGGCATCTACAATGATCGCATTACCACCGCTGATTCGAAAGCGGACGATGTCCGGAATGACGAGAACCAGTCCGTCATTCACGACAGAAAGATCCTGGCCCGGCGATCGCTCGTCCGGGACTGACGCAGTTTCGATCGTCACGTCAGGCTGACCATCGCCGATTGCGGGAAGCAGTTCGGGCAGGTGAAGGCTGCTGCGCACGCGCAAACCAAAAATCGAATAATCGAAGGCCGTCACCGCTCCGTGCTCTTACTCAATGGGTAGGCTGCAATCTCGGCGAACCCGGCTGCCTGCTCGCCGCCGATAACCACCTCGGCGCCAACGCTCACCCACACATGGGCCTCCAGCTTGCGGGAACGAGGATCATGACGGGCGCCGTAATGCAGGGTGGCATCGACGCCGGCGAGTCTGAGCATCCTCTGCAGAGCAAGGCCCTGCTCAATGCACTTGGTGCGCCATGGAAGGCGCCTGGCGGCCGCTCTCACCGCCCACACATAGTCAGCGATACTGCAATTGCTCTTATCCCCCAGGCCAACGCAGCCGAAAGACAGCGCGCGCCTAAACGGAACCAGCGCCACGGCCGCCGACGCGACCGTCAGCAGCCCCGCGGCTCGGAGGAGCAGCCGGCGCTGTTCGCCCGTCAGCCGGTGCAGGGTCGCAATCGGATTGCTGCGGGCTTCTTGCATGCTGAACGGGAGCATAGCGCGGGATCAACGAAATTCCATCGAAGGCGGGTGCGCCACAACAGTAGCGAGGTTCGCTCGCGCCGCTAAAAGCTGATCATGGCAATTTCGAGCGAGTTCAGGTTCCTGACGGAATGCTGCCGCTTCTCCTTTGCTAGCGAAGATGAAGCCTCAGCCCCGAAGGCGCGGCAGCTCGACTGGCCGCTGGTGCTGCGACTTGCCCGATTCCATCGCGTGCAGGGCCTCGTCGCCAACGCGCTGCCAACGGCTCCAGGAGGACTCCCCGAGGAGATTGCCGGCGAGATCCTGAACGACGCCAAAGAGATCGTAGCCGACCACCTCACTTCCGCGGCAGAGTCGCAGCGTCTGTTGACGGACTTCACGGATGCTGAAGTGCCGTTGCTGTTCATCAAAGGGCTGACGCTCGGGGTGCTTGCTTATGTGAAGCCGTCGCTCAAAGCCTCCGTCGACATCGATCTGCTGATCGACCCGGCCGACCTCGAGCGCGCTGCTCGACTGCTCCAGAGAAACGGATATGCGCTCCAAATTCCGAAGGGAGCCGATTCGGAAAAGCTTGAACGGTGGCACCGCAGCTCCAAGGAGTCGGTGTGGATCAAGGACGCACCTGCGATCCAAATCGATCTGCACACGCGCACTTCGGATAACCGTTGCCTGATCTCTGAAATCTGCGTTAATTCGCCGCGGCAGTGGGTCGACGTAGGCTCGGCGATCCGGCTTCCGACGCTCGCGAACGAAGAGCTGTTCGCCTACCTCACCGTCCACGGCGCGTCGAGCGCATGGTTCCGTCTCAAGTGGATTGCGGATTTTGCCGGACTCGTGTCGGGTCGCTCACCCGACGAGATTGTGCGGCTGTACCGCAGCTCGCAGGAGCTCGGCGCCGGCCGCTCCGCGGGTCAGGCGTTGCTGCTAGCAGACACTTTGTTCGGAACGCTCAGCGGCGCCGAGCCGCTCCGTGAAGAACTAATCGGCGACCCCGCGACGCGCCAGCTCCACCGCGCTGCCCTCCGCCTTGTTTCAGGAGAAGCTCGCGAACCGACGGAGCGGCTGCTGGGCACGATGATGATGCACTGGACGCAGTTCCTGCTGCTGCCCGGATTCAATTTTAAATTCTCGGAGCTTTCTAGGCAGTTGGGTCGGGTGGGCGAGCGGTTCCTTTAGCGCCGCCGACCGGCTCGGCCTCGGAACAGGTCCGGCCGCACACGCGCCGCAACCATCAGCATCGTGGGGACCGCCATTGTCAGCAGAAGGTCCTTGGCGCTCTCGCCATACTGATGGCCTGGATCGGGCCATTGCTCGATCCAGAGATCGACGGTCTCGTTCCAAAGGATCACCGCCAACAGCCACAGCCACGGCCGCCAGGAAGTCAGCGGTCGTCGCAGCAACAGGCCGAACGCAATCCAGAGCAGCACTCCGACAAGGATGTGCAATGCGTCATGGCTGAAGGAAACCAAATGCTCGATGAAGAGCTTCCCCTGATGCCAGGACGTCATCGCTGTGACGAGCGCTTGCCAGAGCTTGTGGAGCATCGTCGCGGCTCGCTAGGCGACGGTAACGTGCCGAGTAGGCCTGAGGTCGTCCGACTCTTGGAGCTGCGGCGGCCGCTGCTGCATCAGCAACGCAAGGCACATCGCAAAGCAGGCGCTGATGGCGGCCGTACGCAGAGGAAAATCGACCAGGCTGTGGACCAGCACTGCTGCGGACGCGATCGAGGCGGCGCGCGCGAAGGGACCGGCCTGCCATTTCCGCCAGACCGCCCAGACGGCGGCGACCCACCAGGCCAGGAAAAGCAGGATCAGGATCACGCCCGGAATGCCCAATTCGAGCGCCAATTCGACATAGTCGTCGTGCGCGTGGACGACATATTCGCTCGAAACCTGATCCGGGCTCTCATTGAGCCGGTAAACCCTCACGAACGATCCGAGCCCGGAGCCCAAGGGCATGTAATCGGCGATCGCCTTGCTGGTGGTCGTCAGGATCTGCTCTCTCGACTGCACGGACGTGTTGGCGCCCTGACCGAGATTCGCGTGGCCGATCGAGCTGCTCGCGAGCGCCGCGACCGCCGCGATGACCGACACGGCGCCGACCAAGACTGCGATGCCCCGAAGCGCGGTGCTCGAACGTGGCAAAAGCATAAGCGCGCTCGCTGCAAGGACCGGCACCAGCAACGTGTAGCCGGCGAGTGAGCCGTTCAGCGCGATGCCGACGATCAGCACCAACACTGCCGCGGCAAGGACCGACAGGAGCGCGGAATAACGCTGAATGCTGCCGCTCCTCCCCGCCGCAGCGAGCGCCGCGACAAAGGGCACGCAGATCACCAGCAAGCTCGCCATATGATTTGCGTTGGCGAAGAAGCCGACCGCCGAGCCGCGATTGGTATCCGCGTAGAGATACCAGGGCGAAGCGGGTGTTGCGACTTGCAACACGCCGAGCAGAATCCCCGCCGCCGTACCGGCCAGAAGAGCGGCGGCGAGCCATACAGGACGGGATGACCGGAGCCGCGTGATTGCGCAGAAAATCGCGACCGGCGGGATCAGGCAAAGAATCGTGGTGAGCGTTTCGTAGGGCGTCAGCGAAAGGGGTAAGGCTGGGACCGGCCTGCCAAGCAGACCGAATCCCTCCGCAATCCTGAAGCGCGCGCCGTGCGCCCAGAGCGAAGGCGGGAGTGGCACCAGCTGCAGCGCGACCCACGCGATCGCGGCAATTGCGAGAAGCAGCAACATCTTCGTCGGGTTGCTCAAGGGCTCGTCCGACTGCGCCGTGGCGGCCCAGACGATAATCGCCACACCGGCGAGCTGCAGGACCATGTTCTGCCAGATGCCTTGGGCGCTTCCGCCAAGGATGAGACAGGCGAACAGATAGATCGGCGCGACGGCGCTCCTTGCCGCGCTAGGCACCGGCGCCCGCCTGTTCAAGCTTCAGTCCGGCGACGGTCACGTCACTCTGCTGCGGCATATCGCTCGAGACGCCGGACAGTTTGAGCCACTGCGCCGGGCAGTCCCTGGGCACTTCGAACCGCCAGCCGCGCGTTGCGGCCACGTCCAGCGTCACCGAGGCGACCGGCTCCAGCGTCTTGTCGCACCAGATCGACCAGGTGAGATTATGTGCGCGCGCGGGGTCTCCAAGCAGCTGCATCGACAGGCGATAGGCCCCCGGGGGCAACAACAGCATCTCACTTGCAAGGAATCCGTCCTCCTGGCCGTAAAAGATCAGGTGCAGCCGACCGTCGGGCTGTCGTTCGGCGAGGCCCACGGTCGACGAGCTCAGGATCCAGTTGAAGGGTGGCGGAGAGATCGGGTCAGTGAAGGATGCATCGTAAAGCAACTGTCCCGGCGCCAGCCGCGCACCGGTCATTTTCGCCCAGATCGACCGCGCCTCAGCATATTTGCCGGCGCCGGTCAGGGTGTTGAGCAGGGGCGCCAGCCATTCGGGCTTCTTCTCATGCGGATCGGCAAGCGCGAGCACTGCCGGAACAGTCGCCTCATTGCTCGCCAACGCGACCATGGTCCGCTCATACAGCCCGGGATTTGCGGCAAAGAGTCTGCGGAGCGACGGCCAATTCGCCGAATTCGCAGCGTAAGCCGCGAGATATGGCGCGACGCTGCTCGGACCGTTCGGTGACAGCCGTCCGAGCGCGGCAATCTCCCGCAGGCCATGCTCCACATCCCCGGTGCGGAAATATCGGTTGGCGAGGAAGTAGGCGGCCGGAAGCGATCGCGGATCGCGCCACTGCGCCGCTTCAAAGGCTCGCTGGGCAGTGACGCCGTCGCCGGCGAGCTGGGCTTGAACGCCGCGCACCAGGAAAGGCTCAGGTGCGAGCGGCTCCTTCAATGCGGCATCGCCGATCTTCGTGAAGGTGGAGGACGGCACGGGCCGCCTCTCGCGGGCCGCGCGCGCGATTTCCGTCATCGCCAGCGATATTTCGGCGGCGGGGTGGGAGGGCCAGAATTTCGCAGCGACTAAGGGATTCGAAGGCGCGGTTGAGAGAACGGCCGCGTTCCTGACGACCTGAACGTCGATCAGCAGGGCAATAATTATCGCAACGATGCGCGTAGCGGTCATGCGCCCCCCATCGCCGACGCGCGTGTCAGGCCTCGGCTTCGACGGGCGGAGTTTCCGCTTCGCCCTCCTCGCCCTGCGGGATCATGAGGATCTCGGTCTTCTTCAATCTACCCTTGGCCCCATAACCGTACCCGTAGCCGTATCCATAGCCGTAGCCATAGCCATAGCCGTAACCGTAGCGGCCATACCCGGTTGAGCTGTCGGCGGACTTGGTCAGCGTAGCGCCGAGCATCCGGCTACCGGTCGCGTAGAGGCGAATTTTCGCGTAAAAAAACGCCCCGGGACGGGTATTTCCCGCCACGACCCCCAACAACCCCCTTTCGCCCCCCCCCCCCAA
>JBQCCG010000210.1:0-8154 GCA_051962455.1 Sphingomicrobium sp. | reverse complement strand
GCAGCTGGCTCGCGAAGCGCTGCGCCTTTTCGGCATAATGGGCCGCTGACAGTCGCAGCAACCGACGCTCACCCTCCGTGACTTGCCGTACCACTCGCGCCGGAGCGCCGACGATCAGGCTGCCCGCCTCGAAATGCTTGCCTTCGGTGATCAGCGCGCCCGCGCCGACGATGCATTCGCTCTCGATCAGCGCGCCGTTCAGGATCCGCGCGCCCCTGCCGATCAGGCAATCGTCGGCGATCGTGCAGCCGTGGAGGATCGCCTGGTGGCCGATCGTCACCCGGGCGCCGACGGTCAGCGGAAACCCCGGATCGCTGTGCCCGATCGCGCCGTCCTGGAAGTTGGTCTCTTCGCCGAGGATCAGCGGCGTGTTGTCGCCGCGAAGTATTGCGCCGAACCAGACGCTCGCCCGCGCGCCGAGGCGAATGTCGCCGATCAGGTCCGCCGAGGGCGCCGCCCATGCGCCAAACCCAAGCCGCGGTGAGACATCGCCGATCCTGTAAAGCGGCACTTGCTTCCCCTCAGTCAGGTCCGACGTCCAGCAGCCGGACCTCCCCTTGGTATCGGTTCGGATGCGGCCGGACGAACACCCTGAATAACTCCGGGTGCTTCTCGCGCAACTTGCTCTCCAGATCGCCGATGATCCGCTCGATATCGGGTGTGCGCAGCTTGTCGTCGAACTCCAATCCGACGGTGGCGATGACCTGGTCCGGGCCCAACTGGCTGGTCAGGATTCCCTCGACGCCGATCACCCCCGGCTCGCGTTCCGCGGCGTCGCGAATCGCCTCGCTCAGCTCGGGCCGCCCGCGTTCGCCGATCAGCAGGTCCTTGCTTTCGCGGGCGAGCAGGATTGCAATGACCGCGAGCACCAGGCCGATGCAGACCGACCCCGCCCCGTCGATCCATGCTGCCTGGAAATGGATGCTGAGCGCGGTGGCGATTGCCGCGATCGCGAGCCCAACCAGCGCGGCGCTGTCCTCGAACAGCACCATGAAGCTCGGCGGATCCTTGCTCGCGTGGATCGCGGCGAACAGCGCCTTGTCGCCGCGCACGCGCTGGAATGCGCTCCAGCCAAAGTACCAGCTGATGCCCTCGAACACTGCGGAGATGGCGTAGACGATATAGTTCACGGCCGGCCTGGTCATCTCGGCCGGCTGCTGGATGTGCTTGATGCCCTCGTAGATCGAGACGCCGGCGCCGAAAGCGAAGATCAGCAGCGCGACCACGAACGACCAGAAGTAGATTTCGCGGCCGTAGCCGAGCGGGTGGAGCCGGTCGGGCGGTTTGGCGGCGCGGTGCTGACCGTAGAGCAGCAGGATTTCGTTGCCGCTGTCGACGACCGAGTGGACTGCTTCGCTGAGCATCGCCGAGCTGCCAGAGACGGCGGCGGCAATTCCCTTGGTCGCAGCGATCAGGAGGTTGCCGACGAGCGCGGCAATGACGGCTGTGCGAGACGAATGCTCGGCCACGCGGGACAGAACCGCCGCACCGGGTGATTGTTGCGGCGAGCGTCAAAAGAGAAGGCCGGGTGGAATTGCTTCCACCCGGCCTTCGTAGCGTTCAGTAATCGGTCGATTAGAACTCTACGTTGAGCGCCGCCGAGAAGGTTCGGGGAGCACCGATGTAAGCGAACGGGATCGACGAGCTCGACGTGTTGCCGGTGAACCCGCCGACATAGAGCTTGTCGAACAGGTTCGTGACGTTGAGCTGGATGTAGGTGTGTGGCGGGATCGCCGGGAGGAACGTGTCCAGCTTGATCCGCGCGTCGAGGTCGACGAGCGTGTAGGCCGGGGTCTTTGCCGGATAGACGGTGTAGCCCGAGTTGAAGATCGGGATGTTCTGGTCGTTCACGTAACGCGGGCCCGTGACCTTCGCCTGGGCGCCCAGAAGTACCGGACCGACATCCCATTCGACGCGGCCACCGGCGAGGTAGACCGGCG
Organism: Sphingomicrobium sp.; assembly: GCA_051962455.1. Taxonomy (GTDB): domain Bacteria; phylum Pseudomonadota; class Alphaproteobacteria; order Sphingomonadales; family Sphingomonadaceae; genus Sphingomicrobium. The sequence goes on along the minus strand of JBQCCG010000210.1, from coordinate 6,214 downwards.
CACCGGACTCGCGCTTGCCCGCCGTCAAACCGTTCACAAAGATCGGCTGCCCGACGGTGGTGCAGAAATTGCCAAGGCCGTCGGGTACGTTCCCGGCGGTGACGTTCGCCTGGGTGCACTGGCCCGTCTGCACATTGTTCAGAATCTTCGACTTCAGGTACGATGCGAAAGCATACAGCGTGACCGGCTTGATCGGCTGATAGGCGACCTGCGCGTCGATGCCGTACTTATGAACGGTACCGAGGTTGCGGTAGATCGTGATGTCCTGAATCGGGTCGTAGGACGAAGCCAGACGGTTGCTGAATATCGTATACCAGCCAGCAATCTGCGCCTGTACCTTCGACGAGGTGTAGCGCACGCCCGCATCGAAATTGTCGGACGTCTCCGGCTTCGGCTGCCCAGTCCCGGGCGCGAAGATCAGTGATTGATAAAGGTTGTCGGTGCCGGGTACCTGCAGCCCCTTGGTGTAGCTGGCGTACAGCGTCGTCCTCGGCGCGATGTCATAAGTGACGCCGGCAGTCGGCAGGAGCTTATGATATTTGTACGTGCGCTTGGTCGGCGGCGTGTAGCTCGGATTGAGCGCGAGGAACGCCGCCTGCGACTGCGGATCGTTGAAGCAGTCCACGAACGTGCCGTTCGACTCCGTCACGCAGAATTGGTTCAGGTCGCGCTTGAACCATGGCGAGCGGATTCCGACGTCGATCGTCAGCTTGTCGAAGAAGCGGCCGTTATACTCCGCAGAGAGCTGATCCAGGATTGCGAACGACTTGCGATTGCGTTTCTCGATCGGGAGCCCGCTCGCATCGAGAATCGGGTTGTTGATCGGGAAGAAGCTGGTGGTCAGGCCATTCGTATTCAGCGCGGCGACCTCGCCCGTCTGGCGGTGCCGGCCGTAGTCGTGACTGAAGTTGATCCGGAAGGTCTGGTCCGGCGTGAAATTGTAGATAAGGTTGGCGATGACGCCGTAACGATGAGTCTCGGTCTCGCTCGGCGCATAGACCTCGACGCCCGGGCTCTTGTTGGTGATCTTGCCTGTGACAGGATCGATCACCGGTGTATCGATGATGTCGCCATCGCCGTTGAGATCGACTCCGCCGAAATAAGGCTGGCCGCCGATGTAGCCGAAGATTGGCCCCGAAATGCCGGCTGCGCTGTAGAAGCCCTCGTTACCCTTGACGGCTCCGCTGCCGCCATTCGCCCGAACGTACTGGAAGCTCGGGTCGACCGTCAGGATCAGCTTGTCGGTAAGCGAGAAGCGCGAGTTGATCCGGATATTTCCGGTGTTCGACGGATTGTAGCTGTAGTCGAAGGCGGTGCCGCAGCTGTTCGGCACGTCCGCTACGCCGGCCTGCGGCGTGTCGGTCGTGCACGGTGCGAGCGTGTAATCGCGCTCGTCTCTCGTCAGGGGGAAGCGGTTGCCGCTGCCCGATCCGACGACTCGCGGCGCCGGATTGGTCGAGCTCTGTGTCGTGTCGATCCGCAGCGGCACAGACGCGAAGTTGCGGTTGCGGTTGGCGTTCCAGTGACCCGCGATTGAAATGAAGTCGCCGTTGCTGCCGATCGGCTGGTAAATCTTCGCGTTATACTGCTGCTTGTTGACGTCGCTGGTATGCTGATACGGGTTGATGTTGTGCATCACGCTCGCGGAGAGCCACGCACGAGTGCCCCAGGGCGTGAACGTACCGGTATGGGCGACGATGAAGAAGCGCCGGTAATCCCAGTCGCCGACCGAACCCACCATCCGGACATGAGGCGTGAGCAGCGGGTTGATCGAGCGATAGTTGACGGTCGACCCGGTTGCCGCTGCCGTCGGGCTGTCGACGTCGGTCGTTCCGAGGTTGACGTTGACCTGCTCGATCAGCTCGGGATCGAGCTGCTGGTTCGAATAGAGCGCGTAGTTGCCCGTGTCGTTCAGCGGGATGCCATCGAAGGTCTGGCTGATTCGGCTGGCGTCGAAGCCGCGAATCGAAAGCGTACCGCCCGACGAGCCGTACGGATCGTTATTCTGGAAGCTGACGCCCGGGAGGTAGTTGATCGTGTCGTCGATCGACTGGCCGGGACGCTCCTTGCTGATGAATTGCTGAGTCAGGACTCCGCGGGATTTGGCGCCCGGAGGAGCGACGATTCCGTCGACTCCGTTGTTAGTCTTCTTGCCGGTTACCACGATCTCGGTCGTGACCGTGCCGGTGGACTGAGCGAAAACTGCCGACGGCAGCAAGGCCGTCGTGCACAAAAGCACGATTTTCTTCACGGAAAAACTCCCCCGCCAAAACGACGAAATGTTGTTGATTCCCCGGTCCGGCTATTAGCGAATTGAGGCGCTGTTGTTACAGCCGTTGCGGGTGGATTAACGAATCTTCAGAAAGCGTTGCAGATATGCCACGGTCCAACCGAGCTCAGGCGTCGAGCCGTCGGCCCAGCCCCACGAAAACATAGACCAACGGCGGAACCAGCACGGCTGAAAGCACGGCCTTGGCAAGCATCTGTCCGAGCAGCAATTCGCCGATCGGGAACACGCCGTAGAAGGCGATGGTGATGAAGATGAGCGTATCGACAATCTGGCTCAGCACGCTCGCGATCGCGGCGCGAAGCCACAGCAGGCCGGCGCCTTCTCGGGCCTTCAGTTTGCTGAAGATGGTGACGTTGAGGAAGGTCGAAACGCCATAGGCGCAGATGCCGCCGATCCAGATTCGCGGGGTCCCGCCCATCACCGTGTTGAATGAGCTGAGCCGCGCCGGGTCCATCTGCGGCGACGGCGGCAGCGCCAAGACGAACAGGCTCAGCACCAGCGAGATGATCAGCGGCACGAAGCCGATCAGCACCAGCCGATTCGCGGTGGGGCGGCCGTGAAGCTCGGCAACGGAGCTCGATGTCACCACCAGGAGCAGGAACGCGAAGATCCCGGCTTCGACCGCGAGTGGCCCAAGCGCCACCTGCTTGTTGCCGAGCACCCCGGCGATGCACACCATGCCCCCGTAGAAAATCGACAATGCAAATAGCGAAAGGGGAATTGAGCGCGGCTGCGCCGAAGTTTCGATGCTCATGGGCGGCGATGGGTAACGGCTTTCCCGCTTGGCGCAACTGCCGTTGACCGGAGCTTGGCGGCGCGGCTAGCCACCCGCCCCGTGACTTCTTCATCCCTCGACATCGTGGCGATCGGCGATGCGATCGTCGACGTCATCGCGACGACCGACGACGCGTTCATCGACCGACGCGGTCTGCCGAGGGGCGGTATGCAGCTGCTTTCGACAGAGCAGGCTGACGATCTGTATGCCGCGATGGGCCCGGCGCGCGAGATCAGCGGCGGATCGGCGGCGAACAGCATGGCGGGCGCTGCGGCGCTTGGCCTCGATGTCGCCTTCATCGGGCAGGTGGCCGACGACCAGCTCGGCGACATTTTCGCGCACGACATGGTCTCGCTTGGGGTGCGGTTCGAGATGCCGCCGCTCAAGGCGCCACCGCCGACCGGCCGCTGTCTGATCCTGGTGACTCCCGATGCGCAGCGGACGATGAACACCTGCCCCGGCGCGAGCCATGAACTGACTCCGGACGCGCTCGATCCGGAGCTCATTCGTTCGGCCAGCGTGACCTTCCTCGAAGGCTATCTGTGGGGTCCGGAACGGCCGCGTGCGGCAATGCTCGAAGCAGCGCGGATCGCCCATTCGTCGGGACGGACCGTCGCCTTCACCCTCTCAGAGAGCCTGTGCATCGGCGACCGCCGCGAAGGCGTGATGGGGATGATCGACGCAGGCACCGTCGACCTGCTGTTCGGGAACGAGCATGAGGTGCGGCACCTCACCGGCTGCGGCGATCTCGGCGAGTGCATCGCTGCGTTGTCGGAAAAGGTCAGGACACTGGTGATCACGCGCGGCGCGCATGGAGCCATAGCGGTGGAGAAGGACTATCTGGTGGAGGTCCCCGCCGCGCCTGTCGGGCAGGTGGTCGACACCACCGGAGCGGGCGACCTGTTCGCCGCCGGCTTCCTCGCCGCGCGCTGCCGCGGAAAGCCGCTCAAGGCGTGCCTGGAGACCGGCTCCGTTGCTGCCGCCGAAGTCATCTCGCATTTCGGCGCGAGGCCTGAGGCTGATCTCAGGGAGCTCGCCGGCCTGTGAACAGGCGGCAAGGAATTCCTCCCCGCAACGGGGAGGGGGACCAGCCGCAGGCTGGTGGAGGGGGCCCACTTATTCTTCGCGCTCCCATCAAACAGGTAAAGCGTGCGCGTAAGCTGCGGCGTGAAATGAGCTTTCCGGAGGTTCTCCTTTGGCAGGTTCTGCGGAAGCGACCGCGGGGACTCAAATTTCGAAGACAGTTTCCTACGGGTGCAATCACGACTGACTTCGCCTGTCTCGATCACCGCCTAATCGTCGAAATCGATGGAGAGTCTCATAATCGAGGCGATCAGCCACGTCGCGACAGCACGAGAGATATGCTGCTGCGCCGCGATGGGTTCAAAGTCTTGAGGATTCCGGCGTGCGAAATCCTGCGCGACATCGACGCCGCGCTCAGATTGATCATCGAGACTTGTTGCGAGCTGGGCCCCCTCCACCACGACGCTGCGCGTCGCGGTCCCCCTCCCCGTTCCGGGGAGGACTTGTTGTGAAGCACGTGCAGACCCTTGCCGTCTATTGCGGCTCGGCGCACGGCACCCGGCCCGAGTTCGCGGAGGCAGCCAGAGCCACCGCGGCGGCGATGGTCAGCGCGGGAGTCGACCTCGTCTATGGCGGAGGCAAGCTCGGCCTGATGGGCGTGATCGCCGACAGCGTCCTGGCAGCGGGCGGGCGCGTCTACGGCGTGATCCCGCACGCGCTGGTCAATCTGGAGGTCGCGCACACCGGCCTCACCGAGCTTCACCACGTCGAGACGATGCACGAGCGCAAGGCCAAGATGACCGACCTCGCCGACGCCTTCCTCGCGCTTCCCGGAGGAATCGGAACGCTCGACGAACTGTTCGAGGCGTGGAGCTGGAACGCGCTCGGCTATCACAAGAAGCCGCTCTGCCTGCTCAATGTCGATGGATTCTGGGACGGGATGATCGAGTTCATCGATCACGCGACGCGAAGCGGCTTTTTGTCGGACAAGCGCCGCAGTCAGCTGCTCGTCGCCGAGACTCCGGAGCAGGCGCTGGATTTGCTGGACGAAGCCGCCGCAGCCGCTACGCAGGGCATGGTCTGGTAAGAATTTTCCGCGCCTCGGGGGAGGGGCCTTTCATGAATCAGAAGCTGCTCGGCGTCGCCGGGATCGCCGTCATCCTGCTGATCGCGTTCGCGCTTTCGACCAACCGCAAGGCGATCCGAATCCGCGTGGTCGGCGCCGCATTCCTGCTGCAGGCGTTCATCGCGTGGCTCGTACTTTATACCAGCTGGGGCCGTGCGGGCATTCTCGGGCTGTCGGCAGGAGTCGCCGACCTGCTCGGCTATGCGACCGAGGGCACCGAGTTCCTGTTCGGCCCGAGCGCGGCCAACCCGCTCGCGCATAGCTTCGCCATCGCCGCGCTGCCGGTGATCATCTTCTTCGCTAGCCTGGTCGCGATTCTCTATTATCTCGGAATCATGCAGCGGATCGTCCGCTGGGTTGGCGGGGCGATCGGCTGGGTCACGGGCATCAGCCGCGTCGAATCATTGTCGGCCGCAGCGAACATCTTCGTCGGCCAGTCCGAATCGCCGCTGGTCGTCCGCCCGTATCTCGCCGCGCTTCCGCCGTCGCGCCTGTTCACGGTGATGTGCGTCGGCATGGCGGGCGTCGCAGGCACCATCCTCGCCGCCTACGCGAGCCTGCTCGGCGCAAGCTACCTGCCGTACCTCCTGGCCGCGGCCTTCATGTCCGCGCCTGGCGGAATCCTGATGGCCAAAATGATCATGCCCGACGATCCGGAGGACGCGAACGCCGCCGAGGACGCCAAGGTCGACGTGGCCGAGACCTTCAAGGAGGGCATGCAGCCGGCCAACATCATCATGGCCGCCGCGCAGGGGGCGCAGACCGGTGTGAAGCTCGCCGTCGCCGTCGGCGCGATGGTGCTGGCCTTCGTCGCGCTGGTTGCGCTCGCCAATGGCCTGCTCGGCGGAATCGGTCACTGGTTCGGGATCCAGGACCTGAGTTTCCAGCGGATCATCGGCTACGTCTTCCAGCCGGTCATGTTCCTGATCGGCGTTCCGTGGAAGGAAGCGGGGACGGCGGGCGGACTGTTCGGCACGAAGCTGGTGCTCAACGAATTCGT
>JBQCCG010000209.1:0-2219 GCA_051962455.1 Sphingomicrobium sp. | reverse complement strand
GGCGCCCGCTTCCTTCAGCGCGGCGGCGGCGTTGCACAACGTGCCGGCCGAATCGACGATATCATCGATCAGGATGCAGAAGCGCCCTTCGACATCGCCGATGATGTTCATCACTTCGGACTCGCCGGCGCGTTCGCGGCGCTTGTCGACGATCGCCAGCGGCGCGTTGTTGAGCCGCTTGGCGAGCCCACGCGCGCGGACGACGCCGCCGACGTCCGGCGAGACGACCAGCAAATTGCGATTGCCGAAGCGCGCATGGATGTCGGTGGCGATCACCGGCGACGCGAAGAGATTGTCGGTGGGGATATCGAAGAAGCCCTGGATCTGGCCGGCGTGCAAATCGATCGACAGCACCCGGTTCGCGCCTGCCGTCGTGATCAGGTTCGCAACCAGCTTGGCCGAGATCGGCGTTCTGGGGCCGGGTTTCCGGTCCTGGCGCGCATAGCCGAAATAGGGGAGCACCGCCGTGATCCGCTTCGCCGATGCGCGCCGAAGCGCATCGATGCAGATCAGCAGCTCCATCAGATTGTCGTTGGCGGGGTAGCTGGTCGACTGGATCACGAACACGTCCTCGCCGCGGACGTTCTCGTTCACCTCGACGAACACCTCCTCATCGGCGAAGCGGCGCACGCTCGCATCGGTGAGCGGCACCTCGAGATAGTCGGAAATCGATCGGGCCAGCGGCAGGTTGCTGTTCCCGGCGAGCAATTTCATGGATGCTTATCCCCAGCGATGACTCGCCATTAGCGAGCGAGGGGCGAGTCCGTAAACACCCGTTCGTCCTGAGCTTGTCGAAGGACTGCCTTTTCCCTGTAAGAAGGACAGGGGTTCGACAAGCTCACCCCGAGCGGTATTGGGCAAACATGACCGACCGCCTCAAGATCGCCCTGGCGCAGATGAACCAGCGCGTCGGCGATCTCGAAGGCAATGCCGCGGCGATGATCGAGATACGGCGCAAGGCGGCGGCGGCGGGCGCGGACCTGCTCGTCTGCCCCGAACTTCAGCTGGTCGGCTATCCGCCGGAAGACCTCGTCCTCAAGCCCGAGTTCGTCCGGCGAGTCCACGAATGCACCGATCAGCTGGTCGCCGCGACGGCGGAGCCCGGTCCGGCGATGCTGATCGGGACCATCACCCATGAGGGCGGCCAGAATTTCAACGCGATGCTCCTCGCCGACGGCGGCAAGCGCATCGGCCGGACGTTCAAGCACGAGCTTCCCAACTACGGCACATTCGACGAGAAAAGGATTTTCACGCCGGGTCCCCTGCCCGATCCGATCGAGTGGCGAGGTATCAAGCTTGGCGTGCCCGTCTGCGAGGACATGTGGCTGGAGCCGGTCTGCGCGCATCTCGCGGAACTCGGCGCCGAACTGTTTCTCGTACCCCACGGCAGCCCCTATGAGCTCGACAAGATCGACACGCGCGAGCGGCTCGCGCGAGCGCGGACGACGAGCACCGGACTGCCGCTCGTCTTCCTCAATCGGGTTGGTGGCCAGGACGAGCTTGCCTTCGACGGCTCGTCCTTCGTCATGCACCCAGACGGCGAAGTGGTCGTCCAGATGCCCGATTGGGTCGAGGACCTGCAGATCACGGACTGGTTGCGCACGAGCGACGGCTGGCGCTGTGAGACCCGGGTCCGGCATGAGCTCGATCAATTCCCCGAGGACGTCTACCAGGCGATGACGGTCGCGCTTCGCGATTATGTCGGACGCAACGGCTTTCCCGGCGTGATCCTTGGCTTGTCAGGCGGGATCGACAGCGCCCTCTCGGCGGCGATTGCGGTCGATGCGCTCGGGCCCGACAGGGTGCGGTGCGTGATGCTCCCCTCCAAATATACCAGCGAAGAAAGCCTCGAAGACGCTCGCCAATGCGCGCGTCTGCTCGGCTGCCGCCATGACGTCATCTCGATCGCCCCCGGGGTCGAGGCGCTTGATGAAATGCTCCCGGACATGAGCGGGCTTGCCGCCGAAAATGTCCAGGCTCGCCTCAGGATGGTCGCGCTGATGGCGCTGTCCAACACTGGCGGAGAGATGCTTCTCACGACGGGCAACAAGAGCGAAATGAGCGTCGGCTATGCGACCCTCTACGGCGACATGGCGGGCGGCTATTCGGTGCTGAAGGACGCTTACAAGACGACCGTCTTTGCGCTCTCACGCTGGCGCAACGCCAACAAGCCGGAGCGCGCACGTGGACCGGACGGGCCGGTGATGCCCGAGCGGGTG
>JBQCCG010000208.1:0-3082 GCA_051962455.1 Sphingomicrobium sp. | reverse complement strand
GCAGTCCCGGAATTCCGCATCTACGTCTCGAACGACATCGCCGGCGCGGAAATCGGCGGCGCGGTGAAGAATGTGCTCGCAATCGCCTGCGGTGTCGTTGAAGGCCGGGGCCTTGGCCAGAATGCCCGCGCCGCGCTGATTGCCCGCGGCTTCGCGGAAATGACTCGCTTCGGCCTCGCCCGCGGCGCGCAGCGGGAGACCTTGTCGGGCCTGTCGGGCCTCGGCGACCTCGTCTTGACCTGCTCGTCGACGAGCTCGCGCAACTATTCGCTCGGGAAAGGCATCGGCGAAGGCCGCCCGGCCGGCGAGCTTCTGGCCGATCGCAAGACGGTCGCGGAAGGCGCCTTCACCGCCCCGGTGCTCGCCCGACTCGCCCATGAGAAGGGCATCGACATGCCGATCGTGTCCGCCGTAGATGCGTTGATCACCGGGCGCGTCGATGTCGATCAGGTACTGGATGCGCTCCTTAGCCGTCCGCCGCGAGCCGAGGGCGTCTAGAAATCGATCGCGATGCCCTTCTTCTCCCAGTCGCCATAGCGAGTCGGATCGAGCCGCTGCTCCTCGCCGGCGGGGGGCGGCGGCGCTTCAACCGGCTCGGGTTCCGGCACCGGCGGCGAGGGGCTGAGATAGGCCGGCGCATCGAGGTGCTTCGGGCGTTTCATGATCCTAAAATGATGATCCGGATATCGAATGCCAAGCGCTGAAGGTGTCGCGCCGCGCCGGGCCGCTCTGCAAATGCTCGACGCGGTGCTTCGACGGGGTCAGACGCTCGAAGCCGCCGCTGGCCGAATCCAAGGGTTGTCCGGACCCGATCTCGGCCTCGCGCTCGCGATCGCGGGTGAAACCCTCCGGCGAATTCCCGATCTCGATTCGCTGATCGACAGCGCGACCCGGCAACGCTTGCCCCGCGATAGCAAGGCGCGGATGGTGCTTCGGATCGCATTCGCTCAGAAAATCGCCCTCGGAACGCCCGATCACGCCGCCGTCGCGACCGCGCTTCCGCTGGTCGACGGCGGTCCGCGGCGGCTCGTTCACGGAGTCCTCGGAACCTTGCTCCGGCGCGGGTTGCCGCGGCTCGACGCGCCCCGCCTGCCCGAAGCAGTCGAGGAGCGCTGGATCGCGGCATGGGGCCCTGAGATCGTCGAAGCGGCGCGACGGCAGATTGCAAAGCGTCCGGCGCTTGATCTGACTTTTGCCGGCGATGCGGAGGGGCAGCTCTATGCCGCCGAGCAGGCGGGCATTTCGCTGGCGCCGAGACATGCCCGTCTCGCCAGCGCGTCCGTGGCCGACTTGCCTGGGTTTGGTGACGGACGATGGTGGGTGCAGGACCTCTCGGCCTCGCTCCCGGCGCGCCTGATTCCTGCGGGGGCATTCGACGTCCTCGACGTCTGCGCTGCGCCGGGCGGAAAGACGATGCAGCTCGCTGCGGGTGGCCACCGCGTCACTGCGGTCGACGCATCGGAAAGTCGTCTCGGACGACTGGACGAGAATCTCAACCGGACACACCTCCAGGCCGAGCTGATCGAAGCCGACGCGCTCACATGGGAACCGGGCCGTCAATTCGATTCGGTTCTGCTCGATGCGCCGTGCTCGGCGACGGGAACATTCCGACGCCATCCCGAAGTGCTATACCGCGCGCGGCCGTCGATCATCGCGGGCAATTCGGAGTTGCAAGCGAAGCTCCTCGAACGCGCCGCGCGGTGGGTGAAACCCGGCGGCACGCTCGTTTATTCGGTCTGTTCGCTTGAGCCGCAGGAGGGCGAGGAAATGGTGATCGCGTTTCTCGACCGTCATCCTCAATTTCAGGTGGATGCGCCAACCGGCTTACCCTCCTTCGTGCCGTTTTCGACCGAAGGCTGGGTCCGCATCCTGCCCGGCCTGCTCGAGAATGAGGGTGGTCTGGACGGCTTCTTCATGGCGCGCCTTGTCCGCTCCGGATAATTCCGTCTAATCGGGTCCATGGCACTGACCGCGCCCCTGATCGCACCTTCCATCCTCTCTGCCGACTTCGCCAGGCTCGGCGAGGAGGTTCATGCGATCGATGACGCGGGCGCGGACTGGATCCACATCGACGTGATGGACGGCCATTTCGTGCCCAACCTCACCATCGGTCCGGTGGTGGTGAAGGCGCTCCGCCCGTATACGGCCAAGCCGTTCGACGTCCACCTGATGATCTCTCCGGTGGATCCTTTTCTCGAGGCCTTCGCCGAAGCCGGCGCCGATATCATCACGGTTCACCCCGAGGCCGGTCCGCATCTCCATCGCACCATTCAGCACATCAAAGGGCTCGGAAAGAAAGCCGGAGTATCGCTCAACCCCGCAACTCCAGTCGATGCGCTCGATTATGTGCTCGAGGACATCGAGCTCGTTCTGGTGATGAGCGTCAATCCGGGCTTCGGCGGACAGAAGTTCATTGACAGCCAGCTCGCCAAGATTGAGCGGATCGGCGAAACGATCGTCCAGCGTGGGCTGAACGTCCAGCTCGAGGTCGATGGCGGGATCGACCCAGAGACGGCGCGACAAGCGGTGGGCGCTGGCGCGACGGTGCTCGTCGCGGGGACTGCCGCGTTTCGCGGCGGCCCTTCGGCCTATGCCGCCAACATCAAGGCGCTTCGGGGCGAGGGGTGAGCAGCGGTGGTTCGGCCGCCGAGCGCGCCATCGTCAGCAAGCTCGCGCGCGGGTCCCTTCTTTCCCGCTTGAAGCGGTCGAAGCAGCCGCTCAAGCTGGTCGCCGTGCCGCGCGACCACGTCCACGGCGAGCGGCAGCGCGGCGAGGCACTCCTCTCGGGAAATTTCACCGTGGGGGCCGAGACTCTGCCGCTGAAGGACCTCGATTTCGCGAACGTCGGAAGCGAGGGCGCACTCTCCGAGGAACTGCAGGGCTTCTCATGGCTCCGGGATCTGGCCGCGGCGGCTTCGCGGGAGAAAGGGGCACGGCTCGCCGAGGCCGTGGTCGGGCGGTGGTTGCTCGCCCACGGGACCAAGGTCGACGAAGCCTGGGCACCGCACCTCTGGGGCGAGCGGATTCTCTTCTGGGCGGCCTATGCGCCGTACATTCTGTCGAGCGGCGATAGCGGCTATCG
>JBQCCG010000207.1:0-2426 GCA_051962455.1 Sphingomicrobium sp. | reverse complement strand
AAGCAGATGCTCGATCCGATTGTGCTCGGCATCGCGGATCGCCTGATCAAGACTGCCCTCCCGGCTAGCGGAAGCAATGACGTCCCAGAGCCCGATCCGACGATCGCGGAGCTTCCTTAGACGCTCCTCATAAGGAAGGCATTGCAGCTCCTCTCCAATCGCCGCGCCGAGAAGCAGCCAGAACTGATTGGTCGGATGAGCATAATATTGCCGCGCGCTGAGCGAGGCATCGCCTGGCAAGCTACCGAGAAGGAACAGTCGCGCATCTTGCCGGGCGATTGGCGGCAGTCCGGCTTTGACGCTCACGCAGAAACCCCTACAGCCGCCGAGCAATGCCATCGAGCGACCTCCGCGTGGCCCTCTTTTCGGGCAATTACAATTATGTGCGTGACGGCGCCAACCAGGCGCTGAACCGGCTGGTCGAGTATCTGCTGCGCCAGGGGGTCAACGTCCGCGTCTATTCGCCGACGGTTCCGGAGCCGGCGTTTCCAGCCACCGGGGACCTCGTCGACGTGCCTGCAATTCCGGTGCCCGGCCGTTCCGAATATCGTCTACCGATCGCGCTCCCGGCGCGGGTGCGCCGCGACCTCGCCGAGTTCGATCCCAACATCGTTCACATCTCGAGCCCTGACATCGTCGGCCATCGGGCTATCACCTGGGCCCGGCGGCACAAGATCGCCGCCGTCGCCTCGGTCCACACGCGCTTCGATACCTATCTCGCTTATTATCATCTCCAGGCGCTCGAGCCGCTCGCGCGCGGAATCATGCGACGCCTCTATCGCCGCTGCGAGGTCGTGCTTGCCCCCGCCGAGTCAACTGCGGCGATTCTGCGTGCCCAGCGGATGAACCGCGACATCACCATGTGGGCGCGCGGGATCGATCGGGAGCAGTTCAATCCGGAGCGCCGCGACATGGAGTGGCGGCGCAGCGAGGGAATCGCCGACGACGAGATGGTGATCGCGTTCCTCGGCCGCGTGGTGATGGAAAAGGGGCTCGACGTCTTCGCCGAAGCGGTCCGCACCTTCGCCACGCTCGGCCTCAAGTACCACGTCCTGGTGATCGGCGAGGGTCCGGCCCGACCGTGGTTCGAACAGCAGCTTCCGGATGCCGCATTCATCGGCCAGCAGACCGGTACGGATCTCGCCCGCGCGCTCGCCAGCGCCGACGTGCTGCTCAATCCCTCGATCACCGAAGCGTTCGGGAACGTCACGCTGGAGGCGATGGCCAGCGCGCTGCCGGTCATCGCCGCCGATGCGACCGGCGCGAGCAACCTTGTTCGCTCAGGCGTGACAGGAACCCTCGTCGACGGGACGAGCGCGGTGGAATTCGCGGAGGCGCTAGAGGCCTACGCCCGCGACCCGGAACTTCGGCGGCGGCATGGCGAGGGCGGACTCGCGGTCGCGAAAATCATGGATTGGGACACGATCAATTCGGCGGTGATCCGCGCCTACCGTCACGCACTGGTCAAGCGCGAGCGGCTGACGCGGATGGGCGGCTGAGCCTTATCGTCATTCCCGCGGATGCGGGAATCCCTCTTTGCTTTTGAGAAGTGTGGATCCCGGATCAAGTCCAGGATGACGAGCCAAGCCTCGTCACTTCAACCGCTCGATCTTCTGCGCGAGCTCGTCGATGAGCGCGGCGAGCTCGAACTTCGTCTCCTCGGTGATCTCGCCGTGCTGGACACGATGGCGGATTGCGACGCCCAGGTTGCGCATCGCGCGCCAGATCGGCGATCCACCTTCGCTGTAGGACGGGCTCAGCGCCTTCAGGCGGCGGATCAGCTCGTCGGCTTCCTCTTCATTCTCCTCGAGATGGGCACGGCCTGCGTCGGTGATCTGATAGGGCTTGCGCGCGCCCTCCCCCGGCGATTCCTCGATCAGGCCCATCTCATCGAGCATGGTGAGCGTCGGGTAGACCACACCGGGGCTCGGCGCGTAGCGCCCGCCGGTCAGCTCCTCGATCGCCCGGATCAGGTCATACCCGTGCCGCGGCTGGTCCGAGACCAGCTTCAGGAGCACGAGCCTCAGTTCGCCCGCTTCGAACATCCGCCGCGCCCTGCGGCCGCGACCGCCCCACCCTCCGGCTCCAACATCGTCGCCGAAGTCGAAGCTGAAAGGGCCCCAGCCGCCGCGCCAGCCACGAGGGCCGGTGGCGATCAGCTCGATCACATCACCGATCCTGAACGAGCGGGAGGCTCCGCCACAGCTCATCGGCGGTTCGGGGGGAATCGGAGGAACGGGAGGGATTGGCGGCTCGTGCCGGTGATGGCGATAATGCGGCATCGGTTTCTCCTTTAGACGCTCTACGATATATCTTAGTAACATCTAGAACAAGCCCGGGCGTGCATTTTCTTGCCGCCGTCCTATGCTGTCGAAACGATGGCCGACCTGTTCGCCGACCAGGAAGTTTCCGCCCGTCCGCCGGAC
>JBQCCG010000206.1:0-19849 GCA_051962455.1 Sphingomicrobium sp. | reverse complement strand
CCCCTTATTCCGTTCGTCCTGAGCTTGTCGAAGGACTGTCTTTCCCCTTCGCAAGGCTTGAGATGCTCTCCCAATCATCGCGAATGAGAGCAAGTTTTTTAGCGCGGCCCCAACCTTTCAGTCGGCGCTCCATCGCGATCGCTTCATAACGCGTCGGGAATTCGGCTGCCCATACCAGCTTCGCCGGCCAGTGGTCGCGGACGAAACCAGGTACAATGCTACGCTCGTGCTGATCCATCCGACGTTCGAGATCATCGGTGTGGCCGACATAGAAATAGCCACCACGGCAGTGCAACATGTACGTCCAGAAAGCCAAATCAGTCCTTCGACAAGCTCAGGACGAACGGTGGGGACCACACCATCAGTAAATGACGACGCTGCGGATGCTCTCGCCCGCGTGCATCAGGTCGAAGCCCTTGTTGATGTCTTCGAGCTTCAGCGTGTGGGTGATCATCGGGTCGATCGCGATCTTCCCATCCATGTACCAGTCGACGATCTTCGGCACGTCGGTGCGGCCCTTGGCGCCGCCGAACGCCGTCCCGCGCCAGTTGCGGCCGGTGACAAGCTGGAACGGCCGCGTGGCGATCTCCTTGCCCGCCTCGGCGACGCCGATGATGATGCTGGTGCCCCAACCGCGGTGGCAGCATTCAAGCGCCGTGCGCATCACTTCGGTGTTTCCCGTAGCGTCAAACGTATAGTCCGCGCCGCCGTCGGTGATCTTCAGCACCTCGTCGACGATCGCCTGTCGGTCCTTGTTCCGTGCGTCGATGAAGTCCGTCATTCCGAACTGCCGGCCCCATTCCTCGCGCGCGGGATTGATATCGACTCCCACGATCTTGTTCGCGCCCACCATCTTCGCGCCCTGGATGACGTTGAGGCCGATTCCGCCGAGGCCGAAGACGACGACATTCGCCCCGGGCTCGACCTTCGCGGTCTTTACGACGGCGCCGACGCCGGTCGTGACTCCGCAGCCGATGTAGCAACTGGTCTTGAACGGCGCGTCCTCGCGGATCTTCGCGACCGCGATCTCGGGAAGCACGGTGAAGTTCGAGAAAGTCGAGCAGCCCATGTAATGGTAGATGGTCTCGCCCTTGTAGCTGAAGCGGCTGGTGCCGTCGGGCATCAGGCCCTTACCCTGCGTCGCGCGGATCGCGGTGCAGAGGTTCGTCTTGCCGGAGAGGCACGACTTACATTGGCGGCATTCGGGCGTGTAGAGCGGGATCACGTGATCGCCCGGCTTCACGCTGGTGACACCCGGGCCGACCTCGCGCACGATCCCGGCTCCCTCGTGGCCGAGGATCGAGGGGAAGATGCCTTCGCTGTCGAACCCGTCCAGCGTGTAGGCGTCGGTGTGGCAGATGCCGGTCGCCATGATCTCGACCAGCACTTCGCCCGTCTTCGGGCCTTCGAGGTCGACCTCGACGATTTCGAGCGGCTTCTTCGCTTCGAACGCGACGGCGGCACGGGTCTTCATTCACGGTCTCCGTTGAGGAAATTGCCGATCCAGCCCCCGACGACCGCATTATCGTTCGGCGCGTCCAGCGACGCGATTGCCCTATCAGGGTCGGGAATGTTGTCGTAGCGCCTCTCGATCAGCGCCTTCGCGAAGGCAGGTGTGAATTCCGGATGGAACTGGAAGCTGATCGCCGGCCGGTCGGTCCAGGCGAGCGCGGCGAAGGGCGTGAAGTCGGACGCAGCGACCACCTCGGTGTTCGGTGGCTGCACCACGACCTGATCCTGGTGCGATGCGGGAATCGCGATCATGCCCGCCGTGTCGATCCACGGTTCCGAGCGAACAATGGTGTAGCGATGGAGCCCGGCGCCCCAGCCCTTCTCCGATTTTTCGACGTGCCCGCCGAGCGCTTCCGCCATCACCTGGTGACCGAAGCAGACTCCGATCATCTTGGCGCCGTTCGCCGAGCGGATGAACTGCTGCAAGGGCTCGATCCACGGCAGCGGATCGTACACGCCCGCCGGGGAGCCCGTGATCAGATAAGCGTGGTGGCCGGCGGCTTCGGGCAACTCGCCGGCCTGCACGTCAAAGCTTTCGATCTCGAACCCGGGCCCGAGCAGGCGCGCGAACATCGCGGGATAATCGCCAAACTCGTTGGCGAGAGTGCCGGGCGGATAGCCGGTCTCGAGGACTGCAATCTTCATAGCCGCCGCCTTGCCACCTCAAATCGGTTCGGCCAATGCTGAAGTGAGGGAGAGAGCATGGCAGCAGAGTCTCCGCTTGCGGGCCGACACGCGCTGATCACCGGCGGAGGCACGGGCATTGGCGCGGCCGCCGCGGCCCATCTCGGCGCTGCCGGTGCGAAGCTGTCGCTGCTCGGGAGGCGGATGCAGCCACTCCAGGCCGTCGCGGAAAGTTTTGGCGGAACCCCGATCCAGTGCGACGTGACCGATCCGGCGGGGATCGCCGCGGCATTCGACGAAGCGCGGGCGGCGAACGGCCGGATCGACCTGTTGATCGTCAACGCCGGAATCGCGGAGAGCGCGCCATTCCACAAGATGACCCGCGAGAGCTGGGACCGGATCATCGGCACGAACCTCACGGCAGCCTTCGACTGCTCGAGAGCTGCGATTGGCGACTTGCTCAAGAGCGACAGCGGGCGGCTGGTGTTCGTCGCTTCAGTCGCGAGCCTGCGGGGAGTCCCGTACGCGGCCCATTATGCCGCGTCGAAGCATGGTCTGCTTGGGCTGATGCGCAGCCTCGCAGCCGAATATGCCAAGACCAACCTGACGGTGAACGCGGTCTGCCCCGGCTATGTCGATACGCCGATGACCGACCAGTCGGTCGCGCGCGTGTCGGAAATCACCGGCCGAAGCGAAGGCGATGCGCGCTCCGCCATCACCAGCATGAATGCCAGCGGGCGGCTGGTGGACCCGGAGGCGATCGGCAACATCATCGCCATGCTCTGCCTGCCGCTCAGCCGCGACATCAACGGGGCTGCGATCACCATCGACGGAGGGACCAGCGCATGACCTTCGACCCGGCCGCGTTCCAGCCGAAGCACTTCCAGTGGACGTTCGAGAATGGCGTCGGGACGATCACCCTCAACCGTCCGGAGCGCAAGAATCCGCTGACCTTCGAGAGCTATGAGGAGCTCCGGTCGACCTTTTACGAATTCGACCACAATTACGCCGTGAAGGTAGTCGTGCTCCGCGGCGCCGGTGGCAACTTCTGCTCGGGCGGGGACGTCCACGAGATCATCGGCCCGCTGACGAAGATGAACCCGCAGGGCCTTCTCCGATTCACCCGGATGACCGCCGATCTGGTTCGCGCCATGCGCGCCTGCCCGCAGCCGATCATCGCCGCGGTTGAGGGTGTCTGCGCTGGCGCGGGCGCAATTCTCGCAATGGCCAGCGACATTCGCTTCGGCCAGCCCGGCTGCAAGACCGCCTTCCTGTTCAGCCGCGTCGGTCTGTCCGGCGCGGACATGGGCGCCTGCGCGATGCTGCCCCGGCTGGTCGGGCATGGCCGCGCGGCCGAGCTGTTGTTCACCGGCCGGGAGATGACCAGCGAGGAAGGCGAAGCCTGGGGCTTTTACAACCGGGTTGTCGAGGACGTGCTGGCGGAGGCCTACGCGCTTGCCGACCAGCTGGCGAAGGGTCCGTCGATCGCCCACTGCATCACCAAGCGCCAGCTCGACGCGGAGCGGAGCATGACCCTCGACCAGGCCCTCGACGTGGAGGCGCGCGACCAGGCGCGGTGCATGGACACGAATGACTTCCGCCGCGCCTATGAGGCGTTCGCCAACAAGCAGAAGCCGGTCTTCCAGGGGAATTGACGCCAGGGCAAATGGCCGACCGCAGCTTTCTTTCCTGGCCGTTCTTCGAGCCCAAGCACCGCGAGCTGGCGGAGGAGCTTCGCCAATGGTGTGCGAACCTATCGCCCCAATGCGGGGATCTCGAGGCCGATTGCCGGAAACTGGTGGCGGAGTTGGGAAGCGCAGGTTTCCTGAGGCTGTGCGTCGCGAATCGCGACACTCGGCCCGACGTGCGTAGCCTCGCCATTGCGCGCGAGACGCTCGCCTACCATTCGGCACTCGCGGACTTCGCCTTCGCCATGCAGGGGCTTGGGAGCGGCGCCATCTCGCTGTTCGGAACGGTCGAGCAGAAGCGCGAATGGCTGCCCAAGGTCGCGTCCGGCCAAGCCATCGCCGCTTTCGCCATGACCGAACCTGAATGCGGCTCAGACGCCGCGAACATCCAGACTTCGGCGATGCGCGACGGAAATGAATGGGTGCTGGTCGGCGAGAAGACGCTGATTTCCAACGGCGGGATCGCGGACTTTTATCTGACCTTCGCGCGGACCGGCGAGGGCGAGGGCGCGAAGGGTCTCTCGGCCTTCATCGTCCCTGCGGAGCTGGTTGGCGTCGAGGAGCGGATCGAGGCCATCGCGCCCCATCCGCTGGCCCGCCTCAAATACGACAACGTCCGAGTTCCGGCAGGCGCGATCGTCGGCGAGCCGGGCGAAGGCTTTCGGATCGGCATGGAAACTCTGAACCTATTCCGGGTGACGGTCGGGGCAGCGGCACTCGGCTTCGCGCGGCGGGCGCTCGACGAGGCGCTGAGCTGGACGAAGAACCGTCGCCTCGGCAGCGGAACGCTCGCCGACAATGCGGTCACGCAGGCCAAGCTCGCCGACATGGCGCTGGCGATCGATGCCTCGGCGCTCCTCATCTACCGTGCGGCGTGGCAGCAGGATGAAGGCGGGGTCGACAACCGCCGCGCCGCGGCAATGGCCAAGCTCCACGCGACCGAATCCGCGCAGAAGGTCATCGACGCCGCGGTGCAGATGCACGGCGGTGCGGGAGTCACGCGCGGGGTCAAGGTCGAGGAGCTCTACCGCGACATCCGCGCGCTGCGCATCTACGAAGGCGCGAGCGAAGTGCAGCGCCAGATCATCGCGCGCGATCTGCTCAAGGGGGTGCGCCCATGAAAATACTCCAACCGCCGAACTGGCCGCGACCGAAGGGCTATTCCAACGGGATCAGCGCCTCGGGTCGGATGATCTTCAGCGCGGGCGTGGTCGGATGGGACGAGCACGAAGCCTTTCCCGAGTACACGCTTCACCGCCAGTTCGTCCGCGCGCTGATGAACACGCTCGAGATCCTGGCGCAGGGCGGCGCGGGCCCGCAGCATATCGTCCGGATGACCGTCTACGTGACCGACCGACATGAATATGTGAATTCCCGCGACGAGATCGGAGCCGCCTGGCGCGAGATCATGGGCCCCAACTATCCGGCGATGGCGCTGGTCGAAGTGAAGGGCCTCGTCGAAGCCGCCGCCAAGGTCGAGATCGAAACGACGGCGGTGGTGGAGGAATGAGAGGCGTCAGCACAGATCCTCCCCGGAAGGGGGAGGGGGACCAGCGAAGCTGGTGGAGGGGGCCCAGCGTTCTCGCAGTGGGGACGTGGGCCCCCTCCGTCAGACCTCCGGTCTGCCACCTCCCCGTTCCGGGGAGGATTTAGTTTGCAATACGACTCGTTCGTCCGCGACCGATTGCCGCCCGCGGAACTGCTGCCGGAATTCCGGTTCGATCTTCCCGAGCTGCAATATCCCGAGCGGCTGAATGCAGCCGCCGAGCTGCTGAAAGGCGGCGCGCCCGATGCCCTCGCCGTCGTCAACGGCCACGGCAGCTGGACCTACGCCGAACTCGATGATTTCAGCGGACGCATCGCGCGGCTGCTGGTCGAGGAAGAACGCCTCATCCCCGGCAACCGCATGCTGCTGCGCGGACCGAACACGATGACGATGTTCGCGGCGTGGCTCGGGATTTTGAAAGCGGGCGGTGTCGTCGTCGCCACCATGCCTTTGCTTCGACCCGGCGAGATCGCGACCGTGATCGAGCGCGCCGAGATCAGCCACGCGATTGTCGACAGCCGCTATATCGGCGACTTCCGCCAGGCAGTCGATCAGACGCATTTCATCAAGCACATTGTCAAATATGACGGAGATTACGGGAAGGGCGAGCTGGAGACGCGCACGGCCCCGCTGCAGCCGCTGCCGCCGGCCGACACCGGCCGCGACGACCCCTGCATCGTCGCCTTCACCAGCGGCACCACCGGCGTTCCCAAGGGCTGCGTCCAGTTCCACCGCGACGTGATCGCGCCGTGCGATACATTCGCGAAGCACCTCGTCGATCCGAGGCCCGGCGACGTGTTCCTGACCAGCGCGCCGATGGCCTTCACCTTCGGGCTCGGCATCACGCCGATGTTCCCGCTGCGCTTCGGCGCCGCTTCGGCGACGATCGAGCAGGCGAGCCCGTCCGCGCTTCTCGACGCCATCACGAAGTTCGGGGTGACCCACCTCGGCACTGCCCCGACCGCCTACAAGGCGATGCTGTCGCAACCCGCGCTGGACCAAGCGCTGAAGACTCTCCGCACCTGCATCTCCGCCGGCGAGCACCTGCCCGAAGCGACCTGGCGCGCGTGGAAGGACCGCACCGGAATCGCGATCACCGACGGCATCGGCTCGACCGAGATGATGCACATCTTCGTCTCCGCCGCGGGCGACGACATCCGCCCCGGCTCAACCGGCAAGGCCGTTCCCGGCTACACCGCGACCGTGCTCGACGCCGACGGCACGCCGCTGGACGAAGGCGTCGGCCGGCTCGCGATCAAGGGCCCAACCGGATGCCGCTACCTCGATGACCCGCGCCAGCGCGACTATGTCGTCAATGGCTGGAACGTCACCGGCGACACCTACCGCCGCGACGCCGACGGCTATTACTGGTACCTCGCGCGCAGCGACGACATGATCGTCAGCTCGGGCTACAACATCGGCGCCCCCGAAGTGGAGAATGCGCTTCTTTCCCACCCCGCCGTCGCCGAATGCGCGGTCATCGGCGCGCCCGATGCCGAACGCGGGCAGATCGTGAAGGCGTTCGTGGTGCTCGCGGTAGACGCTGAAAGCTCGGACGCACTCGTCGCCGAGCTCCAGACGCATGCGAAGCGAATGATCGCCCCGTACAAATATCCGCGGGAGGTCGAGTTCGTCGACGCGCTCCCCAAGACCGCGACCGGCAAGCTCAGGCGGAGCGAGTTGCGATCGCGCTAGCGATAGCTCGGACCTCGCGCTAAGCCGCGCCGCGTGACCGACAAGTCAACGAAATCAGACTGGAAAGCGCTCGCGGACAAGGAGTCGCGCGGCAAGGACCTGTCGCGCGAGACGGTCGAGCGCATCCGCCTCGACACGGTGTACGGCCCTGACGACGCAGCCGGAATCGACAGCGGCTGGCCGGGCGTCGCTCCATTCACGCGCGGCCCGTATGCGACGATGTACGCCGGACGGCCGTGGACGATCCGCCAATATGCCGGCTTCTCGACGGCGGAAGAGTCGAACGCATTCTACCGGCGCAACCTCGCCGCGGGGCAGAAGGGGCTGAGCGTCGCCTTCGACCTCGCCACCCACCGTGGCTACGACAGCGACAATCCGCGCGTCGCCGGCGATGTCGGCATGGCGGGCGTGGCGATCGACACGGTCGAGGACATGAAATTGCTGTTCGACGGCATCCCGCTCGATAAGATGAGCGTGTCGATGACCATGAATGGCGCGGTGCTTCCCGTCATGGCCTTCTTCATCGTCGCGGGTGAGGAGCAGGGCGTCCCGCCGAGCGCGCTGACCGGCACGATCCAGAACGACATCCTGAAAGAGTTCGCGGTCCGCAACACCTACATTTACCCGCCCGAACCCTCGATGCGGATCGTCGCCGACGTGATCGCTTATTGCGCGCGGGAAATGCCGAAGTTCAATTCGATCTCGATCAGCGGCTATCACATGCACGAGGCCGGGGCGACGGCGGTTCAGGAGCTCGCCTATACGCTCGCGGACGGCATGGAATATGTGCGCGCGGCGATGGCGCGAGGGCTGGAGATCGACGCCTTTGCGGGCCGCCTCAGCTTCTTCTGGGGCATCGGCATGAACCTGTTCATGGAGGTCGCGAAGCTGCGCGCCGCGCGGACTCTGTGGCACCGGATCATGACCGACCTCGGCGCGAAGAAGGACGAGTCGAAGCGCCTGCGGACGCATTGCCAGACGAGCGGCGTCAGCCTGACCGAGCAGGACGCCTATAACAACATCGTCCGAACCACGATCGAGGCGCTGGCGGCGGTGCTCGGCGGGACCCAGTCGCTGCACACCAACAGCTTCGACGAGGCGATCGCGCTGCCGACGGATTTCAGTGCGCGAATCGCACGCAACACGCAGCTGATCCTCGCGGAAGAGAGCGGCGTGACGGCCGTCGCCGACCCGCTCGGCGGGAGCTGGTATGTCGAGAAGCTGACGCGCGAGCTCGAGGAGAAAGCCTGGGCGCTGATCGAGGAAGTCGAGCAGCATGGCGGAATGACCAAGGCGGTCGCCGAAGGGCTGCCGAAGCACCGGATCGAGGAAGCAGCGGCGGCGCGGGCTGCGAAGGTCGACACGGGCGAGACGGTGATCGTCGGAGTCAACCGCTACCAGCCCGAAAGCGAGCCCGAGCACGACATCCTCGAGGTCGATAATGCAAAGGTCCGCGCGTCGCAGATCGCGAAGATCGAGAAGGTGCGCGCGGCTCGCGACGAGGCGAAGGTTCGTGCCGCGCTCGATGCGCTGACAGAAGCAGCCAAAAATCCTCCCCGGAACGGGGAGGGGGACCAAGTGAAACTTGGTGGAGGGGGCCCAGCGTTGGAGCAGCGAGAGGGTGGGCCCCCACCACCACTCGGCTCCGCCGAGCGGTCCCCCGCCCCGTTCCGGGGCGGAATTGAAACGAATCTGCTCGCCCTCTCCGTCGAAGCCGCCCGCGCCCGCGCCACGCTCGGCGAAATCTCCGATGCGCTCGAACGCGCGTTCGGCCGATACCGAACCAAGCCCGATCCGGTTCGCGGAATCTACGGCAAGTCGCGCAACGACGCCCGCTGGAAGGAGGTTGTGCAGGGCACGAAATCGGTCGCCGACCGCCTCGGCCGGAAGCCGCGCATCATGGTGGCGAAGATGGGCCAGGACGGACACGACCGCGGCGCCAACCTCGTGTCGTCGGCGTTCACCGACTTGGGTTTCGAGGTGATCCCCGGTCCGCTGTTCCAGACCCCGCGCGAGACGGCGCAGATGGCGATCGAGAATGACGTCGACGTGGTCGGCGCAAGCTCGCTCGCCGCGGGCCACCGCACGCTCATCCCGGAGATGATCGAGGCCTTAAAGGACATGGGACGCGCCGACATCAAGGTGGTCGCCGGCGGGGTCATCCCACCGCAGGATTATGCCGCGCTTCGCGCCGCGGGCGTGCAGGCGATCTTCGGCCCCGGCACCAACCTCGCCGACGCCGCCGACGAGGTGCTGCGCCTGCTCGGCCACAACCGCCCGCCGTTGGACGAGGCGGCCGAGTAGCTTGCGCTCGCTAAGACGCTTCGGCTGCCTCGTCGTAGGATTGCTTTGGGCGGGTCTCGTCTCCATCACGATCCTAGCTACGACCATGGGGGACTGTGCCGACGGTCCTGGTGATACCTGCGAACAGGATCGTGCCACTCTGCAGCACCGCCTATCGCTTGGTGAGCTAGTTCTCCTCATCGGTATCGGCTGGGTCTTCTACCGACTTGAAGTGAAAGACGGCGAGTTCTGATGTTTTCTAAAATCCTAATCGCCAATCGCGGCGAAATCGCCTGCCGCGTCATCCGCACTTGCCAGCGCATGGGCATCAAGACGGTCGCGGTCTATTCGGACGCCGACGCCCGCGCGCCGCACGTGAAGATGGCGGACGAAGCGGTGAGGCTCGGCCCCCCGCCTGCGTCCGAATCCTACCTCAAGGCCGAGCTGATCATCGAGGCGTGCAAGGCGACCGGCGCCGAGGCCGTGCACCCGGGCTACGGCTTCCTCTCCGAGCGCGAGAGCTTTGCGAAAGCGCTCGCCAAGGCGGGCATCACCTTCATCGGCCCGCCGCCAAAAGCGATCGCCGCGATGGGCGACAAGATCGAATCCAAGAAGCTCGCGGCCAAGGCGGGCGTCAACGTCGTCCCCGGCTATCTCGGCGACATCGCGACCACCGACGAAGCGCTGAAGATCGCGCATGACATCGGCTATCCGGTGATGATGAAGGCCTCGGCCGGCGGCGGCGGCAAGGGCATGCGCCTCGCCTGGTCGGAGAAGGACGTGCGCGAGGGTTTCGACAGCGTAAAGCGCGAGGGGCTGGCGAGCTTCGGCGACGACCGCGTGTTCATCGAGAAGTTCATCGAGGACCCGCGCCACATCGAAATCCAGGTGCTCGGCGACCAGCACGGCAACATCCTCTATCTGAACGAGCGCGAATGCTCGATCCAGCGCCGCAACCAGAAGGTGGTCGAGGAAGCGCCGTCGCCGTTCGTCACGCCGGAAATGCGCCGCGCGATGGGCGAGCAGGCGGTCGCGCTGGCGCGGGCGGTCGGATACTATTCGGCCGGCACCGTCGAGCTGATCGTCAACGGGGCAGACCCCACCGGCAAGAGCTTCTACTTCCTCGAGATGAACACCCGGCTGCAGGTCGAGCATCCGGTGACCGAGGAAATCACCGGCCTCGACCTCGTCGAGCAGATGATCCGCGTAGCGGCCGGCGAGAAGCTAAAGTTCATGCAGGACGATATCGGCATCGACGGCTGGGCGGTGGAGACCCGTGTCTATGCGGAGGACCCGTACCGAAGCTTCCTTCCGAGCACGGGGCGGCTCGTGCGGTATCGCCCGCCTGTTCAAACTCCCAATCCCCGCGTCAGCGGAAATGAAGTTGATTTCACGCAGAGACGCAGAGACGCAGAGAGGTCGGAGATTGGTTCAGCCGCCTCTGCGTCCTCCGCGTTCTCTGCGCGAACCAAAGCTGATTGTGAGCAGATCGTGGTCCGCGTCGACGACGGAGTCGCCGAGGGCGGCGAAGTGTCGATGTTCTACGACCCGATGATCGCCAAGCTGATCACCTGGGCGCCGACGCGGCTCGAGGCGATCGACGCGCAGGTCGACGCGCTCGACCAGTTCGTGATCGACGGAATCAGCGACAATGTCGACTTCCTCTCGGCGCTGATGCAGCACCCGCGCTTTCGCGAAGGAAACCTGTCGACCGGCTTCATCGCCGAGGAATACCCCGACGGCTTCGACGGCGCTCCGGCCGACGATCAGTTGCTCGAAGACCTGACCGCGATCGCCGGAATGGTCTCGGTCATCACCGACGAGCGGGCGGCGGAGATCAGCGACCAGCTCGGCGAGCGACCCTATGTGCTGTGCGAACGCGTGGTGAAGGTCGATGGCGGGCCGACGCATCGGGTGCGGATCAAGCCCTACAAGGGCGGAACGCTGGCGGTCACCGATGACGGCGACCTGATGGACATCGTCGGGCGCTGGGTGCCGGGGCAGCGGCTGCTGACGGCGCTGGTCGACGGCCGCAAGCGCATCGTCCAGGTCCGCCGCGTCGGCCGCACTCTCGAGCTCCAGACGCGCGGTGCGAGCCATCGGGTGCAGGTGCTCGCGCCGCATGTCGCCGAGCTGTCGAAGTTCATGATCGAGAAGGTGCCGCCCGACCTGTCGCGGCTGCTCCTCGCGCCCATGCCTGGGCTGCTGACCAAGCTCGACGTCGCGGTCGGCGACAAGGTCGAGCCCGGTCAGCCGGTCGCGGTCATGGAAGCGATGAAGATGGAGAATATCCTCCGCGCGCCCAAGGCGGCGATCGTCAAGGCGACCCCCGCCAAGGCAGGCGACAGCCTCGCGGTCGATCAGGTGATCGTCGAATTCGAGTAAGCTGTTCCCCGGCGCAGGACGGGGTCCAGTACAAATAGACTCTGGGCTCCTGCCTTCGCAGGAGCAAATTAATGAGCCGGCGTCTCCATGATCTCGGTCCGGACTCCGCCCATGTCCTTCGGATGGACGAAGAACACCGGCGTGCCGTGGGCACCGATTCGCGGCTCGCCGAGCACGCGCGCGCCCTTCGCCTCGAACTCGGCCTTGGCGGCGCGGATGTCGGGCACCTCGAAGCACACGTGATGCTGCCCACCGAGGGGGTTCTTCTCGAGGAACTTCGCGATCGGCGACTCCGGCCCAAGCGGCTCGATCAGCTCGATCTGGCTGTTCGGAGCATCGACGAAACAGACGCGGACACCCTGGGCCGGCAAATCGAATGGTTCGCCGTGCGGCTCTGCGCCGAAGATGGTGCGGTAGAGCTCGAGGCTCTGCTCGATCGACGGCGTGGCGATGCCGACATGGTTGAGGCGCCCGAGTTTCATTTCCCATTCTCCGCGCCGCGTCAGCGGCGATTTTGATTCACGCAAAGGCGCGAAGAGAAGGTCAAGTGCAAGACCCTTTGCGCCTTCGCGCCTTTGCGTGAGACACCTTTATCTTCTTGCAGCTTCGCAGCGTCAGCGTTCGACGGTCACTTCGGTCGTCACCGAATTGGCGATGAAGCAATCCTCGTGGGCACGGTGATGGAGATGAGCGATGTCGCCGGCGCTCGGCCGCTTGTCGCCGGAGAAGGCGATCTTCGGGCGGAGCATCACTTTGGTCATCGCGATCTTCCCGTCGGCACGCTCCCCGAGCACGCCTTGGGCCTCATCGACGTAGCTGTCGACGACGAAGCCATCGCGGCGTGCATAGTCGATGAAGAACAGCATGTGGCAGGAGGAAATTGCGGCGACGAAGGCCTCTTCCGGGTCGACACCCGCCTGGTCCGACCAGGGCGCCGGGACGACATGTGGGCTCGGGCTCGCCGGAACAACGGCGCCGCCGTCGAACGCCCACTCATGCGCGCGGCTGTACTGGCCGCTGGCAAAATCGCCCTCGCCCGAGCGGCTCCAGCTGATCGCGGCGGTGTAGGTGCTCATTCTAGCCTTGGCAGGGGACGTGAGCCGCTGCGGACTTCCTCGATCGTTTCGAGTCGAACTAGCCGACGATCGAGCTTCACGACAATGCCGACAAGTTCCCGAACTTCGGCGTTCGTTCGCTCCAGCTCCTGATCCAGCCGCTCGACTTTGCTTCGAAGCAGGACGACCGACTCTATTGTCTTGAGCGCGTCACCGAACAAGCTCACGCTCGGAGTCCAGCTTCGCGCAACATTGAGTCGATGTATGCGCGAAGCTCTTGCTGACCTTCGATGGCTCGGTCGAGAGCCGCGTGCATATGCGGCAAAGCATCGTCGAGTTCGTTAAGCAGAAGCTTCAAACGCTCCTCGTCATCCATATCACCCTCCGCGATGTAGCGAGCCGTTGCTTCGCGGACGAAGTGCCCGACGGACATGCCATTCTCACGAGCTACGGCATCAAGCGCAGCCTTGTCTTCGGCAGAAGTCAGGAATGTCACGCGCTCGGTTCTCATCGGCTGCCTCCTTCACAGGCGATGATAAGGTGGGCGGCTAAATATTACAATGACATTATAATGCGAACCCGTCGAACGCCCACTCATGCGCGCGGCTGTACTGGCCCTTGGTGAAGTCGCCCTCACCCGTGCGGTTCCAGCGGATGGTGGCGGTATAGGTGCTCATGGCTCAACCCGTGACAATGGCGACGATTCCAAAAACGAAGAAGAAAAGCCCCATCACGCCGGCCAAAAATGTGCCAACAATGGTGACCCAGAAGCCGACGGGCTCCGCGTATCGCGCGAAATCTCGTTGAGCGTGTGTTGCGGGATTGAGTCCCTTCGCAGTGCCGCTCCTGAATTCTCTAATCGCAGCTCGAGGGCAGTGGAGCATGAGCCACCCGCCAAAAGCTACCATGAAAAGCCAGAAGAGCTGATCCTTACTCACAGCGGAATGTTATCATGCTTCTTCCACGTATTCTCGAGCTGTTTGTTGCGGAGCTTGCGTAGGCCCATCGCCACGCGCCGGCGCGTGGAGTGCGGCATGATTACCTCGTCGATGAAGCCCTTGCTCGCCGCCACGAACGGATTGGCGAAGCGCTCTTCATATTCGCGGGTGCGTGTCGCGATCTTCTTGGCGTCTCCGATGTCCTTGCGGAAGATGATCTCGACCGCGCCTTTCGCGCCCATGACGGCGATCTCGGCGGTCGGCCATGCATAGTTCAAGTCGCCGCGGAGGTGCTTTGAGCTCATGACGTCATAGGCGCCGCCATAGGCCTTGCGCGTGATCACGGTAATCTTCGGCACCGTCGCCTCGGCATAAGCGAACAGCAGTTTCGCCCCGTGCTTGATGATCCCGTGATGCTCCTGCCCGACGCCGGGAAGGAAGCCGGGGACGTCGACGAAGGTCAGGATCGGGATGTCGAACGCGTCGCAGAAGCGAACGAACCGCGCAGCCTTCTTCGCCGAATTGATGTCGAGCACTCCGGCGAGGACCATCGGCTGGTTGGCGACTACTCCGATCGTGCGCCCCTCGATCCGGCAGAAGCCGATGATGATGTTCGCCGCGTGCGCGGGCATCAGCTCGAAGAAGTCGCCCTCGTCGGCGACCTTCCGGATCAGCTCGTGCATGTCGTAGGGCTGGTTCGAACTCGGCGGGACGAGCGTGTCGAGACTCTCCTCGATGCGATCGATCGGGTCCTCGCAGGGCCGCTCGGGCAGATCGTGGCGGTTCGACAGCGGCAGGAAGTCGACGAAGTCCCGCGTCGCCAGAAGCGCGTCGATGTCGTTCTCGAACGCGACGTCCGACACGCCCGACCGGGTCGTGTGGGTGATTGCGCCGCCCAGCTCCTCTTGAGTCACCACTTCGTTGGTGACGGTCTTCACCACGTCGGGGCCGGTGACGAACATGTAACTTGAGTCCTTCACCATGAAGATGAAGTCGGTCATCGCCGGCGAATAGACCGCGCCGCCGGCGCACGGGCCCATGATCAGGCTGACCTGCGGGATGACTCCGGATGCGAGCACGTTCCGCTGGAACACCTCGGCATAGCCGGCGAGGCTGGCGACGCCCTCCTGGATCCGCGCGCCGCCGCTGTCGTTAAGTCCGATGACAGGCGATCCGACCTTCATCGCCATGTCCATGATCTTGCAGATCTTCTCGGCATGGCGCTCCGACAGCGAGCCGCCGAAGACGGTGAAATCCTGTGCGAAGACATAGACCAGCCGGCCGTTGATGGTCCCGGAGCCGGTGACCACGCCGTCGCCGGGGATCTTGACCTCGTCCATCCCGAAGTCGGTCGCATTGTGCTCGACGAACATGTCATATTCTTCGAAGCTGCCCGGATCGAGCAGTACGGAGAGTCGCTCGCGGGCGGTCAGGCGGCCCTTGGAATGCTGCGCCGCAATCCGCTTCTCGCCGCCGCCGAGCCGCGCCAGCTCGCGCCGCCGTTCCAATTCCTCGATCGTCGTTGCCATCCGGCCGCTCATCCCCATCTAAGGCAGGTCGAAGCTCCTTCCACGCGTGCTTCGTCGGGTCAATCGGGCGGGCTGCCGTTTGCTGCAGCGCACAATACCGATTTTAGCGCTAACATTGATGCAGGTTACGGAACCGCAAACGGAGGAGGGCCGTTCAGCATTTAAGGGCAAACAAACCAATGGAGGTAAAAAAGAAAATGCTGACTCGCGCCGGGGTGCCAGTTGTGTCTGAAGCCGAGCCCTCGGCATCCGATCCAGAGCCCACTACCCTCATTTGCTTTTCGCACTTGCGGTGGAATTTCGTCTTTCAGCGGCCGCAGCATCTGATGAGCCGCTTCGCCCGGGACATGAACGTCATTTTCTGGGAGGAGCCGGTCGACGTCGCGGCCGGCGAAACTGCATATCTGCAGGTCCGGGAAGCGGGCCGCGCGCCGAACGTGCGGATCGTCGTCCCGCATTTGCCCCAAGGCATGCCGGAGGAAGCGCGCGAGGCCGCGCTGAAACGCCTGCTCGACGCACATCTCGCATCGGTCAGGGGGCCGCTGATCGCCTGGTACTACACGCCGATGATGCTCACCTTCTCGCGCGACATCGACGCAGACGTGACGGTGTTCGACGCGATGGACGAGCTGTCGAAGTTCCGTTTCGCTCCCGCGAAATTGCTCGAGCTCGAGCAGGAGCTGATCGATCGCGCGGACGTCGTGTTCACCGGCGGGTCCAGCCTCTACGAGGCAAAGAAGGATCGCCACGACAATGTTCACTGCTTCCCGTCGTCGGTCGATCGCGCGCTTTTCTGCAAGGCGCGCGCGGAGCTGTTCGATCCCGCCGACCAGGAGGAGCTGCCCAAGCCGCGGCTCGGCTTCTACGGCGTCATCGACGAGCGATTCGATACCGAGTTGCTCGCGAAGGTCGCCGAGATGCGGCCCGACTGGTCGTTCGTGATGGTCGGTCCCGTGGTGAAAATCTCCGAGGACGATCTGCCCAAGCGGCCGAACATTCATTACCTCGGACCCAAGACCTACGAGCAGCTGCCCTTTTATCTGTCCGGCTGGGACGTGGCGCTGATGCCGTTCGCAATGAACGAATCGACGCAGTTCATCTCACCGACCAAGACTCCCGAATATCTGGCCGGCGGCAAGCCGGTCGTCTCGACCCCGATCAGGGATGTCGTTCGTCACTACGGCCAACTTGAAGGGGTGAAGATCGCCTCGACGCCGGAAGAGTTCGTGGATGCATGCGACACCGCCCTCGAGCTGTCACGCCATCCGGAAAGCGGCTGGCTGGCCGAAGCCGACCTGCTGCTGTCGGCGGCAAGCTGGGACACGACGCAGGCGCGCATGGCGGGCCTTATCGCCGACCTGCTGGGAGTTCGGACCGGAGCGACATCCCCCGCACTATTGGTGGCCGCCGAATGAACGCGCCCTTCAGAGCCGGACCCGGTTCGTCCGGGCGCCGCTACGATTATCTGATCGTGGGAGCCGGTTTTGCCGGCTCCGTTCTTGCTGAGCGCTTGGCAAGCCAGCACGGCGCGAGCGTGCTTCTGATCGACCGGCGGCCGCACATCGGCGGCAACGCCTATGACGAGCCGAACGAGGCGGGCATCCTCTATCACAAGTACGGCCCGCACATTTTCCACACGAACAGCAGCCAGGTGGTGGACTACCTCTCGCAGTTCACCGACTGGCGGCCGTACGAGCACCGGGTCCGCGCCATGGTCCGCGGGCAGCTGGTCCCGATTCCGATCAACCGCACGACTCTGAACAAGCTGTTCGGCCTCGACCTGAAGACCGACGAGGAGGCGGCCGACTATCTCGCGTCGCGCGCCGAGCCGGTCGACGAGATCAAGACGTCCGAGGACGTGGTGATCAACGCCGTCGGCCAGGAGCTCTATCAACTGTTCTTCCAGGGCTACACGCGCAAGCAATGGGGACTCGACCCGAGCGAGCTCGACAAGCAGGTGACATCGAGAATCCCGACGCGGACCAACACCGACGACCGCTATTTCAGCGACACGTTTCAGGCGATGCCGCTCCACGGCTACACCAGGATGTTCGAGACGATGCTCGACCATCCGCTGATCGAGAAGCGCCTCGGCACGGACTTCCGCGACATCAAGGATCGGTCGCACGAGCTCGCCGACCACATCATCTACACCGGGCCGATCGACGAATATTTCGACTTTCGCTTCGGCAAACTGCCGTACCGGAGCCTGAAGTTCGATCACCAGACCCTGAATGAGGAGCAGCACCAGCCGGTGGCCGTGGTGAATTATCCGTCTCCGGACGTGCCGTACACGCGGATCAGCGAGTACAAGCATCTGACCGGCCAGCAGGCGCCGGTAACGACGATCACCTACGAATATCCGTCAGCGGAGGGCGATCCTTATTATCCGATCCCGCGCGCCGAGAACCAGGCGCTGTACAAGCGCTATGAGGCGCTGGCGGATGCGACGGATGACGTCACGTTCGTCGGCCGGCTGGCAACCTACCGCTATTACAACATGGACCAGATCGTCGGCCAGGCGCTGGCGACCTTCCGCCGGATCGACGAGAAACGAAAGCAGGCTCAGCTGACTGCCGTCGCCGCCGAATAAAGGCCTTAGGGCAATTCCGCCGTCTTGCCGGATTGATAGCGTTCGACCTCATCGCCGACGAGCCGAACCACGTGGAGCACGTTGGTCGAGCCCGCGGTGCCGAACGGGATTCCAGCCATCAGCACGATCCTGTCGCCGCCCCTGGCGAGCTCGTGGCGGAGCGCCATCCGCTTGCCCTTTTCGACCATCTCTTCGAAACTCGAAACGTCGCGCGTGTGCACCGCGTGCGCCCCCCACAGCAGACCGAGCCGCCGCGATGTATGAAGCGACGCGCTCATTGCCAGCAGCGGCACGGGAGGCCGCTCGCGGGCGATACGCCGCGCCGTCGCGCCCGAGCTCGAGTAGCAGACCATCGCCGTGGCCGAGACGGTTTGGGCGATCTGCCGCGCCGATCCGGCGAGCGCGTCCGCGGTAGTGGGCTCCAGCCGCGTTTGTGTGAAGTGGACGCGCGCCATGTAGCTCGGATCGCGCTCGACCGTGTTGGCGATCCGGTCCATCATCTGCACCGCCTCGCATGGATACTGGCCAGTGGCGCTTTCGGCCGACAGCATCACCGCATCCGCGCCGTCGTAGATGGCGGTCGCGACATCGCTGACTTCCGCGCGGGTCGGGGTCGGCGAAGTCACCATCGATTCGAGCATCTGCGTCGCGACCACGACCGGCTTTCCGAACTGCCGCGCGCAGGCGACGATCTTGTTCTGGAGCGGCGGCACCTGCTCAGGCGGAAGCTCGACGCCAAGATCGCCGCGCGCGACCATCACCGCATCGGCGAGCGCGACGATGTCGTTCAGCCGATCGATCGCCGCGGGCTTCTCGATCTTGGCGAGCAGCGCCGCGCGCTCGCCGATCAGCGACCGGGCCTCGGCAACGTCCTCGGGCCGCTGGACGAACGACAGCGCGACCCAGTCGGTCCGCTGCTCCAGCGCAAACTGGAGGTCTTCGCGGTCCTTGTCGGTCAGCGCGGGGATCGGGACCACCACATCGGGCACGTTGACGCCCTTGTTGTCGGAAACGGGTCCGCCGACCTTCACTTCGCTGAGGATGTGCCCGGCATCGGCTTCGAGGACGTTCAGGCGAACCTTGCCGTCGTCGATCAGAATGTTGGTGCCCGGCTTGATCGATTCGAACAGCTCGGCGTGCGGCAGCTGCACGCGCTTGGCGTCGCCGGCTTTTTCTTCCCGATCGAAGATGAAGCGCTTGCCCTTTTCGAGCACCGTCCGGCCGCCTTCGAAATGGCCCACCCGAAGCTTGGGTCCCTGGAGATCGAACAGGATCGTGGTCGGACGGTGGAATTCCTTCTCGAGCGCCCGAATATGCTCGACCAGCTTGGCCTTGGTCTTGTGATCGCCGTGGCTCATGTTGATCCGGAATGCATCCGCTCCGGCCAGCATCAGCCGGCGGATCATCCGGGCATCGCTCGATGCGGGTCCGAGCGTTGCCAGGATCTTCACTTTGCGTGAGCGCGGCGGGAGAGTCTCGGTCACTGGGCAGTCCTTAGCCGCTTGCCATGACGGTTCAACCCGCTACAGCCCCGCGCAACCATTCAAATCAGTGGAGTTCACGCATGGCGGAGGGCACCGTCGCGGCCGACCAGCTGCGGCTGTTCATCGAGCGCATCGAGCGCTTGGAGGAAGAAAAGAAGGGCATCGCGCACGATATTCGCGACGTCTATTCCGAAGCGAAGGCCAACGGCTACGACACGAAGATCATGCGGATGATCGTCCGTCTGAGGAAGATGGAAACGCACGCTCGCCAGGAGCAGGACGCGGTCCTCGAGACCTATCGCCAGGCTCTCGGTCTGTCGTAAGGAACTGCCATGGCCGGCCATAGCAAGTTCAAGAACATCATGTACAGGAAGGGGGCGCAGGATAAGAAGCGCTCCGCCCTCTTCTCCAAGCTCAGCCGCGAGATCACCGTCGCGGCGAAGATGGGCCTGCCCGACCCCGACGCGAACGCGCGGCTGCGCGCCGCGATTATCGCCGCGCGCGCCCAGTCGATGCC
>JBQCCG010000205.1:0-8338 GCA_051962455.1 Sphingomicrobium sp. | reverse complement strand
CGCATGGTCGATACCGCGCACGCGATGGGGCAGCTTGGCTAAGTTCAAGACCCACGACGACCTACCGGAGGATTGGACCGGCACGAAGGTGCTGGTCCGAGTCGACCTCAAAGTGCCGATGGACGGCGCGAAGGTCACCGATGACACGCGGCTTCGTGCGATGCTGCCGACGGTACTGGAGCTGAGCGACCGCGGCGCGATCGTGCTTCTCCTGTCGCACTTCGGGCGCCCCAAGGGCGAGAAGCGGCCCGACATGTCGACCGCTCAGCTGGTGCTGCCGATCCACCGCCTTGCTGGCCGCTCAGTGCGGTTCATCGAGGATTGCCAGGGCCCGGAGGCTGAACGCGCGGTCGCGACCATGCTCCCCGGCAATATCGGCGTGCTGGAGAACACGCGCTTCCACGCCGGCGAAGAGCAGAACGATCCGGAACTGGCGAAGGAGATGGCGGCGCTCGGAGATTATTATGTCGACGACGCCTTCTCCTCCGCGCATCGGGCGCACGCCTCGACCGAGGGCATCACCCATTACCTGCCGAGCTTCGCCGGGCGCGCGATGGAAGCGGAGCTCAATGCGCTGGAGCGGGCGCTGGGCAATCCCGAGCGGCCGCTCGCCGCGGTGGTGGGCGGAGCGAAGGTCTCGACCAAGCTTGCGGTCCTCGGGCACCTCGTCACCAAGGTCGACCATCTGATCATCGGCGGCGGCATGGCGAACACCTTTCTTGCGGCGCGCGGAGTGAATGTCGGCAAGTCGCTGTGCGAGCATGAGCTCACTGGTGAGGCGAACGCGATCTTCGACGAGGCTGAGCAGGCGGGGTGCACCGTCCATCTCCCCTACGACGTCGTCGTGGCGAAAGAGTTCGCTCCCAACCCGCCGGGTGTCCGGACCTGCAACGTGCATGAAGTGCAGCCCGACGAGATGATCCTCGACATCGGGCCCGCCGCGGTCGAGGCGCTCGCCGACGTCCTCAAGACCTGCCGCACGCTGGTCTGGAATGGACCGCTCGGCGCATTCGAAATCCCGCCGTTCGACGCGGCGACGGTCGCGCTGGCGAAAACTGCCGCAGCCCTGACCAAGGAAGGCTCGCTCGTCTCGGTGGCAGGCGGCGGCGACACCGTCGCGGCGCTAAACCACGCAGGCGTCACTCAGGATTTCACCTTCGTCTCGACGGCGGGCGGGGCTTTCCTCGAATGGATGGAAGGGCGCACCCTTCCGGGCGTTGCCGCTCTGGAGCGCGCATGATCAACATCCAGAACATCGACCATGTGGTGCTGAGAGTGCGCGATCTTGAGACAATGACCCGCTTCTATTGCGACGTGCTCGGCGCAAAGACCGAAAAGAACCAGGAAATCCTCGGTCTTTATCAGCTACGCGTCGGCACCTCGCTAATCGATTTCGTGCCGGTCAACGAACGGCTCGGCCGTAGCGGCGGGGCTGCTCCCGGAAAGGAGGGCCGCAATGTCGACCATGTCTGCTTTCGCGTGCTGCCTTGGGATGGAAAGGCGGTCCTCGATCATTTGCGCGCGCACGGGATCGAGGGCGAAATCGTATCGCGGTACGGAGCCGACGGTGACGGTCCGTCGGTCTATGTGACGGATCCGGAAGGCAATAATCTGGAATTGAAGGGACCGCCGTGGGCGCCGGTTCCAAAGCGCTGATGAATGGGGAAACGATGAATCGATCTGAAATGGCAGCGAAGATAGAGCGGGGCGACGGTTTCATCGCCGCGCTCGACCAGTCGGGCGGATCGACGCCCAAAGCCTTGAAGGGCTATGGGATCGAGGAGGGCGCCTGGGCGAACGAGGAAGAGATGTTCGACCTCATCCACCAGATGCGCTCCCGGATCATCACGTCACCGTCTTTTTCCAGCGGGAAGGTGATCGGCGCGATCCTGTTCGAACGGACGATGGACGGGACGATCGACGGCAAGCCGACGCCGCAGGCGCTGATCGACCGCGGCATCGTGCCCTTCATCAAGATCGACAAAGGTCTCGAGCCCGAAGAGAATGGCGTTCAGCTGATGAAGCCGATCCCTGGTCTCGACGCCCTGCTGGAGCGGGCGAAGAGTCTCGGCGTCTTCGGGACCAAGGAGCGATCGGTCATCAATGCGGCAAACCCGGCGGGAATCGCCGTGGCCGTCGCCCAGCAATTCCAGCTTGCT
The DNA here is from genome assembly GCA_051962455.1 of Sphingomicrobium sp. Lineage (GTDB taxonomy): Bacteria > Pseudomonadota > Alphaproteobacteria > Sphingomonadales > Sphingomonadaceae > Sphingomicrobium. The sequence continues at coordinate 6,179 of JBQCCG010000205.1, read as the reverse complement.
AAGCAGGTTCTCGCTCACGGAATGATGCCGATCGTTGAGCCAGAAGTGAACATCAAGAGCGCCGACCGGGCGCAGAGCGACGATCTCCTGCTCTCGGCCATTCTCGAGGAGCTGGACGAGATTCCGGACGGACAACGCGTAATGCTAAAACTGTCGATTCCGGCTGTGCCAGGCAAATTCGAGCCTCTCGTCGAGCACCCCAAGGTGCTGAAGGTCGTCGCGCTGTCGGGCGGATTTTCGCGTGAGGAGGCCACCCGCGAGTTGGCGAAGAACCCGGGAATGATCGCCAGCTTCAGCCGCGCGCTCCTCTCGGATCTTCGCCAGGACCAGAGCGACGCCGAGTTCGACGCCACGCTCGGCCAGGCGATCAGCGAAATCTACGCGGCCTCGACCTCGAAGGTGCTGGCGTAATGCTCCTCTCCCGCGTGCGGGAGAGGGAGGAGCCGCGAAGCGGCGGAGGGTGAGGGTCTGACTTGAATCCCGCAGAAGAAGAAAACCCTCACCATGCCGAAAACGGCTCGTCACCGAACGAGCCTGGTTTTCGGCATCCTCTCCCGCATGGGGGAGAGGGAGAATTCGACCCGATCGACTTTCCGCCGCCACATCGGACCGAACCTGCGAAGCTCTACCTGATTAGCCCGCGGGAGGTCGGCGGCAGTTTTCCCGACCGCCTCAAGGCCGCGCTCGAGCCGGGGCTTGCGACCGCATTCCAGCTTCGGGTGAAAGAGGCTGACGAGCACGAGCTCGCGCGGTTCGCGGAACCGCTGCAGCGCGTCTGCGCCGACGCGGAGGTGGCGTTCATCGTGAACGACAGCATGGCGCTAGCGAAGCGCCTCGGCGCGGACGGAGTCCACCTCGGCCAGGGCGACGGCGATGTTCGCGAGGCCCGGGCGCTGCTCGGCCCTTCGGCGCAGATCGGCAAGACGTGCCACGACAGCCGGCACCTGGCGATGGAAGCGGGCGAAGCGGGCGCCGATTATGTCGCATTCGGGGCCTTCTATCCGACCACGACCAAGCCGTCGGACTATCGCCCAGAACCCTCGATCCTGAGCTGGTGGTCGACCTTGTTCGAGATCCCGTGCGTCGCGATCGGCGGGATTACTCCCGATAACGCGCGACCGCTGGTGGATGCCGGAGCCGACTTTCTCGCCGTCTGCCAGGCTGTGTGGGGGAAGGATGATCCGGCCGCCGCGGTGGCGGCATTCGCCACGATTCTCAAACAGTCGGCGTGACTGCGTGGCCATCGGCCCGCACGAACCGACCGTCCGGCTGCCGGATATGCGTCACCTGCTTGCCGACGGTTTCATATATCTTCGGCCAATGCTCCATCTTGTCGGTGCCGAATTCAAAACAGAGCAGCGCTAGTGGCTCTTCCGACCGGACAGGCTTGGTCGAGTGCTGAAAATTGTCTCCGAATCCAATGGCTTCGCCGGCCTTGTACTCATATTCTCCGACCGAGCCATCCACCCGGCGGTAGAGAAGTCCCAAGCCGTCGCGAGGCGAGGTGATCGGGGTCATGACCGTGAAGGCTTCATTGTTGGCGTGTTGCCAATCGACGTGAAAATGGGCCTCGTCGCATTGGCTGCGGACGACAAGAAAGCCGGCGTAAAGCCGGGGTGCATTCGCAAGATCGAGGTAGGGCGCGAGCCTGGCCCCGATATCCAGGCGATCGAACGCCGACTGAAAGACTGCGAAAGATTCTTCGTCGGAGGCGGAGATCCATTCGATGTCGCTGTTCCAGCCGTAGGGTTTCACGGTCGAATAGCCGCCTGGCATAAGCATCCGATCAGCGAATTCGGCAACGACCTTCGAATCGACATCGAATGTCATCACGTTGAGCGCCAGCATCTCGCGATTGAGAAAATGCTTCACGCATTCATCCTCAGACGAACTGCCGCTCGCGGTACCATTTCGTGACGATGTACTTACAGCCGCTCTCGACCGGCATTCCTTCGTGCATGGTCCATGGGTTGGGGCTGCCGTCGAGCGCCATGTTGTTCCAGATGAGGACGCGGCCGAGCTTCGGCTCGACCTGGAAGTCGAGCAATTTGAAGCGTGTCGCGCCACCGGCTTCAGGTTCGTTCAGATAGATCATCGCGGTCCAGGTCCGCTGGCCGCCGTGCGGCTCGTACTGCTCCCAATAGGGCTCGTCGATGTAGAAGAAGTCGGCGTGCTCGCGGAATCGCTGCCCCTCCTCGTAACGCTGCCCCTGGAGCGGCTCGCCATGAACCCTGTCCATGCCGAGCAGGTCGGCGATTCGCCCGTCCAGATCGACGATTAGCGGGTCATAGGCGTTGAGGTTGCAGCTGTAGCTGGTGCGGACGTCGGCGTGCTTTTCCTTGTCGTAAAGCGGGGACGGGTAGCTACCCTCGTCGATCTTCTCGCACATGACCCGGCAGGTCTCGCCGTCGAGGAAATTCTCGCCGATGTAGAGCTGGATCGGCTGCTTCGGGTTCCAGCACAGTCGCCACAGCCGCGGAGTGGCGTCAAGATTGTCGCCGATCCGGCGCCCCACTCCGGCGCGCAGGTCTGACCGCTGCTGGGCGAACGGCGTTGGCGGTTCGTAATAAGGCGGCGGTTCGACGTCGGCCATGCGCGCCAGTTTGCTTCAGATTGGCGCGATTGCCAATCAGCGGCTCATCTGCCGCACCATCGATTTCAGGGTCCGCGCATCCTCGATCGCGTGTCCGTGGATGTCGTTGTTGAAATAGCACCAGCACGTGCGCCCGTTCCTCGCCTGCTTGATCAACCAGTCGGTCCAGCCCAGCAGCCCTTCGTCGGAGTAGCGCCCCCAATATTTCCCTTCGCCGCCATGGAAGCGGACGTAGGCGACGCGGCCGACCGCGATCCGTTCGCTTTTCGAACCCGGCATGTCGTGAATGCAGAATGACGCCGCGTGCCGATCGAGCAGATCATAGGTCTCGGGAACGTACCAGCTGCTGTTGCGGAATTCGAACACGCTGGTCACGTGGTTCGGCAGAATTTGCAAAAACGATTCAAGCCTTTCCAGATTGATCTTCATCTTCGGCGGAAGCTGATACAACATGGGGCCGAGGCGATCGCCGAGATGCGTCACCGCCGCCATCATCCGCTCCATCGGCTTTTCGCAATCCTTCAGCTTCTTTGCTTGGGTTAGGAACCTGTTTGCCTTCACCGCATAGCAAAATCCAGGCGGCGCCTGCTTTCGCCACTTCTCGAACGTCGTCGGCTTGGGGAGATGATAGAAGCTGTTGTTGATTTCGACCGTGTCGAATTCTTCGGCGTAGCGCTGGAACCAGAGCGGCTGCGGCAGGCCCTCGGGATAGAAGATCCCGCGCCAGTGCTTGTACACCCAGCCGGAGCAGCCGATGCGTATAGCTTTCATCTCTCGTCATTCCCGCGAAGGCTGGAATCCCGCTGCATTTCTTCTGTGGGATTTAAACAGGCGGGACCGCCGCTTTCGCGGGGGTGACGGTGGAGAACGGAAACGAGCGGCTGTTCCATCGTTGCAACTCAACAACGTCCACTGGCGGAGAGTTGCGTAGTCATGCTCAGGGTGATCGGAACGGCGCTTCTGACCGCGGTGCTGGTGAGCGCATTCTGGGTCTGGTTCTACAACTATGTTCCGCAACGCGCCCCCACCGTGGCGCGTAGCGGACCGGTCGTGACCGTGGAGCCTAAGAATGCGCCGCCCGTCGTCGTCGCCGAGCAGGTGCAGGTGGGACCGTCAGGTCTCGCCATCCCGGTTGTCGGGGTGAAGCCGGACCAGCTCACCGACACGTTCGATTCCGCGCGTGCAGCGGGGCGGCGTCATGACGCCATCGACATCATGGCCGCCGAAGGTACGCCGGTGATCGCCGCGGCGGACGGGACGATCGAGAAGCTCTTCTTCAGCAAGGGCGGAGGCGGGATCACCATTTATGAGCGATCACCCGACCAGAAGTGGATGTACTATTACGCGCACCTGCAGGGCTATGCGCCGGGGCTCGCCGAAGGGCAGCAGGTGAAGCGGGGTCAGGTGATCGCGCGGGTCGATCACACCGGGGACGCGGTCGCCTCCGCTCCGCACCTTCACTTCGCGATCAATGCGATGGCGCCGGCTCAGCGCTGGTGGCAGGGCACGCCGATCAACCCTTACCCGCTGCTTGCCGGGAAGAGGGCCGGCGGCTAAGGGCGCGCGGCATCCTTCGATACGCTGCTTCGACGAGCTCAGCAGCTACTCAGGATGAGCGGCCTTCTCCTGATCCGCTCATGCTGAGTGGGCATTGAGCAAAGGCGAAATGCCGTATCGAAGCACGGGTTCTTTCAAAGGTTCGAAACATGAAAATCTCCGGCGTGGACATTCGTCCCGGCAATATCATCGAATATGAAGGCGGCATCTGGCGCGCCGTGAAGATCCAGCACACCCAGCCGGGCAAGGGCGGCGCCTATATGCAGGTCGAGATGAAGAACCTCATCGACGGCCGCAAGACCAACGTCCGCTTCCGCTCGGCCGAGACGGTCGAGCGGGTCCGCCTCGACACCAAGGATTTTCAATACCTCTATCATGACGGCGATATGCTCGTGTTCATGGACAAGGATACCTACGAGCAGGTCATGCTCCCCGAGGACCTGCTCGGCGATGCCGCCGACTTCCTCCAGGACGGCATGGACGTGGTGATGGAGCTCTACAACGAGCGGCCGATCAGCGTTCAGCTTCCCGACCAGGTCGAAGCAACGATCGTCGAGGCGGACGCGGTGGTGAAGGGCCAGACCGCAAGCTCGTCCTACAAGCCCGCGGTGCTCGACAATGGTGTGAAGGTGCTGGTTCCACCGCACATCACTTCGGGCACGAAGATCGTCGTCGACGTCTACAACCGCGAATATGTGAGGCGGGCGGACTGATGCTTCCCCTCCCTTCTAGGGAGGGGATTGAGGGGTGGGTATTTCCACCTTTCGACCCACCCCCTTCCCCTCCCTGGCAGGGGGGGGAGTAGTGGTTGCTCATTCTGGATTGATCACCGTCATGCAGCGTGCCGCGCGCAAGGCTGCGCCGCGCCTCCGCCGCGACTTCGGCGAGGTCGAGCAACTGCAGGTCAGCCGCAAGGGACCGGCGGATTTCGTCTCGATGGCCGACAAGCGCGCCGAGCAGACGATCATCGAGGAGCTTCGCAATGCGCGTCGCGATTGGGGCATGCTGCTCGAGGAAGGCGGGGAGATCGCCGGAAACCCCGAAAAGCCGCGCTGGATCGTCGATCCGCTCGATGGAACGACCAACTTCCTTCACGGCGTGCCGCACTTCTCGATCTCGATCGCGGTCGAGGAGAAGCGCCCCGGCGGCGGGACCGAAATCACCCAGGCTTTGGTCTATCAGCCGCTGACCGACGAGAGCTTCTGGGCCGAAAAGGGGCGCGGTGCGTGGCTTCACGATGCCCGGCTGCGCGTCTCGGCGCGGCGCGATCTAGCGGAGAGCGTGATCGGCACCGGAATCCCGTTCCTCGGGCGCGGCGACATTCCGCAGTGGGCAAAGATTTACACAGCCATCGCGCCCCACGTCGCCGGTATCCGTCGCTTCGGCTCCGCGGCGCTCGACCTCGCCTGGGTCGCGGCCGGGCGGATGGACGGCTTCTGGGAAGACGACCTCGACCTCTGGGACACCGCCGCGGGCGTTCTGCTGGTCCGTGAGGCGGGCGGGTTCGTCACCGATTATCGCGGCGCCGACCGCGCGTTCGAGCGGGGCGAATATGTCGCCGGTTCCTCGGGCATCCATTCGAAGCTTCAGAAGCTGGTCGCGGGAGCGTTGAGATAATCCGACAGATTACTGCGGCAGCGGCTTGTCGAGAGATTAGGAGAGACCGCGCGCGAGATTGGGGGCGATGACCCTGATCAGGTCAATCGTCGCTTCGGCGGCTCCAAATCCCCAACCGTGCCTGGATGAATAGGCGCCTGATCGTGCCAGTGCGCCATAGGCGTGAGCACGTTTTATCAGGCCGTTATCCGCATTGATCTGGGCCCGCATGGACAGCCGATCGCCGAGCGCCGCAATCTTTACCGAGGCGGAAAGGAATTGACTCCTGTGCTCTGGTGTCAGTTGAGTAGTGGCCCGCTCCTTGAGATAGCTCGAAATCGAATGATATACTTCAGCTAGCTCCCTATACTGCTCCGACTTGTCCCCAACTTTTCTGACGATGCGCTGAAGGAGAGTCTTCGGCATAAGGGAT
>JBQCCG010000204.1:0-5673 GCA_051962455.1 Sphingomicrobium sp. | reverse complement strand
CTGGACCTCGATCATCTTCGACTTCGGCACGAGATACTCGACCGGCTCCGACCCGTCGTCGGGAACGATCGCGATCTTCCGTTTGGCCTTGTAGTCGCGCATGAAGGTGACCTTGCCGGAGACCTTTGCGATGATCGCATTCTCCTTCGGCTTGCGCGCTTCGAACAGTTCCGCGACGCGCGGCAGACCGCCGGTGATGTCGCGCGTACGCGCGGCTTCCCGCGGCATTCGCGCAATCACCTCGCCGGCCTCGACCTGCTGACCGTCCTCCACCGCGATGATTGCTCCGGCGGCGAGGCGATAGACACCCGCTTCCTTCGCGTTCTTGCCCATCAGGGTCACGCGCGGATGCAGCGTGTCCTTCTTGGACTTCGCATTGTCGTCGGTAACGACGCGCTGGGTGATGCCGGTCGATTCGTCGACCTGCTCGGTCATGGTCCGGTTCTCGATCAGGTCCTGATACTTAACCGTACCGCCCTTCTCGGTGATCACCGGGCTGAACGAAGGGTCCCACTCGGCGATTCGGTCACCGCGGTTGACGATGTGGCCGGTCTCGCAAAGCAGATGTGCACCGTACGGAACGCGGTGAGTCGAAAGCTCGCGCCCGTCCATATCGACGATCGCGATCTCGCCCGAGCGCGACAGCGACAGATGCCGGCCACGCGGATCCACGATCGTCGGCATGTCGCGAAGCTCGATCGTTCCGTCGACCGGCGATTCGAGATTCGACTGCTCGTTGAGCTGCGCCGCGCCGCCGATGTGGAAGGTCCGCATTGTCAGCTGCGTGCCCGGCTCGCCGATCGACTGGGCGGCGATGACTCCGACCGCCTCGCCGATGTTGACCGGCGTTCCGCGAGCGAGATCGCGGCCGTAGCACTTGGCGCAGACGCCCTGAGTCGAGGCGCAAACGAGCGGCGAACGGATCTTCACGCCCTGGAGACCGATTTCCTCGATCTTGGCGACCATCGCTTCGTCGAGCAGCTCGCCTTCGGCGATGATCACTTCACCGGACTTCGGGTCGACGATATCCTCGGCCGTGGTCCGCCCAAGCACACGGTCGGCAAGTGACGCGATGACGGCGCCGCCCTGGATGATTGCGCGCATCTCGAGCGCGCGGTCGGTGCCGCAATCCTCCTCGATGATGACGGCGTCCTGCGACACGTCGACGAGGCGGCGGGTCAGGTAACCCGAGTTCGCCGTCTTGAGCGCCGTGTCGGCAAGGCCCTTGCGGGCGCCGTGGGTCGAGTTGAAGTACTCAAGGACGGTCAGGCCTTCCTTGAAGTTCGAGATGATTGGAGTCTCGATGATCTCGCCCGACGGCTTGGCCATCAGGCCGCGCATTCCGGCGAGCTGCTTGATTTGAGCCTGCGAACCGCGGGCACCCGAGTGGGCCATCATGTAGATCGAATTCAGGTCGGCCTCACGCCCGTCCGGACGCTTCGGAGTCGCCGAAATCTCCTTCATCATGGCACTGGCGACCTGGTCGCCGCAGCGCGACCAGGCGTCGATCACCTTATTGTACTTTTCCTGCTGGGTGATCAGCCCGTCCTGATACTGCTGCTCGTAATCCTTCACGAGCGTGCGGGTGTCCTCGACCAGCTTCTCCTTGGCCTTCGGGATGACCATGTCGTCCTTGCCGAACGAGATGCCGGCGGCGAAAGCGTGGCGGAAGCCGAGCTGCATGATCGCGTCGGCGAACAGCACGGTCTCCTTCTGGCCGGTGTGACGATAGACGATGTCGATGACGTCGCCGATCTCCTTCTTGGTGAGGATGCGGTTGACGGTCTCGAACGGCACCTTGTGGCTCTTCGGGAGGGTCTCGCCGAGCAGCATCCGGCCCGGAGTCGTCTCGAAGCGCTTCATGTAGGTGTTGCCTTCCTCGTCCGTCTGCGGGACTCGGCTGACGATCTTCGAGTGAAGCGTGACGGCACCGGCAGCGAGGGCCTGGTGGACCTCCGACATGTCGCTGAGCATCATGCCCTGGCCCGGCTCATCCTCCTTCTCGAGGCTGAGGTAATAGAGGCCGAGAACCATGTCCTGCGACGGAACGATGATCGGCTTGCCGTTTGCGGGCGACAGGATGTTGTTGGTCGACATCATCAGGACGCGCGCTTCCAGCTGGGCCTCGAGGCTCAGTGGAACGTGCACGGCCATCTGGTCGCCGTCGAAGTCGGCGTTGAACGCGGCGCAAACCAGCGGGTGAAGCTGAATCGCCTTGCCCTCGATCAGCACCGGCTCGAACGCCTGGATACCGAGGCGGTGGAGCGTCGGGGCGCGGTTCAGAAGCACCGGATGCTCGCGGATCACCTCGTCGAGGATGTCCCAGACCTCCTTGCGCTCCTTCTCGACCCACTTCTTGGCCTGCTTGAGGGTCATCGAGAGGCCCTTGGCGTCGAGGCGCGAGTAAATGAACGGCTTGAACAGCTCGAGCGCCATCTTCTTCGGAAGGCCGCACTGATGGAGCTTCAGCTCCGGACCGGTCACGATGACCGAGCGGCCCGAATAGTCGACGCGCTTGCCGAGCAGGTTCTGCCGGAACCGGCCCTGCTTGCCCTTGAGCATGTCGCTCAATGACTTCAGCGGACGCTTGTTGGCGCCCGTGATGGTGCGGCCGCGGCGGCCGTTGTCGAACAGGGCGTCGACCGCCTCCTGAAGCATGCGCTTCTCGTTGCGGACGATGATGTCCGGCGCGCGCAGCTCCATCAGCCGCTTCAGACGGTTGTTGCGGTTGATCACGCGGCGATAGAGATCGTTGAGGTCCGACGTCGCGAAACGGCCGCCGTCGAGCGGCACCAGCGGGCGAAGCTCGGGCGGGATCACGGGGACGACGTCCAGGATCATCCACTCGGGCCGGTTGCCGGACTCGAGGAAGCTCTCGACGACCTTCAGCCGCTTGATGATCTTCTTGGGCTTCAACTCGGATTTTGTCTCGGCGAGCTCCTGGAGGAGGGCTTCCTTCTCGCCCTCGAGATCGAGGTCGATCAGCATCTGCTTGACCGCCTCGGCGCCGATCCCGGCGGAGAAAGCGTCCTCGCCATATTCGTCCTGCGCGGCGAGCAGCTCGTCCTCGGTCAGGAGCTGATACTTCTCGAGCGCGGTCAGGCCTGGCTCGATCACCACGTAGCTCTCGAAGTAGAGGATACGCTCGAGCTGCTTGAGCTGCATGTCGAGCAGGAGTCCGATGCGGCTCGGAAGCGACTTCAGGAACCAGATGTGCGCGACCGGCGCGGCCAGCTCGATATGACCCATGCGCTCACGGCGGACCTTCGAGACGGTGACCTCGACGCCGCACTTCTCGCAGACGATTCCCTTATATTTCATGCGCTTGTACTTGCCGCACAAGCATTCGTAGTCCTTGATCGGACCGAAAATGCGCGCGCAGAACAAGCCGTCACGCTCGGGCTTGAAGGTACGGTAGTTGATCGTCTCCGGCTTCTTGATCTCGCCGAAGGACCAGCTGCGGATCTTGTCTGGCGACGCGATGCCGATTTTGATCTCGTCGAAGGTTTCCGGCTTGGCGATCGGGTTCGCGAAATTGGTCAGTTCGTTCATGGTTCTGGTTCCCTTGAAGGGCTTAGTTCGATTTGCTGAGCGCGATCTCGCACGCTTCAGCTCGAGAAAGGTACGGCTTCAACCAATCCAGTGATGGAGACGGATCCCTTTTCGCGGCCTCAAGCTTTGCGTCGATCTCAGCCCGAAATCCTTTCAATCGCTCACCAAACTCGGCATCGACTGTCGCAGAGTCCTTCCCTGCCTCCGCTCCCGCGGCCTTTGCACGCTCTTGCCAGACGGCCTTCGCGTCCAATGTTGATCTAGGCGGCTCAACTCCGAGTGCCGGGCCAATCCTGGAAGCAACTTCCATATCGACCCAGCACACGAGCGCCTCTTGGTAAGCGTCCATCATCATCGATTTATTCAGCAGCCAATGCAGTCGGCTCCGCGTCCGGGTCCTCGATGCTGTCCAGCTCGACATTGAGGCCAAGCGAACGCATCTCCTTGACGAGCACGTTGAAGCTCTCCGGAATGCCGGCCTCGAACGTATCGTCGCCCTTGACGATCGCCTCATAGACCTTGGTCCGGCCGATCACGTCGTCCGACTTGACCGTCAGCATCTCCTGGAGCGTGTAGGCAGCGCCGTAGGCCTGCAACGCCCACACCTCCATTTCGCCGAAGCGCTGTCCGCCGAACTGTGCCTTGCCACCCAGCGGCTGCTGGGTGACGAGGCTGTACGGGCCGATCGAGCGCGCGTGGATCTTGTCATCCACCAGGTGATGGAGCTTCAGCATGTAGATGTAGCCCACCGTCACTCGACGATCGAACGGCTCGCCGGTGCGGCCGTCGTAGAGGACCACCTGGCCGGAAGTCTCCAGCCCGGCCTTCTCCAGCATGGCGCTGACGTCTGGCTCGCGGGCGCCGTCGAACACCGGGGTGCCCATCGGGACTCCGGCGGTGAGGTTGGAGGCGAGCTCCATCACCGCATCGTCGTCACGTGCATCGATGTCCTTGGCATAGCCGTCGCCGTATACGTCCTTGAGCTTGGAGCGGATCGCTTTCACGTCCTTGCCGGCCACATCCTTGCCGCGCTCGTGGATATCCTCGAGCATGTCCTGGATTTGACGGCCCAGCCCCCGCGACGCCCAGCCGAGGTGCGTTTCGAAAATCTGTCCGACGTTCATTCGGCTCGGCACGCCCAGCGGGTTGAGGACGATATCGGCATGGGTCCCGTCCTCGAGGAACGGCATGTCCTCGATCGGCAGGATCCGGCTGATCACGCCCTTGTTGCCGTGGCGGCCGGCCATCTTGTCGCCCGGCTGAAGCTTGCGCTTCACCGCGACGAACACCTTGACCATCTTGAGGACGCCGGGCGGCAGCTCGTCGCCGCGCTCGAGCTTCTCGACCCGGTCCTCGAATCGCCGGTTGATGACGTTCGCGGCCTCGTCGTACTGCGCCTTAAGCGCCTCGATGTCGGCCTGGCGCTTGTCGTCCTTGACGGCGATCTTCCACCAGTCGTGGCGATCAACCTCTTCGAGAGTCGCCTCGTCGATGGTCGAGCCCTTCTTGATGCCCTTCGGAGCTGCAGTCGCGACCTGCTTCAGGAGCATTTCCTTGAGGCGCGAGAAGGTCGCTCGGTTGAGGATCGCCTTCTCGTCGTCGGCATCCTTCTTGAGCCGCTCCTTCTCTTCGGTCTGGATCGCCCGCGTACGGTCATCGATGTCGATGCCGTGGCGATTGAACACGCGGACCTCGACGATCGTGCCGCTGACGCCTGGCGGAAGTCGAAGCGAGGTGTCGCGCACGTCCGACGCCTTTTCGCCGAAGATCGCCCGGAGAAGCTTCTCCTCGGGGGTCATCGGGCTTTCGCCCTTCGGCGTGATCTTGCCGACCAGGATGTCGCCCGGCTCGACCTCGGCGCCGATGTAGACGATGCCCGCTTCGTCGAGGTTGCGAAGCGCTTCCTCGCCGACGTTGGGGATGTCGCGGGTGATGTCCTCCGGCCCGAGCTTGGTGTCGCGGGCCATGACCTCGAACTCTTCGATGTGGATCGAGGTGAAGACGTCGTCCTTCACGATCCGCTCGGAGATCAGGATCGAGTCCTCGTAATTGTAGCCGTTCCACGGCATGAACGCGACGAGCACGTTCCGGCCGAGCGCGAGCTCGCCATATTCGGTCGAC
>JBQCCG010000203.1:0-3197 GCA_051962455.1 Sphingomicrobium sp. | reverse complement strand
AGGCGCAAGCCGAAGTTGGTCCCGGTGAGCTTGTCATCGAGGAGGTGCGGGTCGCAGCCGAGCCCCTGGAGCATTGCCTGGGCGATCGGCTTGAACAGGCGCTCGTGCGCGAGGACCAGGCTGCGGAATTGCGGCTCATATGGGGCCGACGGCCAGAAATCTTCGGCTCGAAACTCAGCGTCGCGCATCTGCGGGATGTCGAATGCGCGGCGGCAGAATACCCAGCCTTCGACGAGGTCAGGATGAATCGCGCTCGTTTCCTCGATCGGAAAATAGCCCTGGTTGACCGATCCGTGGCGCTGCGCGCGGAACCGCATCTTCCCGGACATCGGCGTCGACGTCATCAGGTCCAGCGCAGACTCGTGCGTCGCCTCGTAAAGCGCGGGGTCGACACCATGACCCACGAGCACCGCGAACCCGATTTCCTGCAATGCACTGGCGAACTCATCGGCGAAGTGCTGCTTTTCCGCCGCACCACCATTCAGGAATGGCGCGAGATCGAGCGTCGCGATCTCATAATTGTCATCGAATTCGTCGCTGGCGTCCTCCGCCAGACGATAGGTGTGCGACTTGCGCACCTGATCGTACCGGCTGAACTGCTGGTTGACGGAGTCGACGTCGGCCATGAGCGCGGATTACTCTTCCGAAGCGGATGACGCTACCGAAGCGGGAGTCCCGAAGCCGCCGCCTCCCGGAGTCTCGATGACAAAGCGGTCGCCTGTCCGCATCTCAGCGGAATCGGTCGCGGTTAGCATTTCGATGGTGCCGTCGGTCCGTTCGACCCAGTTGCGCCCCGGCTGAGCATCCGAACCGCCGTCGAGTCCCCGCGGAGGCACGCGGCGGCGGTTGGCGAGGATGTTGGCGCGCATCGGCTCGAGAAAGGTCACCGCGCGTACCACGCCGTCGCCGCCGCGATGCGCGCCCTGCCCTCCCGAGCCGCGCCGAATCGCAAACCGATCGAGCCGCACCGGCAGCCGCGCTTCAAGGATTTCCGGATCGGTCAGGCGAGTGTTCGTCATATGCGTCTGGACCGCACTCGCGCCGTCGAAGTCCGGACCCGCGCCCGAGCCGCCAGCGATTGTCTCATAATATTGGTGGGCCAAGTTGCCGAAAGTGAAATTGTTCATCGTGCCCTGGCTCGGCGCGAGCCGCCCCGTAGCGGCGAACAAGGCATCCGTCACCACCTGGCTGGTTTCGACATTCCCCGCCACGACAGCGGCCGGATACTTCGGGTTGAGCATCGAGCCTTCCGGCACGATCAGCTCGATCGGACGCAGGCATCCGTCGTTCATCGGGATCGCGTCGTCGATCAATGTTCTTACAACGTATAAGGAAGCGGCGCGAACGATCGAATAAGGCGCGTTGAAATTGTCGGGAAGCTGGTCGCTGGTTCCGGTGAAGTCGAATGTTGCCGACCGCCGTTCCTTGTCGATCGCGATCCGCACCCGGACATGCGCGCCATTGTCCATCTCATAATCAAACGCTCCGTCGTCGAGACGCCCGAGCAAGCGCCGGACAGATTCCTCGGCGTTGGCGAGCACGTGACCCATGTAGGCCGCGATCACGTCCGCCCCGTAATCGCGTGCGGTCTGGGCGAGGAATTCGGCGCCTCGAACGCAGGCAGCCAGCTGAGCCTTCAGATCGGAGATGTTGCGATCCGGGTTGCGCGCCGGCCAATCGCCTGAATCCAGCAGGGCACGGATCTCCCGCTCGCGGAAATGGCCTTCGTCCACGAGCAGGAAATTGTCGATCAGCACGCCTTCCTCAGTGATGCTGCGACTGTCCGGCGGCATCGATCCGGGCGCGATGCCGCCAATGTCGGCGTGGTGCCCGCGCGCGGCGACGAAGGCTGACGGCAGATCCTCCCCGGAACGGGGAGGTGGCAGCTCCGGAGGAGCTGATGGAGGGGTCGAATCCGGCACGCCCGACCCCTCCACCGGCTTCGCCGGTCCCCCTCCCCCTTCCGGGGAGGAATAGAAAACCGGGACAATCACGGTGATGTCGGGCAGGTGCGTTCCGCCCCGATAAGGATCGTTCAAGACATAAGCGTCGCCTCGGCGGATTCCTCGGCCGTCCCTTCCGTGCCCGCGCGTGTCGATGATCCGGCGAATGCTTTCGCCCATGGAGCCGAGGTGCACGGGAATGTGCGGGGCGTTGGCGATCAGCGCCCCTTCGGCGTCGAAGATCGCGCAGGAGAAATCGAGCCGCTCCTTGATGTTGACGCTCGTTGCGGTCGACTGGAGCGCGACTCCCATTTCCTCGGCGATGGCCATGAACAGGTTGTTGAAGATTTCGAGGCGGATGGGATCGACGTCGGTGCCGATCGCCTTGGCGCGACTGAGAGGCGCGGTGCGCGTGAGGACGAGCGTGCCGTCGCTTTCGCGTACCGCTCGCCATCCGCGCGCGACGACGATCGTCGACGTCGGTTCGAAGATCAGGGCTGGTCCGATGAACTCCTCGCCCTGCTCGTCTGGGGAAGGGGGACCGCTCGACAACGTCGGGTGGTGGAGGGGTTTGGCGCCGGCCCCTCCCCCATTCTCCTCTTCGGGAGAATGGTCCCCCTCCCCGAGCAAGCTCGGGGAGGATTTGCCGATTGCCTCCACGACGAGCGCCTCGACAATGATCTCGGCGCCTTCTTCCCAATAGCCGAACCGCCGCCGGTGAAGCTCGGCGAAGGCGGTTGCCATCTGCTCGCGCGGGCCAACCGTCATTTCGATCGTCGTGTCGCTTCCGGCAGTGCGCAGCCGCGCTCGGCGGACGAGCTCGACTTGCTCCGCGCGAAAGCCTTGCTCGATCAGCGCATCGCGGGCGCGCTCTTTGAGTTCGGTCAGCGCATCGGAAAAATCTTCGCTCAGCGGCTTCAGCCAGCTCGCGTCACGGATCGCTTTCACGCCGGCGATGCCGATCCCATACGCCGACAGGACTCCAGCGAGCGGATGGATCAGGATGCGCTCCATGCCGCGCGCATCGGCGACTGCACAGGCATGCTGTCCGCCGGCGCCGCCGAAGCAGGCCAGCGTGTAGCGGGTGACGTCATGACCGCGCGCGACCGAGATCTTGCGGATCGCGGCCGCCATGTTGTCGACTGCGATGGCGATGAAGCCTTCGGCGATCTCTTCGAGACTCTTGCTGCCGTCGAGCCGGTCCGCGACTTCCTGAAGGCGCGCTCTCGAGGCATCAACATCAATCGGCTGGTC
>JBQCCG010000202.1:0-2197 GCA_051962455.1 Sphingomicrobium sp. | reverse complement strand
CGGCATCATGGCGCATATCGACGCCGGCAAGACGACGACGACCGAGCGCATCCTCTATTACACCGGCAAGTCCTACAAGATCGGCGAGGTCCATGAGGGCACCGCGACGATGGACTGGATGGAGCAGGAGCAGGAGCGCGGGATCACCATCACCTCGGCTGCGACGACCTGCTTCTGGCGGGCCGACGAGGGCAAGGGCGAAGAGCACCGGATCAACATCATCGACACGCCGGGCCACGTCGACTTCACAATCGAGGTCGAGCGCTCGCTGCGCGTGCTCGACGGCGCGGTCGCCTGCTTCGACGGCGTTGCCGGCGTCGAGCCGCAGTCGGAGACAGTGTGGCGGCAGGCCGAGAAGTATCACGTGCCGCGGATGTGCTTCGTCAACAAGCTCGACCGTACCGGCGCGAATTTCGACATGTGCGTCGGGATGATCAAGGACCGCCTCGGCGCACGCCCAGCGGTGCTCTACCTGCCGATCGGCATCGAAAGCAGCTTCAAAGGGCTGGTCGACCTCGTCGAGAACCGCGCGATCATCTGGCTCGATGAGAGCCTCGGCGCGAAGTTCGAGTACAAGGAAATTCCGGACGAGCTGAAGGATGCCGCCGCCGAAGCGCGCACCCATCTCATCGAGATGGCCGTCGAGCAGGACGACGATGTCATGGAAGCCTATCTCGAGGGAACGGAGCCGGACACCGCGACCCTGAAGAAGCTGATCCGCAAGGGCACGCTCAACTTCTCGTTCGTGCCGGTCCTGTGCGGGTCGGCGTTCAAGAACAAGGGCGTCCAGCCCCTGCTCGACGCGGTGGTCGACTATCTGCCGAGCCCGCTCGACATTCCGCCGGTCGAAGGCGTGAAGCCGGACACCGATATTGTCGACACCCGCGAGGCGTCGGACAATGCGCCCTTCTCCGCGCTCGCATTCAAGATCATGAACGACCCGTTCGTCGGGTCGCTGACCTTTGCTCGCATCTACTCGGGCAAGCTCGAGAAGGGCACGGTCTCAAACTCGGTAAAGGACAAGAAGGAAAAGATCGGCCGCATGCTGCTGATGCATGCGAACAACCGGGAAGACATTGACGTCGCCTATGCCGGCGACATTGTCGCGATCGCCGGTCTCAAGGAGACCACGACCGGCGATACGCTTTGCGATCCCAACAAGCCGATCATCCTGGAGCGCATGGAGTTCCCGGATCCGGTCATCGAGGTCGCGGTGGAGCCCAAGACCAAGGCCGACCAGGAAAAGATGGGCATCGCGCTCAACCGCCTGGCCGCCGAGGACCCGAGCTTCCGTGTGACCACGGACCACGAATCCGGCCAGACCATCATCAAGGGGATGGGCGAGCTCCACCTCGAGATCCTGGTCGACCGCATGAAGCGCGAGTTCAAGGTGGAGGCGAACGTCGGTGCTCCGCAGGTCGCCTATCGCGAATATCTCGCGAAGCCGGTCGAGCTCACCTACACTCACAAGAAGCAGTCGGGCGGCTCCGGCCAGTTTGGCGAAGTGAAGGTGAAGGTCGTTCCGGGCGAGCGCGGTTCCGGCTTCCAGTTCATCGACGAGATCAAGGGCGGCAACATCCCGCGCGAGTACATCCCGTCCGTCGAGAAGGGCATGAAGGAGACGGCCGAAACCGGATCGCTGATCGGCTTCCCGATCGTCGACTTCGAAGTGCACCTGCTCGACGGCAAGTATCACGACGTCGACTCGTCGGCCCTGGCATTCGAGATCACCGGCCGCGGCGCGATGCGCGAAGCTGCGCAGAAGGCCGGAATCAAGATCCTCGAGCCGATGATGAAGGTCGAGGTCGTGACCCCCGAGGATTACCTCGGCGACGTGATTGGCGACATCAACAGCCGCCGCGGCCAGATCCAGGGCACCGACAGCCGCGGCAACGCGCAGGTGGTCGAAGCGATCGTGCCGCTTGCGAACATGTTCGGCTATGTGAACCAGCTGCGGTCCTTCACCCAGGGGCGCGCTCAGTACACGATGCAGTTCTCGCATTATGACGAGGTGCCGCAGAACGTCGCCGACGAAGTGAAGGCGAAGCTAGCGTAAGCGCAAATTTGTAGTTATGGGCGCGTCCGCGATGAGGGCGGGCCGCCCGAATTCCTTTCAATAGAAGAGGCGTAAAATGGCTAAGGCTAAATTCGAGCGGAATAAGCCGCACGTGAACATCGGGACCATCGGTCACGTCGA
>JBQCCG010000201.1:0-6130 GCA_051962455.1 Sphingomicrobium sp. | reverse complement strand
GATTACTACCAGCCCGAAGCCTACGTGCCGCGAACCGACACCTACATCGAGAAGGAGTCGAGCGTGAACGAGGCGATCGACCGCATGCGCCACTCGGCGACGCGGTCGCTGCTCGAGCGCGACGACGTGATCATCGTCGCGTCCGTCTCCTGCCTCTACGGCATCGGCTCGGTCGAAACCTATTCGGCGATGACCTTCGACCTCAAGAAGGGGGGCGTCGAGGACCAGCGCGAGGTGATCCGCAAGCTTGTCGCGCTTCAGTACCGCCGCAACGACCAGGCGTTCGCGCGCGGCAATTTTCGGGTGCGCGGCGACAGCCTCGAGATCTTCCCGTCGCACTATGAGGACATCGCGTGGCGCGTCAGCTTCTTCGGCGACGAGATCGAGGAGATCAGCGAGTTCGATCCCTTGACCGGCAAGACCATCGCCGCGCTCGACCGGATCCGCGTCTACGCCAACTCGCACTATGTGACCCCCGGGCCGACGCTCAAGCAGGCGATGGAGGCGATCAGGCATGAGCTGGCGGAGCGGCTGAAAGAGCTGACCGCCGAGGGGCGGCTGCTGGAGGCGCAGCGGCTCGAACAGCGCACCAACTTCGACCTCGAGATGATCGCCGCGACCGGCTCATGCGCTGGAATCGAGAATTACTCGCGCTTCCTGACCGGGCGGCTCCCCGGCGAGCCGCCGCCGACCCTATTCGAATATCTCCCCGACAACGCTTTGCTGTTCATCGACGAATCGCACCAGACCGTGCCGCAGATCGGGGCGATGGCCCGCGGCGACCATCGGCGGAAGATCACACTCGCCGAGTACGGCTTCCGCCTCCCGAGCTGCATCGACAACCGGCCGCTGCGCTTCAACGAATGGGATGCGATGCGCCCGCAGACGACCTTCGTCTCGGCGACGCCCGGTCCATGGGAGATGAACGAGACGGGTGGGGTCTTCAGTGAGCAGGTGATCCGACCCACCGGCCTGATCGACCCGCCGGTCGAGATCAAGCCGGTCGAGGACCAGGTCGACGATCTTGTCAACGAAGCCAAGCTGACCGCGAAGAAGGGCTATCGGACGCTGGTCACGACGCTGACCAAGCGTATGGCCGAGGACCTGACCGAGTATCTCCACGAGGCGGGGCTCAAGGTCCGCTACATGCACTCCGACGTCGAGACTTTGGAGCGCATCGAGCTGATCCGGGAGCTTCGGCTCGGCGTCTATGACGTGCTCGTCGGAATCAACCTGCTGCGTGAGGGGCTCGACATCCCCGAATGCGGGCTGGTCGCGATCCTTGATGCGGACAAGGAAGGGTTCCTCCGCTCCGAGACGTCGCTGATCCAGACCATCGGCCGCGCCGCGCGCAACGTCGAGGGGCGGGTAATCCTCTACGCGGACACGGTCACCGGATCGATCGAGCGCGCGCTCGCCGAGACCGGCCGTCGCCGCGAGAAGCAGCTCGAATATAACGCCGAGCACGGCATCACGCCCGAGAGCGTCAAGCGCAACATCGCCGACCTGCTCGCCGACGTCTCAGAGCGCGATCACGTCCTGGTCGATACGGGCGATCACGAGCGGCCGGAGCTCGTCGGCCACAATCTCAAGGCGTATATCGGCAGCCTGGAGGAACGGATGCGCAAGGCCGCGGCCGACCTCGAGTTTGAGGAAGCCGCGCGGCTGCGCGACGAGATCCGCCGGCTGGAGGAAAACGACCTCGGCATCCCGGAATTCGATCGCGTCGCCCCGCGCCCGCTCGGTCATTCGGCCGAGGGCAAGCCGGGCACGCGCAAGGGCCGCTTCGGCAAGCAACAGCGGACGCGGTTTGGGGGAAGGCGTTGACGCCGCAGAGCGGAACAACGTAAAAAAGATTGTCGGCCATTCGGCTGGTCGTGAACTCGGCACACGACGGACGCTAGACAGACGCCGTCCAACTCAACCACGGACCTACAAGGGTCTGTGGCGTCTGTTTAGGATGCAGCAATGACCAAGCCGGCGAAACTCTACGCACAGCTCCTTGTAAATCCGAATGCCATCATCAGCTTTTCTGACTTCCGAGCCTTGTTAGCAGCATTCGGATTAGTCGAGCGCCGCGGCAAGGGGAGTCACCGCAATTACAAGCACCCGAAAGTTCCGCTTATTCTCACCGCTCAGCCGCGCGCCAAGGACGCCGTGCCCTATCAGGTAAAGCGGCTTCTTGCGGTCATTAAGGAGTATGACCTACATATATCCGAGTGAGACTGCCGCATTATCATATCAACGTGTTCTGGTCGGACGACGACGGTCTGTGGATCGCCGACGTGCCGGACCTGAAGTACTGCTCGTCTCACGGCGACACGCCCGAGGAGGCGATCGCCAACATTCAGGACGCGATTGAAGGCTGGATCGAGACAGCGCGCGAGACTGGTCTGGACATTCCAAAACCCCGCTATCGCCCCGCGATCTACGCGGCGCGCGACGCCGCCTAGCTAATCGACAGCAATTTCGCGCTTGAGGACATTGCCGACCGCGCTCGCCAGCCGGTCCATTTCATAAGGTTTCTGAAGCACGGGAAAGCCGTGGTTCCCAGCAACCTGCTCGCTATAGCCGGTGGTCAGAAGGATCGGCAGCTCGGGGAAGCGGGCGCGCACCTTGCGGGCGAGCTCCACGCCGCTGATCCCGCCGGGCATGACGATATCCGAAAAGATCAGCTTCGGGCGGTCGCCGGCGGTGAGCGTCTCCAGCGCTTCCTTGGCGCTGTGCGCAATGGTGCTTTCGAAGCCGAGCTCGGCGAGCATTCCCGCGGCAAGTTCCGCAATCACCGTATCGTCCTCGACGATCAGCACCCGCCCGAGGCTGTGTCCGTTCAGGCTCTGCGTCGCAGCCCCGTGGCTCGCGGGCAGATAGAGCGTGAACGTGGCTCCTTCGCCGCGCTCGGAGTCGACGGCGATCGATCCGCCGATCTGCTTGATGAAGCCGAACACCTGGCTGAGGCCGAGGCCCGTGCCCTCGCCATAGCCCTTGGTCGTGAAGAACGGCTCGAACACCCGTTCCATCACTTCACGCGACATGCCTTCACCCGTATCGGCGAAGCGCAACACGACATGCTCTCCCTTGAGGCCGTCAGGCTTGCCGTTGAGCACCTCGTTGTGCGCGCTGATCCTCAGGGTCCCGCCATCCTTCATCGCGTCCCTGGCGTTGAAAGCGAGATTGAGCATCGTCAGCTCGAGCGCGCCCGCATCGGCGTCGACCGGCCATAGCTGGTCCGAGATTTCGGTGACCACCTCGATGTTGCTGCGCAGCGACGGGCGGACCAGGGTCGTCACGTCAGCGAAGAAGCGCTTGAGGTCGATCTGCTTCAGTTCGAGGGGCTGCGCCCGGGCGAAGGCCAGCAGCTGCCGGGTGAGGCCGGCTCCGCGTTGCGCCGAATTCCGCACGCCCTCGAGCATGCGCCTGACCTTCTCCTTGTCGTCGATGTTCCTGAGACCAAGCTCGCATGCGCCGAGGATCGCAGTCAGGAGGTTGTTGAAATCATGCGCCAGGCCGCCGGTCAGCTGCCCCAGCGCTTCCATCTTCTGCGAGCGGAAAAGCTGCTCTTGCGCTTCCTCCAGCCGCAACTCGGCTTCGCGCTTTTCGCTCATGTCGCGGGTGATCTTGGCAAAGCCGGTCAGCTTGCCGTTCTCGTCGTTTATCCGGTCGACGACCACGCTTGCCCAGAAACGCGAGCCGTCCTTCCGGACTCTCCAGCCCTCGCCCTGGTATTTCCCCTCGCGCCGCGCGGTTTCGAGAACTTTCTCGGGCAGCCCAGCCTCGCGATCCTCGGGAATGTAGAAGGTCGAGAAATGCTTTCCGATGATCTCTTCGCCGGTGAAGCCCTTGATCCGCTCGGCGCCGACGTTCCAGCTGGTCACGAAGCCATTGGGGTCGAGCATGTAGATCGCATAATCGACGATCGACTGGATCAGCAGTTTGAATGGATCGCGCGACGCCAACTTAACCTCTGCAACCCCCGCCACTCACAACTCCCCACGCGCGCAACGTGCACTCACGCGAGACGCATAACCCGCGGTGGACGCTCGGGTTTCAGGCGAACAGCAATAATTAGCGGCGTGGAGCCGGTCTGCGGTGCTCCCTGGAAAGCCGGCTCATCAGGATCGCCGCGCGCTTCGCCTGCTTGAAGATCGAGGGAATGTCGACCGTCTCCTTCGCTGTGTGCGAGCCCGAGCTCTCCGGGCCCATGCCGGCAAGACTGTCGACATCGGCAGCAACGAAGCTGATGTCCCCGGCGCCGCGATCCGCCGGGTCGAGCTCGCCCATCTCCGGCAGGCCCATGTCGCGGTTGACTCCGTTGAGCTGGGCAAGGATCGACCGATTGCCTTCGGTCGGCGGCATGGGAGGATAAATGTCTTCATCGAAGCTGATCTCGGCATGCGCGCCGGCGAGCGGCTGGGCGACGATCGCCCGCATCTTCGCTTCTGTGCGGTCGATCTGGTCCTGGCTGATCGCTCGGAGGTCGCCGCGAGCGACCGCCGTGGCGGCGATGATGTTGGTCTTGCCGGTTGCCTCGATCCGGATCTTGTCGGGTCCGAGCGTCGCCGTCTGGCCGCCGCCGATCAGCCCGACATTGTAGGTCAGCTTGTCCTCGGGAAGCTCGCGGCGGAACTGGTCGATGATCCGCGCGAGGTCGTAAATTGCGCCGTAATCGCCCGGGCCAACGCCCGCCGAATGGGCGCTTCTACCGGTCACCGTCAGCGTCCAGCTGCCGGCGCTCCGCCTGGCGGTCGAGCCCATGTCCCTGCCGTTCTCGACAACGAGATCCTCGAAGTCGAGGGCGACATCGGCCTTCTTACCCTCGGCGATCAGGTTGCGGCGGGAGATGGCAAGCGGCCGCCCGGCATCTTCTTCGTCGCCGGTCAGGAACACGGTGATGTTGGCATTTTTCAGCGTTCCCGCAGCCTGCATCGCGCGGAGTGCCGCGATGATGACTGCGTCTCCGCCCTTGTCGTCGCCAGAGCCGGGGCCGTTAGCGAGCTCGCCGTCGCGGACCCAGCGCTGAAACGGCGAATCGCGCTCGAATACCGTGTCCAAATGCCCGATCAGCAGCAGCCTCTTGCCGTGGCGGCTTCCGGCGTGACGCGCGATCAGGTGACCGGCGCGGCCGACCGCGCTCATGTCCACCCACTGCACGGTGAAGCCGAGCTGCTTGAATTCGGGCGCGATCATGTCCCGGACCGCTTCGACGCCGGACCTGTTCATCGTCCCGCTGTTCTGGTCGACCCAACGCTGGAGCATGTCGACCGTGCGCTGCTGCTCGGCATCCACCGTGCGGATCATCACCTGCTCGGCGGGCGAGAGCGCGCCCGATGCAGGAGCTGGGACGAGGAATGCAAGGGCCGCGACGGCAGGGAGGATATGTGAGGTCATTCGGCCACGGTAGCGGCGGCGCTCAATGCCGTCATCCCGGCCTTGAGCCGGGACCTGCCTTTGCTTCCGACTCCTCGACGGAAGGCGGAGGCCGGACCAAGTCCGGCGTGGCGAGTCGGCTCACGCACTTTCCTACAGAACACCTATTTGGTTAGGTCGTCCGCGACTCGAAGGAGAAGCGGAATGGAAGATGTGGCGGATGTCGACGCGCTGATCGAAGCCTTGATGGATCGCGAGGGCGGCTATGTGAACAACGCCGCCGACAAGGGCGGTCCCACCTGCTTCGGAATCACCGACGCGGTGGCGCGGGCGCATGGCTATGCCGGTCCGATGCGGCAGCTTCCGCGCGATGAGGCGGCTGCGATCTACCGCCGGCTCTACTGGCAGCGTCCGCGCTTCGATGAGGTGGCGCGCAGATCGTCGCGCGTCGCCGCCGAGCTGTTCGATACCGGCGTCAACATGGGACCGGCGGTCGCGGTCACCTTCCTTCAGCGGGCGCTCACTGCCCTAAACCGCGGCGGCAAGGATTATCCCGACCTGACGCCCGATGGCCGAATCGGTCCGGTCACGCTCGCGGCGCTCGACGGCTTCTTCGCGACACGCGGCCGAAGCAGCGGCGAGACAGTCCTGATGCGCGCGCTCGAGGCGCTCCAGGGCGAGCGCTACCTCCGCCTTGCCGAGCGCCGCCCCGCCAACGAGGCGTTCCTCTATGGCTGGCTAGCGAACCGGATTGGTAAGCCAT
>JBQCCG010000200.1:0-11160 GCA_051962455.1 Sphingomicrobium sp. | reverse complement strand
CTGACCGGCGGGATCGCGCACGACTTCAACAACATGCTGGCGGTCGTCGTCGGCGGCATCGACCTCGCGCTGAGGCGCCTGAACGGCCCTCGCCGCGAAGTCATGATGCACCTCAACAATGCGATGGAAGGAGCGACCCGCGCAGCAGCGCTGACCCGGCGGCTCCTGTCTTTCGCGCGCTCTGAGCCATTGCTCCCGGAGCGGGTCGAACCCAATGAGCTGATTCAGGGCATGTCCGACCTGCTCGACCGCACGCTCGGCGAGCGAATCCACATCGCCATCGACCTCACGCCCGACGCGTGGCCGGCCTATGTCGACCCGCACCAGCTTGAAAATGCCATCGTCAACCTCGCCGTGAACGCCCGGGACGCGATGGAGGGTGACGGGAGCATGCGGATCGCGACCGAGAACGTGACGATGGCCGCGAGCCAGGTCGGCGACATCCGCGCCGGCGATTATGTGAAGATCAGCGTCACCGACACCGGTTGCGGAATGCCGCCCGATGTCCTCGAACACGCGTTCGAGCCCTTCTTCACCACCAAGGCGGTCGGCAAGGGCACCGGCCTGGGCTTAAGCCAGATCTTCGGCTTCGCGCATGAATCCGGCGGCGAAGTCGGCATCGACAGCGAGGTCGGCAAGGGGACAAGCGTTTCCATCTATCTGCCGCGCACCGAGGCGGCGGCGCCTGTCCGGCTGCACCCGGCCGCCCAGCGCTTCGAGACCAGCGACGTCCATGTCGCCGGCGCACGAATTCTGCTGGTCGAGGACGATCCGCGCGTGCGCACCGCCACTGTCGGAGCGCTCGAGGACCTGGATTACGAGCCGGTCGCCTGCGGCGGTGGCGCCGAGGCCATCGAACTGTTCAATTCACAGATGTTCGACCTGGTGATCACCGACGTGATCATGCCCGAGATGACCGGCCCCGAGCTCATCCGCTACCTGAAATCGAATGGCAGCCACGATTTCGCGGTTCTGTTCGTCACCGGCTATGTCGGCGAGGGCGAAACCGACGATCTTCGAGATTATGAGCTCTTGAGGAAGCCTTTTACCGTCGGCGCTCTGGCCAATGCCGTCGCCGCGGCCCTCGCCCGGAGCACCGAACCGCCCCGCTCCGCTGCGACGCGCTAACGAACCGCACCGCTTCGCAACAGCTTCGGCAACAGGCTCAACCCGGCGAGCAGCGGATGCCGCTGCTGCCAAGGTTTGAGGCGAATGTCTGTGCCCGCGTGGCGATTGATCTTCCAGGCAATGTAATCCGCGCCGCCGGCGAAAGTCAGGCTCGCCTTGGCGAGCCGTGCGACGGAAAGCGCCTTGCCTTCGATCCGGCGCCAGGCCCAACTGCTGTGCGGCTGGAGAGTACGCGCGAGATCGAGTGCCGGCGCGGAGAAACGTTCATATCGCTCGGGATCGAGGTCGACGACCGAGGTCGCTCGGCCCTTTCGTTCGGCGCGCAATTCCGCGGAGTAGGTTAGCGCGAACGCGCGGCGCCACAGTTCCAGCGCGTTCTCCCTCGGCCTCGGCACAGCAGCTGCCAGCAAGGTCGGTGCGGCCCGGGCGACTGCGTCGATAGATTGCTGACGAGCAGCTTCGTCCGCCGCCCACACCAGCCGCGACGGCTGCGCAAACCGGGCCCACACCGAAACGCTGCTCGTCTCCGGTCCGGCCAAACGATGAAAGTCCGCTTCGCTCAACACCGCATATTTGGCGGCCAGGCCGTCGTGCTCAAAATAGAATACGTTGGGCGGGATCAGCCGGTTCGCGAGCGCCAGCCAGCGCTTCTCGTAGGCCGCGCCATAGTCCGATACGATCAGATAGAAATCGAGCATCAGCCCGTCGAGCTGCTTCTCGCGCAGGCACGAGCCGTAGAACAGTACCGCCCGGCTCGCGACTCCGTGCTTCGCGGCGATGGCAGCAGCAACCTCCCGCACCCGCCGATCGACGGGCAGCCTCAACTCCTCGGCGACCAAGGTGCGAAGATCTGCCGTCATTGGGAGCGTTTCTTCCTCCCCTCCCTGGAAGGGAGGGGCTGGGGGTGGGTGCCGCCGAGGCACTCGGCGGCTCGACTCACGATGAGCTGAAAGACGCCCTCGGGATTGTCATCGACTTCGTTGTTCCAAAAACGCAGGATGACCCAGCCCTCGCGTCCGAGAAAGCCATCGCGCCGCTGATCGCGTTTTGACTCGGCATGTTGACTGCCGTCCAATTCGACAATCACATTGTTGCGCAGCGCTCGGGCACGCTGCGTCTGATCACTTGGCAGGCACCGGCTCATGGGTTGAGCGTAGCGCTATCGCGCGCTCCGCGCACCCACCCCTCACCCCTCCCTTCCTGGGAGGGGAAACCTAAGCCGCCAGCTTCACGAACGACAGCGGCTGCGCCGGCGTCAGGCTGATCGGCCGCCCGACCTCGGTTCGGAAGGTCTCACCGTCGAGGATCAGTTCCGAACTCTCGCCCTCAATCGTGATCTGATGGGCTTCCTTGATGTGCACGCCATCGACATTGGAGCGGCCGAGCTTGCCGGCGATCTTGGCGAGCAGCGCCCGAACCACCGACTTCGGCCGTTCCTCGATCGCGAGCAGCTTCAGCGTACCCTGGCGGTGCGCCCCGATGTTGGTCGACAGGAGAAGCTTTTCGAGCGTGGTCACGGCGAGCAGCGAGAAGCGGCCGCTCAAGCTGCCGCCCGGGTGAGACAAAGAAACGCTGAGTGGCTGCGAATCGGGGGGGAGGAAGCTCGCGCGGATCCGCAAAATCTGCTTGGCGATTGCGGCCATTGCAGTGATGCCGTGCGCGATTCCGTTCGGCAGGCCCAATGGATAAATCTTGTCGCGGCAATAGAGCATCGTGTCGGCGAGGCCCGCACCGCCGAGGAACATGCCGATGACCGGGCGGTCGTCCCCGTCGCCGCGCCGCAAAGCGATCAGCTCGCGAGCCACCGTATAAGGCGCGAGATCGTCGGTCCGCGCGAGCTCGATCAGCCGCTGGAGCGTTTCGACCGGATCGCCCCGCGCTCCAAGATCGAGCGCGATCAGATTGGTCTTGCCGCTAGGGAGGACCGCGACGGGGGGCGGCGCTTCGCCGAAATGTCCCCCGTTGTAGAGCTCCGTCAGCGTCGCCTGCACGGTGCCGTCGCCGCCGTTGATCGCCAGCACCTTTGGGCGAACCAGCGCGATCGATTTCATCGCCTCGCCGATCTGGCTCGCGTGCTCGACCTCATAATGGAAGACATCGGGGTGTTCGGAACAATAAGCGCGGATTTGCGGCAGCTGGGCGATGTTCCCGGTCGATTTGGGGTTGGACAGCAGCGCGATCCTCGGTCTCGCCTTCCGCTCGCGGCAAGCGACGGAGGCCGGCGCCGGACACAGCTGCCCTCCCGGGGCAGCGGCTTCGGTCATCGGCATCACTTTCGACATGAATCCGCGCACCGTTTCGTATAGGGCCCTGTCGCCGGACGGATACGCCCGCGACTGGGTGCATCCGTCCGTTGTGGAATCTCGGCTGCCTTTGCGGCCAAATCATGGTGCTGGGACGACGAAATTTGCCCAATCTCGGCCTGATTGACCGCTATCTCGCCCGGCAAATCGCAGCGCCCCTGTTCGGCTCGCTGGTGCTCGCGGCGATGCTGCTCGTGCTCGACAAGATGCTTCGGCTCTTTCAGTACGTGGTCGATGCCGGCGGGCCGGTCAGCGTCGTCTGGCGCATGCTCGCAAACCTGCTCCCCGAATATTTCTCGCTCGGCATCCCGATTGGGCTGATGCTCGGGATCCTGCTCGCCTTCCGAAAGCTCGCGCTGACGTCGGAGCTGGACGCGCTTCGCGGAATCGGCGTCGGATACGGCCGCCTTCTGCGTGTGCCTTACATGTATGCGGTGCCGCTGATGATCATCAATCTGCTGATCGTCGGCTACCTCGAGCCTTATACCCACTATCGCTACAAGGGCCTGCAATTCGATCTAAAGTCCGGCGCGCTCGGGGCGGCGATTACGGTCGGCGAGTTCAACCATCTCGGCAAGCGCATCACGCTCAGGATCGAGCGGAGCGAGAATAAGGGCACCCAGCTCTATGGCATCTTTGTCCAGAGCGACGACGGCAAGGGCAACAGCATCGCCGCCACGGCCGATCGCGGCCGCTTCCTTTCGACCGACGATCCCGACAAGATCCTCTTCCGATTATCGAAGGGCCGGCTGATTCAGGAGAGCTCGAAATTCGCAACACCGCGAACGCTCGCCTTTGAGTCCTACGATTTGCCGGTCAGCCTGCCCGCCATCGACCAGTTCCGGAGCCGCGCCGTCGGCGAAGCCGACGAGCTTTACCTGCACGAGCTCTGGCAGCTCGGTTACGGCGGCAAGGCGTCGACTCCCGCCGCCCGCGGCGCCGCCGAGGCGCACTTCAACTACCGGATGGTCGAGATCGTCATGATGCTGATGCTTCCGCTGCTCGCGATCGCTCTCGCCGTTCCGCCCAAGCGAAGCACTTCCGGACTCGGAATCTTTGTCTCGATCCTGATCGTCGTCGCCTATCACAAGGTGAACCAATATGCCGACGCATCGGCGGCAGCCGGCCGCCTTGATCCGACGCTTGGCTTGTGGGTACCGCTCGTTGTGCTCGCCGGTCTGATCATGTGGATGTACCATGTTCTCGCGCACAAGCCCGGAGGCCAGCCGATCGGGGCGCTCGAATGGTTCTTCGCCGGCATGGCCAAGCGCATCCGCGGCCTGATGCCGAAGGCAAGGGATGAACGAACCGAAGTGACCGCATGATCAACCTCGGCTTCTTCCCGTCGCGCCAGCTCGCCTGGTACATGGTTCGCCTATTTCTGACGCGCAGCTTTGCCGTGCTGGTCGCGCTCGTGCTGATCCTTGCGACGCTCGATCTCCTCGGTGAGTCCGGCAAGATTCTCGCGGTGCCCGGTAATACCGATGCCGATCTGTGGCGGTATCTGTCCTACCGGATACCGATGCTGATCTCGCGTTTCCTGCCCTTCTCGGTCCTCCTCGGCACGCTCATCGCCTTCGTCGGCCTGAACCAGAACAGCGAGGTCGTCGCGATGAAGGCGGCGGGGTTGTCTGCGCACCAGATCCTCGCGCCGCTGGTCGTCGCCAGCATCGGCATTGCCGGGCTCCTGTTCGCCTTCAACGAGCTCGTCGTCGTCAACTCGACCCGTGTCGTCACTGCATGGAGCGACAACGACTACAAGCCGGTCCCGCAATCGAGCGGCGTGGTCAGCAACGTCTGGGTGCTCAACACCGACGATTTGATTCGCGTCGGAGCTGCGGGCGGGAAACCGTTCGTCGCCGATCGCGTCACCATCTATGACCGCACTGGCGGCGTCCTCCATCGAGTGATCCAGGCGTCGCGCGCGATCCCCCGGCCGGGGCATGGCGACTGGCTGCTCCAGAACGTCCAGATCTACAACGCCGACATGAATATCGTTCGGAACTTCCCGCAACTGACCGGAATGCAGGGAGTGACGCAAAACCAACTGACGCTCGCCAAGGTCGATCCGACCGAGCTCCCTTATTGGACGCTCAAGACGCGGATCGCCGAGCTCGAAGCCGCCGGCCGCCCGGTCGAGGAAGCCAAGGCCGGGCTCGCGCACAAGATTTCGGGGCCGCTGTCGACCGTGCTGATGCCGTTGCTCGCGGCGATCGCGGCGTTCGGGCTCGCCCGTTCAGGGCAGGTCCTCGTCCGCGCAGTGATCGGAATGGCGCTCGGTTTCGCTTATTTCATGGTCGACAATTTCAGCCTCGCGATGGGCAACGCCGGCACTTATCCCCCGCTGGTCGCCGCCTGGGCGCCTTTCTTGCTCTTCCTCCTCATCGGCGAAACCGTGCTGATACGCACCGAAGAGTAATCGCCGCAGCCGACGGACCATTGAACGCTACACTGTTGATTTACCGTCGATTCTCCCGCGACGACTCAACGGACAATAAAGCTTGCATGCAACCCGGTTTCATTATGGAACATAGGGCAACGGGTTCTGGGGAGGGGTTCGGTGTACCCGAATGTGCATTATCTCAATCGACAGGCGGCGCGTGAGAAGCTTGCGGCGAAGCAAGCGCTGACCGAGGCGGCGCGGTTGCGGCATCTGGCGCTCGCCGAAGATTATGAGAAGCGCGCGGCCGCAATCCATTCGAGCGCCCGGGCCTAGGCAGCGCTCAGCCGGCCGAAGCACCGGCGCGGTACGGCGTTTTCCACTGATAACTGCGGCCTTCGCGCCGAAGCGTTCCAAGAATGTGGGCGCGGCCGACCTGGTCGCGCACCCAGACGCATCCGCAGGCGGCACACAGGATTGCACCCTCCAGCGCTGGCTCGTTGACTAGCTCCGATTGCTTCTTGCTCACCAGGCCCTGCACTGGGTTGTGAGCGGAGCAGAATCGCGACGGACATAAGCTCGTCCGTGTTTCAGAACGCATTGGACTCCTTTCACTCGCGCCCGGAATTGTGAATGTCAGCTATCTGACAGATCGAGTCTCCTTCGCTCTAGCGATCAGAGCTTAAGAGACTTTGATGAACATGGAGCCATTTCGGACGATTCTCGCGCCGGTTTAGCGATCGCCATCCTCGGCGGAATCCTCCTGATCGTTGCTCCCCTGCTCGACTGCAGGGAGCGGCCGCTTTTCGACCGGCGCCAGATGCTCCCGCCCGAGCATCGCGTTGAACGCCGGAAGATCGCTCGCCAGCACCGAATTCAATGACTCCAGCTCGGCATCGAGCCTCTTCGAGAGGTCGGCGAACACCGCATAGTCCTGCGTCGTCGGCGGCGCATCGCCGCGTTCGATAAGGTCGAGGACTCCCGCCAGCTTGTCGTTGAGCATGATCGGATAGTTGAGCGGATCCTCCGAGCTCCGGTTGCTGACCTGATAGATTCGGCCCTCGATGGCAGCGAGCTTGGCATTGAGCTGCTCGCCGGCGCGTCTGGTCGGCGCGTCCGTCACTTGCTGCAGAGTGGGCCCGATCTGCGCTCGGACGCCGCGGATCAGGAGGACCGCTTCGTTCGCCTGGCTGACCTTGTCGCGCACCGCGCTCGCAAGCTGGAACTGCTTCACGAGGCCCGCTTCGGTTACGCCCTTCACGCGCGGATCGAGCCGGAGTTCCAGCGGCTGAGTCTGGACTTGCCCGTCCACCGTCAGTCGGACGGCGTAAGCGCCGGGGACCGCCAGCGGACCGCGGTTCTCACCCGCCCACAGGATCATGTTCGGGAATTCGGTAAAACCGGGATAGCGCATGTCCCAGGTGAAACGGTTGAGGCCCTTGTTCATCGACGGCTTGGGCGGAGGTCCGTGGTGGCCACCCTCTTCGCCGCTGTCACCGCCAGTCGGCTGCTGTTTCTCGGCGGTCAGTCCTCCGGCGAAGCTGCGCACCAGCTTCCCTGAGGAATCGAGAATGTCGATCCGCAGGCTCGTCGGGGACTTGGGCAGGAGGTAATCGATCATCACGCCGGGATCGACGCGGCGCACCGCCGGCGCGGGCCTGAACAGATGGACTGCCGGCGGTCCGCTCAGTGAGCCGAGCTGACGCAGCGTGTCGATATTGTCGAGCACCCAGAAAGAGCGTCCATGAGTAGCGATCACCAGCTCGTGATCGGTGACTGCGAGATCGGCGACCTGGGTCACCGGCAGATTGCGTTGCAGCTTCTGCCAGCTCTGGCCGTCGCTGAAGCTCATCCACACGCCGCGCTCGGTCCCGAGGTAAAGCAGCCCCGGCCGGGCCGTGTCCTCGCGGATGCTTCGCGCGATCTCGTCTGGCGGAATGCCGGCGGAAATGCTCGTCCAATGCCTTCCGTAATCGGTCGTCTTCAGAACATATGGGCGCAGGTCGTCGAGCAGATAAGCATGGCCGGTCAGGAAGGCCGTTCCCGGTCGCGTCGGCGAATCCTCAATCGTCGTGATCTTCAGATATTTAGGGATTCCACGTGGAGTGACGTTAGCCCAGCTCCGTCCGCCGTCGCGGGTAATGTGCACTAGACCGTCATCCGACCCTGCCCAGATCACGCCTCGTTCGAGCCGCGACGGAGTCAATGCGAACACCGTTCCGTAAGTCTCGACCCCGCTCTGATCGAGCGTGATCGGGCCGCCCGAGGGGCCGAGCGTCGCCGGGTCGCTGCGCGTCAGGTCGGGACTGATCTTCTGCCAGCTTTGCCCCTCGTCGGTGCTTTTCCACACGTGCTGCGAAGCGACGTAGAGCGTGCTCGGATCGTTCGGGTCGAACACGATCGGATAGGTCCACTGGAACCGCTCGGCGATGTCCTTCGCCGAATAGCCCATCGGATTGTCGGGCAGGACGTTGATCGCCCACTCCTGGCCGTTCGAATAGTCGAAGCGGGTCAGCTCTCCGCCGTAGCTGCCGGCATAATAGATGTTCGAGTTCCTGGGGTCGCTGGCGATGTAGCCGCTTTCGCCGCCGCCGACCGCATAGCCGTACTGACCGCCGAGCACATTCATCTGCTTCCAGTCCTTGCTCGGTACGCAAATGGTCGTGTTGTCCTGCTGTGCCCCGCAGACGAAGTACGGGAAGTGGTGGTCGATGGTGACGCGGTAGATTTGCGCCGTCGGATAAGCCTCGCTCGTCCAGCTTTTGCCGCCGTTGACGCTGACATTCGCGCCGCCGTCGTTCGCCTCGATCATTCGCTGGTTGTCGTTGGGGGCGATCCATAGATCGTGATTGTCGCCGTGGCGCGTTTTGATCTTGGTTTTGAACGTCTTGCCGCCGTCGTCCGAGCGGAAGAAGTCGACGTTGGTCACATAGACCCGGTCCTTGACCTTCGGATCGGCGATGATGCGCGTGTAATAGAAGGCGCGCTGACGGAGGTCGCGGCTGTCGTTGGTCTTGCGCCACGTCTTGCCCGCATCGTCGGAGACGAACACGCCGCCGTTCGCATTTTCGATGATCGCATAGACGCGATTGTCGTCGGCTGGCGACACGCTGACCCCGATCTTGCCGTGGATCCCCGCCGGCATTCCCGGATTGCGGGTCAGCTCGGTCCAGGTCTCGCCGCCGTCGCTACTCTTGAACAGTCCGCTGCCGGGGCCGCCCGAGCTCATTCCCCATGGCTTGCGCCAGGCCTCCCATAGCGCCGCGTAGACAATGTTCGGATTGTTCGGGTCGATGGAAATGTCCACCGCGCCGGTCTTCGGATCGCGGTAGAGCGTCTTCTTCCACGTCTGGCCGCCGTCGCGGCTGAGATAGACTCCGCGCTCGGGGTTGGGCTCGCCGTAATGGCCGAAGCCGCCGGCCAACACGTGATTGCAGTCCCTCGGATCGATCCCGACTCGGGAGAAGTTCCGGACCGCCTGCAGCCCGACACTCCTCCACGTCTTGCCGCCGTCGCTCGACTTATAGACGCCGTTCCCCGGCATGATGTTGCCGCGAAGCTCGGTCTCTCCCGTTGTGAAGAAGACGATGTCGGGATTGGCCTCGCACACGGCCACTCCGCCGACCGCGCTATTGTCGACCTTGCCGTCGGTCACCGGCTTCCAGCTGGTGCCGCCGTCGGTCGTCTTCCACAGTCCGCCGCCGACCGCCCCGAAATAATATTCGTTGGGCCGGGCGACGCTTCCCGCGACGGCGATCGAGCGGCCGCCGCGGTTCGGACCGATGTTCCGCCATTTGAATTCGGAGAGGTAGGACTCATCGATGGTGGACGGCTTGGCCGGCGTCGCATGCTCGACTTGCGCCAGTGCGGGCGCCGGGGCTGCCGCGATCGCCGCCGCTAGCGCCATCGCCAACATCGCTTCGCCGATCTCACGAACCATCGCTTCTTTCCCACCCAAGCGAAGGCGTAAGAGCAGCTTCGGGTCAGGTCAAAGCGCTTGTGCCTTACTCCAGCCTGAGACGCACGAACGCCATTGCGCCGGTCGGATTGCGTCCGCCGTACAGTGACGACAGCGGCTCGGGTACGAAGTTCAGCGCGAATAGCCCGCCCGCTCCGAGGCTCAGATGACTGGCGATGCGGAAGTCCCGGACGGCCCCCACCGACACCTTGCCGACCCGGTAGGCGGGTTCGTCCTGTCCCTGGATCAACTCCCGGTTCTCGGTCATTTCGCCGCGCCCGAACAGCGTCCAGGCATGGTGCTTCAGCGACGCCTCGGCAACGTAAGCGTCGTCATTATGATGCTCGATCGTCTTGCGGCCCCAGGCGAGCGTCGTGGCGAACTTCCACCCCGGCGCAATCTCGTTTGCGTAGAGCAGGCTGGCCGAAAGCCTTTTCTGGTTCACACCCGGCTCGAGTTGCTCCGGATCCTTGAAATAGGCCCAGCTACCCTGCAGCGCGAGCGTCCGCGTCGGGTTCCAGGACACGCGGACTGAAGTTGAATCCAGCGGTCCCGTCTCGATGTTCCACCGGTGCTGGTCGGGCTCGCGCGCATTGAACCGGCTGGCCTCGATCTTGAACCGGTCGAGCACCACGCCGGCCGTGACCACCCCGAAGGTGATGTGGGTCGAATCCAGCCAATGGTGGCTGATCGGCGCTTCCGGCGAATCCATGATTGACTCGCGATGCATGAATGATGGCGGGCCGAACGCCGGCTCTCCCGGCAGCCCCGCATAGACGAACATGCTGCTCTTCCGGCCGATGTTCTGCGAGGCGGAAGCGGACAATTCCATGAAGAAGTCGTGCGGATGCTGGCGGTCGATCAGCCGGTCGCGGCCGTTGGCCGTCTCTCCGCTCGCGAGGAGCAAGGGATAGCCGCTGGGGCCCATCAACGGATCGGGGCTGAGCATTGCCCGAAACTGCAGCGTGCCGTCGCCGAGCGAATGTTGCGCCATGCCCATCAGCATCCCGCTGGCGAACGCCTTGTCGTCCCCGCGCGGACCCGACTGGTGGTCGTAGACAAGATTGAGAACGCCGTGCGCCATCAGCATCCAGTCACCGGACATCAGCATCGGCCCGGTCATCGGAGTCGAGGCATCGGGTTGCCACGCCGTGCCATCAGACTCGCGCTGCTGCGGGTATTGGCCGAGCGCTGAGCCCATGCTCATGGCGTGGCCTCCGTGGTCCATATGCATCTGGCCCATCCCCGCAGGCGGACCTTGAGAGGTCGTCGGCATTGCCATGCCGGGCATGACTTGCGATTCGGCGGGAGCTTGGCTTGGCGCATTGGACTGGGCCCGATGACCCGTATGTTTTTGCGTCGGCCCCGCTTTCTCTTTGGCCGGCTTCTTC
>JBQCCG010000199.1:0-6927 GCA_051962455.1 Sphingomicrobium sp. | reverse complement strand
GTGGTTTGGTTGTTTTCCCTCCCCCCGCCCTTTCTGGGGGGGGTTGACCCCCCCGCAGGCGGGGGGGGGGGGGGGGGCAAGGAAGCTCGCGGCCTGATGCGGGCCCCCCACCGCCAGCCCCCCCCCTGAAGGGGAGGGGGGATTGAAGCGCATCCGCACCGCCAAGGGCCGCAAAGTCTCGTCGACGCGATGGCTCGAACGGCAGCTCAATGATCCGTATGTGAAGCGCGCCAAGGCGGAGAATTATCGCAGCCGGGCGGCCTACAAATTGCTCGAACTCGATGAGCGGTTCGGATTGCTGAAGGGTGTGAAGGCCGTCGTCGATCTCGGGATCGCGCCGGGCGGTTGGAGTCAGGTCATACGCCGGAAATCGCCGCAGGCGCGGATCGCCGGCATCGATTTGCTTCCGACCGAACCAATCGACGGCGTAGCGATCCTCCAAATGGACTTCATGGACGAAACGGCTCCGGAGCGCCTGAGGGAAGCGCTTGGCGGTGAGGCGGACCTCGTCCTGTCGGACATGGCGGCGAACACCGTGGGGCATCAGCAGACCGACCATCTGCGCACGATGGCCCTTGTTGAAGCAGGCCTGGAGTTCGCGCGCGAGGTGCTTCGGCCGGGCGGCGCCTATGTCGCCAAGGTGCTTGCCGGCGGCGCGGACAACCAGCTCGTGGCCGAATTGAAGCGCAGCTTTTCGACGGTGAAGCACGCCAAGCCACCCGCCAGCCGCAAGGATTCGTCCGAATGGTATGTCGTCGCGCAGGGCTTCAAGGGATCAGCGGCCTGATATCGTGGTGTAAAGCAGTGCCGCTCCGGACAATCCCATCACGGCGAACGTCAGCCAGACCATCGACCGCGAAAGAAGGCCGCCTCTGCTGCCGCCCAAAATAGCCGAATTGCCGTTGATGCGGGCGATGACGAACAGCAGCGGAACGGCGGCTATGCCGTTGAATACGGCGGTGAACACCAGCGCCTTCATCGGATCGACGCCGATGAAATTCAGAGAGAGACCGACCAGGGTCGCGACGGTGATCACGCCGTAGAAGCCGGGCGCTTCGTTCCACTTCCTCGACAACCCCTCTTTCCATCCGAACGCTTCCGAGAGCGCATAGCCTGCTGCCCCCGCGAGCACGGGAATTCCGAGCAGCCCCAGCCCGACGATCCCGACGGCGAAAATGGTGCGCGCGACTGCACCGGCATCGGGGAACGATCGCACGAGCGGCTCCAGCGCCTTCGCCGCGTCGGCTGCGGTCTTGATGTTGGTGACGCCATTCTTGAACAGGACAGAAGCGGTCGTGATGATGATGAACCATTGCGCTGCCTCTGCGGCGAACATGCCCGCCGCCGTGTCGATGCGCATGTCGGAAATGAAGCTTCGCGGCAGCCGCGGCTCGCCGTTGGACTTCAGCCGAAAATGGCGGGCGCGTTCCTCTTCCACTTCCTCGGACGCCTGCCAGAAGAACATATAGGGTGAGATGGAGGTGCCGAACACGCCGGTGATGATGAACAGGAACGAGACCGTCAGTTCGATGTGTGGCACGAAGGTCGCGTAGAGGATCTGACCCCAATCCTGCTTCACCAGCAGCGTGGTCGCCGGATAGGCGAGCAGCGCGAGCGCGAGCCACTTCAGGCCCTTTGCGTAGGTCTCGTAGGAAACGGCAATCTCGAGGGCGAGGATGATGACCGTAGTCACTACGACCAGGATCGGACGAGGGATTGGAATGACGAGGTTGGTCGCTTCACCGACGGCCGCGATGTCGGCGCCGACGTTGATCGTGTTGGCGACCACCACCAACAGCACGACGATCACCAGCGCGGCGCGCGAATAATGTTGCTTGATCACTCCGGCGAGGCCCTTGCCGGTGACTGCGCCAATTCTGCCGCATGCCTCCTGAACCGCCAGCAGCAGGGGAATCTGGTAAAGCGCGGTCCATAGTTGCCCCAGGCCGAACTGCGCGCCGGTCTGGGAGTAAGTCGCAATCCCCGACGGGTCGTCATCGGCGGCCCCGGTGATGATCCCGGGGCCGAATATTCTCAGGAAGCGGACGAAGCCGCGTGCAGGTTGTGCGCTTTCGGCGCGGGCGTGGCTCTGTCGAGTCCTAGAGGTGCTTCGCAGGCGGCGCATTCGGCGTCCTGGCGCGGCGCGCCCAATGCGTCACTTCGGCTCGTCCTGGTCCGTCAGCCTTCAATCCCCTGAGCATGACGGGCCACTCCTCGGGCGCTCATTCATCAACGGTTCGCGGGGGAAGTCAATCAGCCGGATCGCCGGACGAAAGGCTCAGCCCTTGGCGCGCGCCTTGTCGATCGCTTCCTTGAGCATGTCGTAGCCAACGGCGCCGTTCATCACCTTGTCACCTACTACGAACAAGGGTGTCCCGGTCGCGCCGAGCTCGCCCGCAAGCTTCAGGTTCCGATTGAGTTCCGCCTCGATTTCGGGGTCCTGTTTGGGAGTCGCGTCGATCCGCGCCGCGGCGGCGGCCTTGGCGTTGGTATCCGGCGCGGGGCGCCCGGTGGCCCACAACGTATCATGGAACTGGGCGAAGCGGCCGAGCTTCGAGGCTTCGAGCGAGAGCCGTGCGGCGGTGACACTGTCCGGCCCGAGGATCGGCAGCTCGCGGTAGACGACCCGAAGGCCCTTGTCCTCCCGGAGCAGCCTGTCGACGGCGGGGTTGCTCGCCTTGCAATAGGGGCAGGCGTAGTCGAAGAATTCGACCAGGGTCACGTCGGGCTTGGCCGCCCCCTTCCACGAGCTTCCGAAGGGAGTCTCGATCGCCGTGCGGTTGGCGTCGAGTACCGGAGCATATTGGGCGTCGCGAAGCGCATCCACCGTATCGGTCAGGATCTTCGGGTCGGCGAGCAGCCCTTCGCGCACGATCTTGCTGCTGAGCAGGCCT
This sequence comes from Sphingomicrobium sp., assembly GCA_051962455.1. GTDB lineage: Bacteria > Pseudomonadota > Alphaproteobacteria > Sphingomonadales > Sphingomonadaceae > Sphingomicrobium. Next base: position 4,033 of record JBQCCG010000199.1, on the reverse strand, counting down.
GGGGCCGCGAAGAACAGCAGCGCCGCAGTGACGATCGAACCGATGATGCCACCGGCGAGGGCCGCGCCGAAGATGCTCTGGCGCGCGGGCGCCGCTTTGTTGTCATCCACTCTTATTGGTCTTTCGGATCTCTGTATCTTTTGTCTTTCTTGGCGAGCTCCGCCTTCGACACCATGGCGATGTCCTGCGCCCGAAGATAGTCCGGCGTTCCGACCGGGATTCCTTTCATGGCCATGGTGGCGCTCGCCAGCGCCATCTTCGGATCGTCGGTAAGATTGCTGCGCTCCGCGGTCGCAAGCGCCGCCCGCGCGTCGTCGCCTTCGCGGTCGTAAATGATTCCAAGCTGATACCAGGCGAAGGGGTCTTCATTGTCGCGGGCGACGGCAACTTTCAGGATGGTCTTGGCCTCGGCGAAGTTCTTCGGGTCTTCGGTCGCGACCAGCGCGTGGCCAAGCATCGCGGCGATCATCGGCGCTTCGTCGGACCGTTTGACGGCTTCACGGAGCGGGGCGATCGCCTCCGTCGGCTTGCCGTCTTCGAGCAGGATTTGCCCTTTCAGCTCGAGGAAGAAGGGGTCGTGCGGGTCCTTGGCCAGCAATGCGTCCGCCTCGGCTTCGGCCTTCTGCGGATAGCCGCCGAGATGATAGGCGTAGGCCCGCGCATAATGGGCTGGGATGCTCTGGTCGCTCTCCGGATATTTGATCACCGCCTGCTTCGGGTCGATGTAGCCAAGCAGTTTGGCCTTCACGCGCTCGAAGCTCGCCTCCAGCGCGGGGTCGATCGGCTTGTTGTAAGCGGGGTCCGCCTGGAGCTTCTGCTGGAGTGCCTGGATTCGGTCCTGCGTCAGTGGGTGGGTCGTATCGAAGCTGTCCTTCGAGTAGATTGCGTAGCGGTATTCCTCATTCTGCAGCTTCTTGAAAAACTGCAGCATGCCCTTGCCGCTGATCCCGGCCTTCGACAGGAAGCGGGCCCCCGAAGCGTCGGCGGTCGCCTCCTGCGCTCGGGTGAACGCGAGGTACTCGCCCAGCGCCGCGCGCTGTCCGGCCTGGAAAACGCCCATCCCGGCTTCCGCTCCGCCGGCCGCGGCAGCGGCGACACCGAGCAAGAGCGAGAGGATCGTGATCGCGGTGGCCTGCTTCACGCCCTGACCGCTGCGGATTGAATCGCCAGCAACGACGTGCCCAAGCTCGTGCGCAACGACGCCCTGCAGCTGATTAACGTTATCGCAGGCCTCGAGCAGGCCGGACTGGACATTGACCTGCTGTCCCGTGGCCACGAAGGCATTGATTTCCGGATCGTTGACCAGGACCACTTTGACATTGTTCGGATCGAGACCGGCCGCGACGATCAGCGGAGTCGACATCTTCTTGAACATCAGTTCGGTCTCGGTGTCGCGCAGCACCGTTACGCCGGAATCGTCCTGGGCAAGAGCCGGCTGAATCGTCGCCATGCTGAGCATCAGCGCCAGCATGAACAGGCGCGCAAAGCGGGCGAGCGGCGAGTTCATCGCCGGCGCTCTAGCATTTTTGGCGGTGAACCCGCGATGAAAACTCCCCACCTGGGGGAGCATCGCTAGCCGAACGTCCGTTGCCACCAGCCGCTGCGGCGCGGCTCACCCGAGGCCTCTTCCGCGGTGTCGTTGTTGGCGGCAGGAAGTGGCACCGGCTCGGCGGCCGGCTCAGGCTCAGGCTCAGGCCCGGTCCCGGCCTTCTTAGAGCGCCGCTTGCGCGGCGGCTTCTCGGCAGGGGCGGCCTCGTCGGCAGTTTCCGCAGGAGGGGCTTCGGCCGGAGCAGGCTCGGGAACGGTCACTTCGGCTTCGGCGGCCGCCTTCTTCCGGCGAGTGCGCTTTGCCGGGGCAGGCTGCGGTTCCTCGGCGGCGAGAGTGTCGGCAATCGCCGGCTCCTCGTCGATCGGCCGCTCGACCATCGGCGAGCTGTCGGGCGCAATGGCTTCCTCAACCACAGAGTCGGCCTGCCCCGGGGCAGCAGCGCCGCCTCGGCCACGACGCCGCCGCCGGCGGCGTCCGCCCTCGCGAGGTTCCTCGGCGGCCGCTTCGGCTGCGGGTTGCTCGGTAGTCGACGCAGCTTCATCGGCGGCAATTTCTTCCCCGCCCTCGGCATGCTCTCCGCCCTCGCGGCGCCCGCGTCCACGTCCGCCCCGACGACGGCGGCGGCGTCGGCGGCCCTGCCGGTCGCCCTCTTGCGAGGCCTCGCGAGCCTCGGGCTCTTCGTCCTCGATTTCTTCTTCAGCCTCGTCGGCTTCGATCTCATCCTCTTCTTCAGCGACAGGCGCCGGTCGAGGAGCGGCGACCGGGCGCGGGCCCGAGCTTTCGACCGTCATCCGAGCGCCCTCGAAGCTCTCGTCGATGATGATCTCGATGGAGACGCCATAGCGCTGCTCGATGTCGGCGAGCTCGGCGCGCTTCTTGTTGAGCACGTAGATCGCGGCTTCCCTGCCCGCTCGCAGGCAAATGCGCTCGCCGCGGCCGCGCGCCGCTTCGTCCTCGAGGATTCTAAGCGCAGAGAGGCCGGCCGAGGCGGCGGTCCGCATCAGGCCTGTGCCGTCGCAATGCGGGCATGGCTTGGTCGAGGCCTCGAGCACACCGGTGCGCAGCCGCTGACGGCTCATTTCCATCAGGCCGAAGCTGGAAATCCGGCCGACCTGGATTCGGGCGCGGTCGTTCTTCAGCGCCTCCTTCATCGCCTTCTCGACCTTACGGACATGGCTCGACTGCTCCATGTCGATGAAGTCGATGACGATGAGGCCGGCCATGTCCCGCAACCGGAGCTGGCGGGCGATCTCCTGGGCCGCCTCGAGATTGGTGGTGTAGGCCGTCTGCTCGATATTGTGCTCGCGCGTCGACCGGCCCGAGTTGATGTCGATGGAGACCAGGGCCTCGGTCGGGTTGATGACGAGGTAACCGCCCGACTTCAGCTGGACGACCGGCTGGTACATGGCGCTGAGCTGGTCTTCGACCCCGTAGCGCTGGAACAGCGGGGTTGTCTCGCTGTGCTGCTTAACCCGCCGGACATGGCTCGGCATCAGTAGCTTCATGAAGCCCCGCGCAGCCTTGTACCCTTCGTCGCCCTCGACGATCACCTCGTCGATGTCGCGGTTGTAGAGGTCGCGGATCGCGCGCTTGATAAGGTCGCTGTCGCGGTAGATCAGCGCTGGCGCAGTGCTCGAGAGCGTCTTCTCGCGGATCTCGTCCCACAGGCGTGCGAGATAGTCGAAGTCGCGCTTGATCTCGGTCTTGGTGCGCGACAGCCCGGCCGTGCGGACGATGAGGCCCATCGTCTTCGGCAGGTTGAGATCGGACATGATCGACTTCAGGCGCTTGCGGTCGGCGCCGTTGGAAATCTTCCGCGAGATTCCGCCGCCGTGGCTGGTATTGGGCATTAGCACGCAATAGCGCCCGGCGAGCGAGAGATAGGTGGTCAGCGCCGCACCCTTGTTGCCGCGCTCTTCCTTGACGACCTGGACGAGCAGCACCTGACGGCGCTGGATTACGTCCTGGATCTTGTAGCGGCGCCGCAGCGCCTGGCGCTTCTTGCGGAGCTCGTCGGCGGCGGATTCATCGACCGGCGATCGATTCGACCCGGTTCCTGCCTCGGCCGGCTGATCGAGCTCCTCTTGCTCGCCGTCGCCGTTCTCCGGCAGCTCGGCGGCGTCCTCGTCGGACTCGATGACCTCTTCAGCTTCGTCCCGCTCGTCAGCCTCGAGCTCTGCGGCGCGCAGCCGCTCTTCCTCGGCGGCATGCTCGGCCTCCTCGCGGAGCAGAGCATCGCGGTCGGCCTTGGGGATTTGATAATAATCGGGATGGATTTCGCTGAACGCCAGGAAGCCATGGCGGTTTCCGCCATAGTCGATGAACGCCGCCTGGAGCGACGGCTCTACCCTGGTGACCTTGGCGAGATAGATATTGCCTTTGAGCTGCTTGTGCTCAGCGGATTCGAAGTCAAACTCCTCGATCCGGTTTCCTTTGACGACCGCGACCCGGGTCTCTTCCGGGTGGCGCGCATCGATCAGCATG
>JBQCCG010000198.1:0-12645 GCA_051962455.1 Sphingomicrobium sp. | reverse complement strand
ATGCCGGGGTCCTTCTGCCGCAGCGAGCCCGCCGCTGCGTTGCGCGGATTGGCGAAGATCTTGCTGCCGCTCGCTTCCTGCCGCTCGTTCAAGGACTCGAAGTCGGCCTTGGACATGTACACCTCGCCGCGCACTTCGAGGATGTCGGGGATACCTCCCCTCCCTGCAAGGGAGGGGCCGGGGGTGGGTAGCGCAGCGTTGGGCTCAATGCCCGACGCGGAGCTGCGCTCCGCACCCACCCCTAACCCCTCCCTTGCCAGGGAGGGGAACAAAGCTTGCGGCACATCCCCGATCGTCCGAACGTTCGCCGTGACATCCTCGCCGACCGAGCCGTCGCCGCGCGTCGCTGCGAGCACGAGCTCTCCTTTCTCGTACCGAAGCGAGCAGCTGAGCCCATCGATCTTCGGCTCGGCCGTCATCGCCACGAACGCATCGGCCGGGAGCGCGAGGAAGCGCTTCACGCGTGCGACGAACTCCTCGACCTCGTCCGCCGAAAAGGCGTTGTCGAGGCTGAGCATTGGCCGCGCGTGCGGCACCTTCGCCAAAGCGCTGGTCGGCGGGGCACCCAACCGCTTCGACGGCGAATCCGCCCGCACCAGCTGCGGAAACCGCTCCTCCAGCTCGCGGTTCTCGCGGACCAGCGCGTCATAGTCGGCGTCGGAAATCTCCGGCGCATCCTGGTCGTGGTAGAGCTTGTCGTGCCGCGCGATCTCCTTCGCCAGCCGCATCAGGCGGTTGGCGGCCTCGGCTTCGGTCAGCGGCTCAGCCAAACAATTCCTCGAGCAGGTTGATGAAGCTCGTCCAGCTGCGCTCGGCGGCGAGCGCGTTGTAGGCGACGCCCTCGATCTGCAGCGAGCTCGCGTTGGGGTTGGTGAATCCGTGGCCGACATGGCCGTAGGCATGGATTTGCCAGTCGGCGCCGGCCTCGGTCAGCTCATTGCCGAGCGCCACCACCTTGTCCGGCGGCACCATCGGGTCGTCCCAGCCATGAAACGCGACGACCTTGGCCTTGATCTTCTCGGACGGGAGGCCCGGCGGATCGAACAGCCCATGAAAGCTGACCGCCGCAGCGAAGTCCGCGCCGCTCCGGGCCAAATCCAGCGCGCACTGGCCGCCGAAGCAATAGCCGGCGACAACGATCTGCTTGCTGGAGACCTCCTCCAAGCCTTCGGCGAGGTCGAGCACGTGGAGCATCCGTCGGCGGAGCGCGGCGCGATCGCTCCTCAGGCGCGTCATTTCGCCGAACATCGTGTCGCGCGGAGCGCCGTGGAATTCCTTGCCGAACAGGTCGGCGACCAGCGCATTGTAGCCAAGCTCGACCAGCTGCCGCCCGAACCCGATTTCCAGGTCGGTGACGCCCATCACGGTCGGGATCAGGACCACGGTCGGCCGCGGCTCGCCGTCGCGCCGCCCGACGAATACACTCTCCAGGTTCTCGTCCTCGAAACTGTGCGCGATTGCGCGATGCTTGCTCATGAAATCTCCCTTGCCAGTGCGGCCAGCTTCGCCACCGTATTCATATTGCGCGCAGTCCCCGCTTCCGCTGCGGGGATCCTGAGGCGCGACCTGCCGATACCCCTTTCGCCGTAGGCGACAAAGACCTCGCGGGTCCCCAGCGCGATCCGCTCGTCTTCGGCCTGGCCGCGCACCGTCGCGAGCAAGTCGGCGGGCGGCGGCTGGTTCATGAAGAAGGCGAGCGTGTTGCTTCCGTGGGCCTCCGGGAACGGGTTCATGCGGTGAACGGCCACCATCTCGTCGGCCGTTCGGACGACCACGCGGACTGACCGTCCCATGTGTGATTCGATGCGATGCTCGATCATGGTCCGCAGCTCCTGTTCGGGCTGGTCACTGGTGAAAAGCAGGTTGCCGCTGGCAATGAACGTGCGCGGGCTGCCGAGTCCGAGATCTTCCGCAATTGCCCTCAGGTGGGCCATCTTGAGCACGCTGTTGCCGAGCAGGTTCACGCTGCGCAACAAGGCCACGTAACTCGTCATGCCGCATCCAGCAGGCGCGACGCCTGGGCGCGTGCTTCCTCGGTGACCGATGCGCCGGACAGCATCCGCGCGATTTCCTCTCGGCGCTCCTCGGGATTGAGCTTGCGGACTGTGGTTCGGGTCCCATCCGGGCCGTGGCTCTTCTCGATCCGGTAATGGTGCGAGGCGCGCGCCGCCACCTGCGGACTGTGGGTGACGACCAGGACCTGGCTCTGCTCCGCTAGGCGCGCCAGCCGCTCGCCGATTGCGCTTGCGACCGCTCCGCCGACTCCGCGATCGACCTCGTCGAAGATCATCGTCGCGGCGCTTCCCGCCTCGGCAAGCGCGACCTTCAGCGCGAGGATGAACCGCGACAGCTCGCCGCCCGACGCGATCCGGGTCAGCGGGCCGAACGGAGCGCCGGGATTGGTCGAGACTTCGAACTCGATGCGATCCGTCCCCGCTGGACCGGGCTCGGCAGCGGCGATGGCGGTGCGGAACCGCGCGGCATCGAGCTTCAGCGGGGCCAGCTCCGCCGCGACAGCAGCGTCGAGACGGGCCGCGGCATCCCGGCGATGGCTGCTCAGCGCGTCGGCGGCGCCGGCATAGGCCCCGCGCGCCGCGGCCAGCTCCCGGTCGAGTTCGGCGATCCGCTCACCGCCAGCCTCGATCGCGGATAGCTGTTCGCGCATCTGCGCCCCCAAGGTCGCGAGCTGGTCCGGTTCCACCCGATGCTTGCGCCCCAGCCCGCGGATGTCGAACAGCCGCGCCTCGACCCGCTCCAACCGGTCCGGATCGAACGCCATTGCGTCGGCGGCGCGGGCGATCCGGTCCTCCGCCTCGCTCGCTTCGATCAGCGCCCGGTCGAGCGCCGCAAGGGCCTCGGCGAGCAAATGATGGTCGGCCGCGCCGCGCTCGATCCGTCGCGCGACGAGCCTCAGCTGGGCAAGGGCTCCATCGGAGCCGCCAAGCAACTCGTCGAGGCCGGTAAGCGATTCTCCGGCCTTGAGCCCTGCCTGCATCGCGGCGCGCTCTTCGGCGAGGCGGCTCTCTTCGCCCTCCTCCGGCGCCAGCGCCTCGATCTCCCGGCATGAATGCTCGAGCCATTCGCGGTCGCGCTCGGCGGCTGCGGCAGTCGCCCGGGCTTCCGCCAACTCGCCCTCAATCCTGATGACCTCGGCCCAGCGCCGTTCGACCTCGCCGGTATCGAACCTGCCGAAGGCGTCGAGCAGCGCGCGGTGACCTTTCGGGTTGAGCAGCCCGCGATCGTCATGCTGCCCATGGATTTCGACTGCGAGGCCGCCGACGTCCCGGAGCAAACCAGCCGGCACGCTGGCGCCGCCCGCGAACGCCCGGCTGCCGCCGTCGCTCTTGAGCGATCGGCGCAGGATCAGCGCTTCACCGGGCTCGGGCGCGACCCCCTGTTCGTGGAGAAAGCCGATTGCCGGATGGTCGAGCGCGAGCGCGATCTCGGCCGAGACCGACGCCGATTCCTGACCCGCCCGTACCAGCGCTGAGTCTGCCCTCGCGCCAAGCGCAAGCCCGAGCGCGTCGAGCAGGATCGACTTGCCCGCCCCGGTCTCGCCGGTCAGCACGCCGAGACCGGACTCGAACTCGAGCTCGATCCGCTCGACGAGCACAATGTTATGGATCGTGAGCTGCCTCAGCATGTGAGGGGCAGCTCCGGCGGGCTCACTTCCGGGAAGCCGTCCGCCGCTGCGTCAGCTGCCGGTCACGCCCCATCAGCCGCAGCGCTTGCCTGTACCAGCTGGTCCCCGGGTAATTGCGGCCGAGCACCGCCGCCGCCTTCTGGGCTTCATCCGGGATGCCGAGCGCGAGATAGCATTCGACCAGCCGCTCCAACGCCTCCGGCGTCTGCGACGTCGTCTGATACTGATTGACCACGGTGCGGAAACGATACGTCGCCGCAAGCCACTGTCCCTCGCGCTGATAGAAGCGGCCAATCTCCATCTCCTTGCCGGCGAGATGGTCGTTGATCAGGTCCATTTTCAGCCGCGCATCGGCGGCGTAGCGGCTGTCGGGATAACGCCGGATCAGCTCGCCGAATGCGTCGGACGCCTGCTGCGTCGTCGTTTGGTCGCGCGTGACCTCGTCGATCTGCTGATAATAGCTCATGGCGATGAGATACTGGGCGTAAGGCGCTTCGGCATTGCCCGGATGGATGGTCAGGAAGCGCTGAGCCGAGCTGATTGCGTCGGTGTATTTCTGCGCGAGATAATAGTTGAACGCGCTCATCATCTGCGCCCGGCGCGCCCAGACCGAATAAGGATGCTGGCGCTCGACCTCGTCGAACAGCTTGGCCGCCGTGTCATAATCGCCGGAATTCATCGAATCCCTGGCCGCGTTGTAAAGCGAGCTCACGTCGCGGGCGACATAGGCCGTATCCAGCCCCGTCTTCTTGTGCGCGCAGGCCGCCAGCGGGAGAACTGCGGCCGCGGCGGCGAGCAGGATGATCGGACGGGAAGACTTCAGCATGGGGACCTCATTAGCGTGGCCGTTTCGAGAGGCCAAGCAAGCTGACTGGGCATTGATCGATGAACCTAGAATGAGCCCTCCCCCTCGATGGGGGAGGGTTGGGAGGGGTGTCTTTGGAGCCGCGCTCGACGTCCATCGTCACCCCACCCGGCCTCCCCATCAAGGGGAGGGAGATTAAGCAGTCTGCGCCTCCGCGCCTTCCTTGTCCTCGGTCTTGAGGAAGCTGTCGGGCTGGACCCCCAACCACACCAGGACAGGCGAGGAGATATAGATCGACGAATAGGTGCCGATCACCACCCCAAGGAAGATCGCGATCGCGAGGCCGAAGATCACCTCCGGGCCAATCAGCATCAGGACTCCGAGCGCAATCAGAACGGTAAGCGAAGTGACGACGGTCCGCGCGAGCGTCTCGTTAAGCGAAAGATTGAGCAGCGGAAGGATCGCCATCTTTCGATATTTCCTGAGATTTTCGCGAATACGGTCGTAGATCACCACCGTGTCGTTGAGCGAATAGCCGATGATCGTCAGGAACGCGGCGACGACGTTGAGGTCGACCGGCAATCGAGTGAAGGCGAAGAATCCGAGCGTCATCGCAATATCGTGGGCGAGCGTCAGCAGCGCGCCGACGCCGAACTGCCATTCGAAACGGAACCAGATGTAGATGGCGATGCCGATCATCGCGATCCCGATCGCCTTGGCGCTGTCGGCCGCGAGCTCCTCACTGACCTTGCCGGAAACGGAATCGCCGGCATCGACCCGGGCGCCCGCATATTGCTGCGGGATCGCGGCCCGCAGCTTGCTGACCATCGCGTTCGAGGCCGTCTCCGGCCCCGGCGGCTTGGGCAGGCGGATCTGATAGGTCCGGTCGTCCTTGCCCAGCGCCTGAATGCTGGCTTCGCCGACGCCCAGACGATCGACGCGGGTGCGGAGGTCGTCGATGTGGACCGGCTGAACGAATTCGGCGCGAACCACCTCGCCCCCGACGAAGTCAATGCCGAGGTTCAACCCGCGATAGATGGTGAAGGAGATCGAGGCGAGCGTCGCGATCGTCGACAGCACCAGCGCGACATTGCGCCAGCGCATGAAGTCGACGTTCGTGTGGTCGGGGACCAGCTTGAGGAGCTTCATATCGCTTTAGGACCTCAGATATGGAGTTCGCGCGGGCGGGTGCGGCGGATCCACAGCGCGACCAGCATGCGGGTGAAATAGACGGCGGTGAACACCGAGGTGACGACGCCGATCAGCAGCACGACGGCGAACCCTCGCACCGGACCGGAGCCGAAATAGGCCATGATCGCGGCCGAGATGACGTGCGTCACGTTGGCGTCGAAAATCGCGCGGAACGCTTCGTGATAGCCGGTCTCGACCGCATCGAGCAGCCGCCGTCCCCGGCGTATTTCCTCGCGTATTCGCTCGTTGATGAGGACGTTGGCATCGACCGCGGCGCCGATGGTGAGGATGAAGCCGGCGATTCCCGGAAGCGTCAGCGTCGCATTGAACATCGCCATGATGCCGAGGATCAGGAATGCGTTCACGACCAGCGCGATGTTCGCATAGACGCCGAACCGGCCGTAAGTGACGAGCATGAAGATGATCACCAGCCCGACCGAGACGACCGACGCAATCACGCCCTTGTGAATCGAGTCCTGCCCGAGCTCGGCGCTGACCGTCCGCTCCTCGATGACATTCAATTTCACCGGCAGCTTGCCCGAGGCGAGGCTGACGGCGAGGTCATGCGCGCTCTGGACGGTGAAGCTTCCGGTGATGTTCGCGCGACCGCCGAGGATCGGCTCCTGGATATTGGGCGCGGAGAGGACCTTGTCGTCGAGAATGATCGCAAACGGCTTTCCGACGTTCTCCTGTGTCGCGCGGGCGAAGCGCTTCGCGCCTGCCGTGTTGAAGGTGATGTCGATGTCCGGCCGGCCGTCCTGATCATAGCTCTGCTTGGCATCCGTCAACTGGTCGCCTGAGACCATCACCCTGCGCTTGACCGCAATGGAGCCGCTGCCGTCGGCCATCGGCAGCACCTGGCTCCCCGGTGGAGCGTGACCCTGCTGAACGTCCTGCTGACTGGCCGAGAGGTCGACCAGCTTGAACTCCAGGCGCGCGGTCTGACCGATCAGCCGTTTCAGCGCCTCCGGATCCTCGACTCCGGGGACCTCGACCAAAATCCGATTGCCGCCTTCGGTAATGACCGTGATTTCCTTGGTTCCCGAGGGGTCGATCCGGCGGCGAACGACGTCGCGCGCGACGCCCATCGCATCCTTCAGCGCCTGCGCCGATCCGCTCGCAGTGGGGGTCATGACGATCCGCGTCGAATCGACCACCTGCACGTCCCAGTCGCGGTTGCCGGTGAGAGCCAGCGGCTTTGTCAGGTTGCGCATCCGGTCGACCGTTGCGTCGACCTGCGCCGGATTGCGGACCATGAACGACAGCCGCCCGCCCGCCGTCGAAATGTCGCCGATCTGGATCTGCGGATCGCGTCGAAGCTCCGTGTTGACCTCGTCTTCCATCGCCTGAAGCCGCTGCTTCTGCGCGTCCTGGGCGTCGGCCTCGAGCAGCAGATGGCTTCCGCCGGCAAGATCGAGCCCGAGGCTGATCTTGTACTGCGGCATCCACTTCGGCCACGCGCCTTCCACTGGTGTCCCGGCGATGAGGCTCGGGATGGACAGCAGAACGCCGAGCGCGATGACGATCGCGATCAGCCAGACTTTCCACTTGGGGAATTCGAGCACTCTGGTCGCCCTCTAATCGTTCGCCGGCTTGCCGGTCGGACTCAGCACCTGGCTGATCGTCGACTTGATCACCTTGATCTTCACGCCCTGGGCGATCTCGACCTCCGCTTCATCCTCGTTGACCTTGGTGACGCGTCCGCGGATTCCGCCTCCGGTGACCACTTCATCACCCTTCTTGACCGCCATGATGGCGGCCTGATGGTCCTTCACCCGCCGCTGCTGAGGCCGAATCCAGAGGATGTAGAAAATTCCGAAGACGACGATGAACGGGAAAATCTGAAACAGCAGCGCGGCAGTCCCGTTCGGCTGACCCGCCGGGGCAGCCTGGACCATGCTCATCAATATGGGTGAGTTGGACATCGAAGGGTAAAGTCTCTCTGCTGAATTGAGTCTTGCCCTAACGACCGTCGTCAGGACGGTCTACGGCAAGACTGGTCGGGGCGACTGGATTCGAACCAGCGACCTCCACACCCCCAGTGTGATGCGCTACCAGGCTGCGCTACGCCCCGACCTTGGCGGCGGCATCTAGGCAGGGCTATCCGACAAGGCAAGGTGATAGGGAGCTTCGGTGCGCCGGCGGCGGAAAAGCACATTGGGCAAATGGGTTGGCCGGCTGCTGACAATCCTTCTGGCGTTGCCGGCACTCTATCTCGTTGCCGCGCTCGCCGGCTCGCTCATTCCGGTCAACCGCGGCTGGATCGAACCTCGGCAGGGGACTGTCGTCTATCTCGCCGATAATGGAATTCACGCCGACCTCATCATGCCGGTCAGGGCCAATGGGCTCGACTGGGCGCCGCTGTTCCCGAAAGGCGATTTCGCCGCACCCGATCCGACCGCGGGATGGATCGCCTTCGGCTCCGGCGAGCAGCACGTCTATCTCAATACGCCGACCTCGTGGGACATCACGCCCAGGACGATCTGGTCTGCGCTGACCGGCGGCAAGCGCGTGATGCACGTCGAATATGTGCCGAATCCATATTATGCGGTCCGCGAAATCCGGCTGAGACCAGAGGAATACCGCCGCTTGTGGGCGGCGGTCCGCGCCGACATCGCGCTGGACGGCCCGGGAAAGCCGATCCGCATCGACCACCCTGGCTACGGACCCTCCGACGCATTCTACCGCGCAATCGGCAAGGAGAGCATGTTCAAGACCTGCAACAGCTGGGTCGCCGGGCGGCTCCGCCTCGCGGGCGTCGAAACGAGCCTCTGGCCGCCCTTCGTCGAAGGACTGATCTGGCGCTACCGGCGAGTCCCAGGCTGACGGCTTACTTTGGCTTGGTCGTCCTGGTCTTTGCCTTCGCCGATGCATCGAGCTCGGCCTTGGTCATGCCGATGACCAGGCCTTTGTCGCTCTTGGCGAAGCTGGAGATCGGGATCGTCGCCTTAACGACGCCAGTGCTGACCACGGCGCCCTTGGCGTTCACGGACTCGATTTTGCCGACCACGCCGCCCTTCTGGTCGTAGACGGAAACGCCGGCCTTCACGTCGGCTGCAGTCGCAGGCTGAACCGCCGCGGCGCTGGTGGTGGTCGTCGAGGTGGACGTTGACCGCTCCGTCGGCCCAACCGGCGCGCCGGTCGCGCTGTCCGTCGGCGTCGTCGCGGTGCTTCGGGTCGTGGTCGTCTGGGTTTGGGCGGGAGCCGCAGGCGTCCCCGGAACCGCAGTCGTGGTGCTGCGCGTCGTCGTGGTCTGGGTCTGGTCCGGCGTCTGCTGGGTCGTCGTCGAAGTGGTTTGCTGCGCGGAGGGTTGGGCCTGCGCCGCAGCCACGCTGGAAATCACCAGGGCAATGAGACCCACCGGGCCGTTGAGTCCAACTTGCATGCTCTATCTCCACTGTTGCAAAAGTGGAGACTGAACGAAATGCCGAACGCGCGGGTGCAGCCGGTTCGCCGAATTGTGTCAGCCAGCCGACAGACTGCGGAACGCTCCTAGAGCACGTACCTGCTCAAATCGGCGTTTCGGGCGATGCTGCTGAGCTGCTTCTCGACGAACGCGGCGTCGATCAGCAGGCTCTGGCCGCTGCGGTCCTCGGCCTCGAAGCTCACGTCCTCGAGCAATTTCTCCATCACCGTCTGCAGCCGGCGGGCGCCGATATTCTCGACGGCCTCGTTGACCTCCGCGGCAATGCGCGCGAGCGCTTGGATCCCGTCATCGGCGAACTCGATCGTTACGCCCTCGGTGCCAAGCAGAGCCCGATATTGCTCGGTCAGGTTGGCGCGCGTCGAGGAGAGAATCCGCACGAAATCCTCCTGGGTCAGCGCGTTCAGCTCGACCCGGATCGGCAGCCGCCCCTGAAGCTCCGGCAACAGGTCGGCCGGCTTGGCGATGTGGAATGCGCCGCTCGCGATGAACAGGATATGGTCGGTCTTGAGCGGCCCGTATTTGGTCGCGACCGTGGTCCCTTCGATCAGCGGAAGCAGGTCGCGCTGAACGCCCTCGCGGCTGATCGAGCCGCCACGGACGTCGCTGACCGCGATCTTGTCGATCTCATCGATGAAGACGATCCCGTTCGCCTCCGCATCGGCGAGCGCCACGCGGTTGATGTCGTCCGGGTCGAGGCGCTTGTCCGCTTCCTCGTCCGTCAGGCGAGCGAAGGCTTCCGGCACTTTGAGCTTGCGGCGCTTGCGCGGGGTCTGGCCCATCGCCTTGCCCATGATCGACTTCAAATCGAACACCTGCGCGCCCATGCCGGGGATCTCGAAGGGCATCGCCGGGGCCTCGTCGACCTCGATCTCGACCTCGGCCTTGTCGAGGCTGCCGTCGGTGAACCGCTGCCGGAAGCTCTGTCGGGTCGCTTCGCTTGAGCCCTTGCCGGTCAGCGAATCCAGGAGCTTGTCCATCGCCGCGTCCTCGGCGGCCCCGCGGACCTTGTTCCGGCGGCGCTCGCGTTCGAGGCGAACCGCTTCCTCGACCAGGTCGCGGGCGATCTGCTCGACGTCGCGGCCGACATAGCCGACCTCGGTGAACTTGGTCGCCTCGACCTTGACGAACGGCGCGTCGGCGAGCTTCGCCAGCCGACGGCTGATCTCCGTCTTGCCGCAGCCGGTCGGGCCGATCATCAGGATGTTCTTGGGCGTGATCTCCTCACGCAGCTCGGGCGCGAGCTGCTGCCGCCGCCATCGGTTGCGCAACGCGACGGCGACCGCCTTCTTCGCGTCATCCTGGCCGACGATGTGATGGTCGAGCGCGGCGACGATTGCCTTCGGCGTGAGCTTGTCTTTCAGCAATTCGGCTTGCTCCCCGCTTTGCGGGATCGTGGTCTGATAATTCATCTCGTCAGGCAATGTCGGGACCGGATCGAGGCACTTCAAGCATGCTCAGCCTTCGATCGTCTCGATCGTCAGCCGGTCGTTGGTGAAGACGCACACCTCCGAGGCGATCTGCATGGCGCGGCGGGCGAGGACCTCCGGGTCCTGCTCGTAATCGGTGAGCGCCCGCGCCGCGGACAGCGCGTAATTGCCGCCCGAACCGATCGCGGCGATTCCGCCCTCGGGCTCCAGCACGTCGCCGTTGCCGGTGAGGATCAGCATGATCTCCTTGTCGGCGACGATCATCAGCGCTTCGAGGTTCCTGAGATACTTATCGGTCCGCCAGTCCTTGGCGAGCTCGACCGCGGCGCGCATCAGCTGGCCGTTATATTGCTCGAGCTTGCGCTCCAGCCGCTCGAACAAAGTGAAGGCGTCGGCCGTCGCTCCGGCGAAGCCGCCGATCACCTCGCCTTTTTCGCCGATGCGCCTCACCTTCTTCGCATTGGGCTTCATCACCGTATTGCCCATCGATACCTGCCCGTCGCCGGCGATGACGGTCTTGCCGCCCTTCTTGACGCCCAGGATTGTCGTTCCGTGCCAATTTTCCAAAGCTTGCTCCTTTGAAAGACGAGGTGGGGAGCAACGGCGACCGCTGCAACTATGTGTGCGGCTCAAACCGGCGGTCGGGAATGATCCAGACGATCGAAATCACGACGTAGATCGCGACCGAGATGTAGGGAGAAACGAACGCGAGCGGCACGGCGAGGACATAGCCGGCGAAGCTCACCCATTCCTTGGCGCCGTGCCCAAGCGCGCGCTGCAGTCCTGAATCCTCGCCTTCCGCCGCGATCAATGCCCGCTCGAGCAGCTGGTAGGTGATGGCCGCCCCGACCAGCACGATGCCGAACGACGCGACCGGCCACGCCGTCACTCCGGCGTCGTCGATCCAGCGGATCATCAGCGGAAACAGGGTCAGGCAGAACAGCAGGGAATGGTTGGCCCACAGCACTGCGCCGGTCACCCGATGCGCGGACTGCATCATGTGGTGATGGTTGTTCCAGAAGATCGCCACATTGACGAAGGCGAGCAAATAAGCGGCGAGAAGCGGCATCACCGCAAGCGCCGCTTGAAGCGTCGGCTGGGCAGGGAATTTCAGCTCGAGCACCATGATCGTCAGAACGATCGCGACAACGCCGTCGGTGAGTGCATTCAGACGATCAGGTTTCATCGCGCTGCTTCCCCCGCAACCGCCGTTAGCGGGAGTTGGGAGCGCTTTCCATCGCGGCCTGCCCGCTCGGATCCACGGAAGCTTGCGCTCTGACCCACTTGATCAGCTCGTCCAGCTGGATCGCCTGCTCGGTCGCTAGTTCGCGCTCGTCGAGAGAAAGTCGGTCCTGACCGGTACCTTGAGCAGCTCCGCCGGCGGCAGCGGGTAGGCCGGACATTGATGCGTTTGCGCCAGCACCGGAATTGGCTGCGGCGCTTGCGGCTTGGTCGCGCAGGCGCTGAGCAAGAGCATGGGCGGCATCAAGGCGATTCTCATAGTCATTGGCGGTCCTTTGGTTGATCGACTTCTGCTCGGCGGCGACGCGGCCGGCGTTGGCCTCGTCGGCGGCGCGGGCCTGGTCGGCGGCGGCTCGATAGTCGGCGACGGTGGTGGAGAAGGCGGCCTGCTCGTCGCGGTAGAGCTGTTCGAAGCTCGCGCTCTGCTTCTTCCAGTCGCGCGTCTCGCCTTTCTGGATCAGCAGCATGATGGCGAGCGCGAGGCTGACGGCAATTCCGGCGACGCCTTGCCAGTTCAGGAGCTTGAGGATCATTTGCCGTCCGCCTCGAAAGCCGCGCCGTCGCGGCTGGCGGTGAATTTCACACGCCCCACGGGCCCGCCGGCGAGCAGGCCGACGATCACGACAATCATCGCGGCGATGAAGCCGCCGAGCGACCAGCCGAAGATCGTAACGATGGTATGCTCTTCGGACGGACTCCAGCCGCCCCACATCAGAAGCGCGACCATGAAGCCGGCTGCCGCGCCGCAGAACATGCCGGCGGCGGAGGCGAGGATGCCGTAAATGTAGCGCTGGCCTTCGGCGAAGGTGCCAGGCGGCGGAAGTTGTCTCATGGGGTAGTCTCCAGGCTTAAGGTCACTAAAGTCACGGTGAGCGGCGCATTTGGTGTGACTTTATGGCTTACCAATCCG
>JBQCCG010000197.1:0-12243 GCA_051962455.1 Sphingomicrobium sp. | reverse complement strand
GAACGGGATCAAGGCGCTTGCCGCGCTTCCCTCGCTCGACGAGCTGCGCGCGACCATCGTGGGCCTCATCCAGGCGCCCGCGACCAAGATCGCACGCACCATCAACGAGCCGGGCGCGCAGCTGGCACGGGTCTTCGGCGCCTACGGCGCGAAAGAAGCCGCATAAGCAACGAGTTTTCATCAACGCACGACAAATCGGGCCGAAGAGCCCACCAAGGAGTATTCAAATGGCTGACATTGCTAAGCTGGTCGACCAGCTTTCCGAACTGACGGTTCTCGAGGCGGCGGATCTCGCCAAGCAGCTCGAGGAGAAGTGGGGCGTTTCGGCCGCTGCTGCGGTCGCGGTTGCTCCGGCTGCGGGCGGCGGCGCTGCCGCTGCGGCTCCGGCTGAAGAGAAGACCGAGTTCGACGTCATTCTCACCGGCGACGGCGGCAAGAAGATCAACGTGATCAAGGAAGTCCGCGCGATCACCGGCCTTGGCCTCGGCGAGGCGAAGGCGCTGGTCGAAGGCGCTCCAAAGCCGGTCAAGGAAGGCGTCAACAAGGATGAGGCCGAGAAGATCAAGAAGCAGATCGAGGACGCCGGCGGCACCGTCGAGCTGAAGTAACCGAGCGGCCCGCAAGGGCGGCATAGAGTTATCCCGGCGAACGCCGGGATCCATCAGCGAACCTGGACCCCGGCCTGCGCCGGGGTACAGGAAAGAAGGGCGGTCCCACCGGGCCGCCCTTTTTCTTGCGCCGTCGATCCGAAACGGCTCAGTAGCGGAACAGCGCACTCTCGACGATGACGGTGAGCACGATCACCGTTGCGAGCGACAGGACGGTCAAGGCGAAGGTCCGCTGACTCATCCGTGCCGTTCGCCCTTCCGCCAAGCCGATGCTTCTGCATTCCCTAGCAGGCCGAAATTACATGGACCTGAAACGCCCTAAGCTTGGTTAGTCCTCGTTTCAGCAATCGGCGCCCTTTTGGAATTGGCGAAGATGCTTGGCCTAAGCCACGAACTGATCCGGCGAGTGAGCGCCAGATCGCCTTCGATAATGAGATCACCCGCAAGCACGGCGTCGCGGTAGGTTCGCTCGCCCATCCACACGTCGCTCATCGTACGCGCTGTCGTCGAGAAGAAGACATCCACGTCGCGGCCGGGCGCCGTAATGCAGACATCGACCTTGCCGTCGCGGACCAGAAGCCACCAGTCGCGCTGCCGCGGAACGTCATTGAACTTGAACTGGATGACGGTCTCGCTGCCCGGCAGCTGGGCGGGATCGATGCTCCGCTCGAGATAGAGCATCAGCATCTCGACGTCCCAATAGTCGGTGGCGAGGGTGTTGCGCGCCCAGCAAAGACCCCATTCGCCCAAGGCGACGATGATCGGCCTGAGCTCCTCGCAGGCCAACGTCGGGCAATATTCGTACCCGCGCTTCCCTTTTAGCCGACGGCGAACGATCAGTCCTTCGGCCTCGAACGACTTGAGGCGCGCGGTCAGCAGCGCCGGCGAAATGTCGCCTAATCCGCGCTGGAGTTCATTGAACCGCCGTCCTCCCATCAGCAGCTCACGAACGATCAGGAAGGTCCAGCGCTCGCCGAGAATCTCGGTCGCCTTGGATATCGGGCAGAACTGGCCGTAGTTCATGGCGCCTCCCGCCTTCGAATACACCCGGGCGCTCTGCCCTCCACTTCAATAACTGTAGCTGATTCCTTCAGAAGCTGAACTGGAGAGACGAAAGCGGAGCGCCCAGAGGAGGGCATTCCGCCGGGCCGTCCGGCGCAGCAGAAGGGGAAAGCCCATGCCTCTGGTTACCATCGACGTCATCAAGGACGCGTTCACGCCCGACCAGAAAAAGTCGATTATCGAGAAGGTCACGGATGCAATGGTCGCGGTCGAGGGCGAAGCGATGCGCCCGGTCACCTGGGTCAAGATCAACGAGATCGAGCAGGGAGACTGGGCGATCGGCGGGCAAAGGCTCAATGCCGCCGCAGTGCATGCAATGAGCGCCTGACGCGATGATGGTCGAATTACGGCTTTGGGACCAGGGTCAGGCGGCCGCCGACAACATGTAGCCGACGCCCCGGATGGTCTTGATCTGGACGCCCGCCGAGTGATGCTCGAGTTTGCGGCGAACCCGATGAACGTAAACTTCGACGGCATTCGAGCCGAGACTGTCGCCCGCTCCGAACAGCTGGTCCTCCATCACCCGGCGGGGAACGAGATGTTCTTTTCTGCGAAGCAGGATCTCCAGCAGTTCCGTTTCGCGGAGCGAGGCTTCAATCATGGCGCCGCCGACCGATAGTTCGCGCGTCAGAGGATCAAGGCTAAGGTTCGCAAGCTCGAGATTGCGGCCGAAATGACCTGAGCTTCGGCGAAGGATCGCCTGAAGCCGCGCGTGAAGCTCGTCGAACAGGAAGGGTTTGGCGATATAATCGTCGGCGCCGGCCAGAAGGCCTTCGACCCTCCGTTCCGGGTCGCTTCGTGCGGTCAGGATCATCATCGGTTGCACGTAGCCTGCGGAACGCAGACGCTTCAGCAGGTTAAGGCCATCATCGTCGGGGAGCGCAAGATCGAGCACCATCGCGGCATATTCGACCGTTCTGAACAGATGCTCGGCGCTCGCCGCGGTCGTCGCGATATCGCTTGCCATGTGGCGCCGCGCGAACCCGTCGGCGATGGCCTCGGCGAGCTCCCGATTGTCATCGACGATCAACAGCCGCATCGAAAGCCTCCCCATACGTCGCAAGTCATCGCTGCGACGGCGACGCTTGCCTGCAGATGAACAAAGTCCCGGCCATCGCGACCGTAATGATCTTGTAATCTTCGGGCGCTTACGGCACGAAATCGAAGGGGCCGTAAGGCCGATGTAAGCCTCACAATCGAAACAGACGCAATCGGTTCGCGGTCTCGCGGCGGTTGCCAATCTCAAGGAGCACAAATGCCCGTTAGCTCAATGCTGTTCTGCACGCAGTGGATTCGCCGTCATCACCGAAGAGCGATCCTCTCGAGTGTGGCGAGTCTGGCGTTCGTCTCCACGGCGGCGCATGCCGACTGCACCGCCAACGGCCTGACGGTGACCTGCACTGGCTCCTCGACGGGCTATTCCAACGTCACCGCCGGCATTTCCCTGACCGCCGACTCGACGGCGAAGATCACCGGCGAGGTACTGCTCGGCAACACCGCCACTGTAAGCAATGCGGGCTCCATGACGAGCAGCACGACGGCGCCGGTTTTGCAGGTCGGCTCCAATAGCTCGATCGTCAACACCGGGACGATATCGCTGACCAATGCCTCAAGCGGAGCGGCCGCCGTTGTCCTGGGCGACAACAGCACCTTCACGAACAATGGCACCCTGACGGCGAGTTCCGGGGTTCCGGTACTTCAGTTCGGGCAGGCCGGCACATTCATCAACAACACTTCGGCGACCGCTGCCGTGACCGGCAATATCATTTTCGGACCCAACGTCAGCGGAGGCACGAGCACCCTCCAGAACTACAACACGGCGTTCGGAATTACCGGAAACATCTATTCAACCGGAAACACGTCGATCTACAACAAGGGCCTGTTCAGCGGGACTTTCGTCCAGACGCCGACCGGCGGCAGCGTTACGCTGACCAATGACACCGGCGGGACATTCACCGGATCGATTTCGACCGGCGACACGACGACGGTCGTCAACAATGGCACCATGTCGATTACGGGTGGAACCAGCCTGGGGAACGCCCATCTTGGGGTCAGCAGCTTCACCAACAATGGCACGCTGAATGTCGGCACCACCGGGACGACCGAGCTGGTCGTCAACGGTGCGTTCGTCAACGCTCCGTCGGGAGTGCTCAATATTGCGCTCCACAGCAACGGCGCCTCGGCGCCTGCCGCCGGCAGCAGCTTCAGTCAGATCTACGCGGCCGGCTCCGGCGGAACGGCGACGCTCGGCGGAACGCTGAACATTGTTCCGACGGCGGGATTCTATCAGTCCGGATCGACCTACAACATCATCCTTGCCGACCAGTCGATCAACGGCAGCTTCGCAACGATCAACGGGGCCACGCTTCCGTTCATCAGCTTCGTGCCCGTCGGAATCGTCACCGTCGGAACCCAGCAGGCCTATCAGCTGATGGCCGTTCGCTCGAACACCTATGCGAACGTCATTGCGTCGGTTGCTACTCCATCTCAGCTGGCGATCGCCCAGGCGCTGGAGCCGCTCGTAACGAGCGCCAATGCCAATCCGACGAGCGCTGCGGCAGTCCTGGTCGGCGACCTCGACCTGCTTACCGTTCCGCAGATGCAGACGCTGCTCGATCAGATCAACCCGGCCGGTTACGTCTCTTACACACAGGCGATGCTCGACCAGATGAACCTGTACAACCGGCAGGTCTGGATGCGGGCGCTGGATCCGACGAATGAGGACATGCCGACGGGGTGGTGGGGCGACGTGTCAGGCCAGTTCAACATCGGATCGACTTCGGCGGACAAGACACGCGAGAGCCTGTTCGGGGTTACCGCGGGCTACGACCTCAGCCGTTCCAACTTCACGGTGGGAGTCGCGGTCGGATTCTCGTCTGCAAGCCTGAAGAACGGTCTCAATACGCTAAAGGGCCATAACAACGCCTACATATTCGGCGGCTACGGTTCCTATCATGCCGGACCGGTCTTCGCGACGGCGCAGGTCGCCTACGATCTCGGAAGCCTTTCGACCACGAAAATCCTCTCGCTGACCTACACCACGACGCCGGCGACCTCCACGACGCCGGCGACAGCAACGCCGAACAACATCGCCGTCACCGCGAAGCCTGGCGATCACCTGTTGAAGGCCAGCGGAACCCTCGGGGTCAAGCTCGACACCGGATTTGTGAAGATCATGCCCTTCGCAGGCCTGGATTATGCTCGCGGCTCCATCAACGGATTTACCGAAGTTGGAGGTGAGGCCGTCGACTTGACGGTTTCGAAGTTGAACATCGACCGGACCGATCTCCTCGCCGGCGTGAACATTTCGAAGAGTGACGGGGTGTTCCGGCCTTACGTTCGCGCAGCCTACCGCTCGCAGATCGGAGGAAGCTCGACGCCGACGGTCTCCGCTTATTTCAACGGTGATCCCACAACCGCGTTCACCGTCGACGGTGTTGGACTCGAGCGGCGCGAAGTCGATGTCGATGCCGGAATCAACTTCGTCTACGACGACGGATCATACTTCATCGGCTACCAGGGAACGATCCGCAAGGACATGAGTGACCACGGCGTCCAGGCGGGAATCCGCATCCGCTTCTAGGCGATAGGCAAGCTGATCGAGGCGGCGAATCTTCCGCCGCCTCGGTTCGCAAGAGTCAGTGTTGTGTCGCGGAGTGCCCTAATCTTCAGATGCGGGCGAGAAAGCTCAAGCCTGGCGCAACATGCTTCACCAAAGGCGCCGGCACCAAACTCAAAAGCAGTCGCTCGGCCCTGCCGTCGCCCTGACGGATGCCGGCACGTCGAGCCTCCCGGATCGATTTCGGATCGGTCCGAACCATTTTCTCCGGGAAGCGCATCTCCGGAGCAGCCCACCAGCTCTGTTCGACTTCGAACCCCGCCTGCCTCAGCAGCTTCCAAAGCCCTCGCCAGGAGTAAAGGCGGCCCCTCGAGCGACGGCCATGGACTCGATCCGCAAGCCAGCGCGGCAACGCGCTTCCAAAGCGCATGTTATGATAATGCTCGTCCGGCTTCCCGATGAGATAACGCAGCGCGAAGCGGTTCTTGGTGGCGACATAGAGCCGTCCGCCCGGCCGCAGGACGCGGGCGATTTCCCTAAGCAGCCGGAGCTGCACGACTTCGTGGGCCTCGTCGGTTGCGGTTGCGCACCACTCGAGCACGAGATTGAGGATCACGAGGTCGAATGAATGGTCGGAATAGGGCAGCCGGCAATCGGCGCCGCCCGTCGTGACCGTCGTGTTGGCGATCCCTTCCTGCCGCAGCTTTTCACGAATGAAATCGGCTTGTTCGGGGTCGACCTCAAGCGCCGCGACGCTCTTTGCGAGCCGCGCAATTCTGTCGGTGAACTGTCCGAAGCCTGGCCCGATTTCGAGCACGTCGGCAGCGTCGATCGGGAGCAGGCCGAGGAAGATGCCGCGACGTTCGTCGGTCAGATATTCGGCGGTGCCGAATTGCTGCGCGATCGCCTTCGACCATCCGTCGCGGCGCGCAATTGCGGTAAGCTCTGATTTGCCTTCCTGAAATTCAGGCATTCAGGGCATTGTCGAGGGTCAGCAGGCAATTCTCGGCCATCGCCAGGAAGCGGTCGGGCGGGAACTGCTCAAGGTGCAGCCAGATGTAACCGAGCGCCGCCAGAAGATAGATGCGTGTCTCTTCGATATCGCAGCCGAGCCGTTCTGAGTGGGCGGCGAGCTCCGCGCGAAGCGCTTTCCGGCGGAGGCCTGCACTTGCCGCGAACTTCACCAGATCGAAAATCGGAAATCCGTCAACATTTGAGCCACGCCAGTCGATCAGGACGAACGGGCGGGAACCCGAGGGATCGAGCATCACGTTGCCGATCCAGAAATCGCTGTGCATGATGGTCGAGCGCGCGACGAACGCTCCGGACCTGAGCCTCGCGAGCGGGCTCGCAACCGAGCGGCGAAGGTTATCGTATGGACAATCGGCAAGCGCCTGCAGGCAGGCTTCGGCCTGTTCACTGACCCCGCGATCGAGCGCGGCGACGTCCCTCAGCCATTGGAGCACCGGTGGAGTGAGTCTCCTGAGCTGGACGAAGCGCTTCACTCGCGTTTCAGATACGTTCGTAAGTTCCTCAAACAGAGCGCAGCTAACTCCGTCGGCCTCCCACTGTTTCAGCACCACCGCAACGGCCCACCCGAGCCGATCGCCCAGAGCACTCCGCGCCGTATCGGCTTTTTCGGCCATCTCGCGGGCGACATTCGGGAAATCCCGAGGCGAGACCTTGACTACGTAATTGTCGTCTATTCGGTACACGGACGCGGAATCGTCCAAGATGCCCGAGGACAAAAGCTCAGGCGACACGGTAGAGGCCGGGAAGAGCTGCCCTTCGATCATTACTAAATTTGCTACTATATTTCGTTAGGGTTGCAAACGTGTGAACGATGAGCTGCGACAACCAAGCGCCTGCCCGAAGGTTGCAAACGCTCAGTCGCCATTCTTTGGTGCGGGTCGGAAAATCGAAAGATTGAGATCTTCGCTCGGGCCAAACCAGATCACATGAGCCGTATGGTCGGCGAGGTCGTCGCCAGTGTTCGCATGGGCGAAGATCGTAAGCCCGCCGCGGTTGAGGACGAGCCACTCGGCGACCTTGCCGAATTGCCCCGAGGGAACCGTCAGCTGGCAGCTGCCGCGCGGGTGCGGCCCGACCGGCCGGAGGTGGTAATGGCCTTCGGCAACGCCGAACTTCTGACGCGCCGCATGCCCCAGCGCTCGCGCCTGCTCGATCTGGTCCGGATCGAAGTAGATGTGAGCGTGAAAGTCGCGGATCACCCGACGCTCATTAGAGCGATGCGAGGAACGCGTCGATTGCAGCGATCGCCTCGGGTTCGTTCAAGTCGGGCGCGTGGCCGACGGCCGGCACCGTCGCGAGCTTCATCCCGGGAGCGACCGTCTTCATTTTCTCGGCCGTCTCCGCGGTCAGAAGGTCGCTTTTCTCACCGCGGATCACGAGCAAGGGCTTCTGACCAAGCGCGGCGATGAGCGGCCACAGATCGACGTGCGGCGTCGGCCCGGTCGCCTTGAACGGCTCGGCAATGGCCATGTCATAATCGAAGCGGATCTCGCCATTGTCCTCACGGCAATTCCGTTTGGCCATCTCGACCCAGTCTTCATGCGTGTAACGCGCGAAGGCGGCGCCGTTGTTTGCAGCGATCGCTTCCGCCGCCTCGTCCCAGCTGTTGAAGCGCGCATCCTTGCCGACGTACGACAAGATACGGGTGATGCCGGCCGTGCCGATTTCAGGACCGACATCGTTGAGGATGGTCGCCGCGATTCGGCCGGGCGCCATCGCGGCGATGGTCATCGTCACGAGGCCGCCGAGCGACGTTCCGACGAACACTGCCTCGGCTATGCCGAGCTGGTCGAGCAACTGGATGACATCGCCTGCGTAGCTCAACGGATTGTAGCGCATCGGCGCCGGATCGTATTCGCTCTCGCCGCGGCCGCGGAAATCGAGCGCGAGGACCCGGAACTCCGGCGAATAACGCTCGGCGAACTCGGCGAAGTCGCGGGCGTTGCGAGTCAGGCCATGCAGGCAAAGGATCGGGGGCTTGTCGCTCGATCCCTGATAGTCGCGATAGTGCAACTTCAGGCCATCGCGAACGACGAAATAGCGATCGTCGAAGCCACTCATTGGCCGAACCCCTTGCGCCACACCCGGCTCATCGCATCGGCGACCGTAGCCGGTGCAGCGGCGTCCCAAACGGCGAAACGAAGCCCGAGAAAGACGTTGGCGCCCATCATTCCCCAGGCGAGCACATCGAGATCGCGGTCGCTGAAGTTCCTGGCGATCTCGCCCTTGTCCCGCGCGGTTTTCAGGCGCGCGGCGATGCGCTCAGCGGTCGTCTCATAATGCTCGCGATAGGTCGTCGGATCGACGAATTCGGACTCATCGATGATCCGGTAGATATCGCGATGCTCCCGGGCGAAGCGCAGAAAGGCCTCGAGCGCCCGGCGCTCGCCATCGAGGCCGTCGGTCGCCTCGCGAAAGGTCGGTCCGACCGTGTCGCGCACCTGCGCCGACATGTCGCGAACCAGGGCTTGGAACAGCTCCTCCTTCGAATCGAAGTAGGTGTAGAAGGTGCCGAGCGCGACCCCTGCCCGCTGAGTGATCCCGACGATCGAGCTGTCGGAGAAGCCGCGTTCTCCGAATTCCTCGCGAGCGGCATCGAGGATTTTGCGCAACGTGCGCTCACCGCGCGCGGTTCGCGGGGCCTTCGCGGCGGCGGCGCCCAGTTGCGCCTTCTCGTCGACCTTCACCCCCATTCCGCTCCCCTACCGTCGCAGCCTGCATTAGCAAGTTGAAAGCTGTTTCAACTTTCAGTATCACACGATTCAGACGGTGGACGCAACCTGGCGTCCAAGGGGGAGAAACTCAGATGCGCATTATTTCTGCACGCGCCGTTTTGCTCGGTACAGTTGCCGCCGCCGCGCTTTTCACCACACCGGCGCTTGCGCAGACCGCGGCGCAGACCGACGCTGAAGCCAAGAAGGCGGCTGCGCAAGCAGCTGTGGCGCCGGCCGGTCAGGCCCAGGAGACGACCAGCGGCGAGATCGTCGTGACGGCGCGGCGCGTCGAGGAACGGCTGCAGCGAGTGCCGGAGTCCATCTCTGCATTCAACGAGCGCGCGTTGGACCGGATTCAGGCGACGGATACGACCGGCCTCCAGGGCGCGGTGCCGAACCTCAACATCGTGCAGGGCCGCGGATCGTCCGACGCGACCAACATCTACCTCCGCGGCATTGGACAACCCGACGCACTCCAGACCTTCGATCCGGCGGTCGGCGTCTATGTCGACGACGTCTATTATTCGCGCATCCGGGGCACGCAGCTCGACCTCCTCGACGTCGACCGGATTGAAGTCCTGCGCGGTCCGCAAGGAACGCTCTACGGCAAGAATACGATCGGCGGAGCGATCAAGTTCATCACCCGCAAGCCGAGTCAGGTGCTGCGCGCCGACGCAACCCTGACCGTAGGCAATCACGGCGACCTGGAAGGCAAGGCCGCAGTTTCAGGGCCGCTCAGCGACACGGTCGCCGCCAGCATCGCGGTTCTCCATTCCGGCCATTCGGGATACGTCCGCGACCGGGTTCTCGATCAACGGTACAATGACAAGAATGTGAACGCCGCACGCGCCGCGCTCGCGTTCACGCCGTCGCCCAAGCTGCGCGTCGACCTCAGCGCCGACTACATGAAAGAGAATGCGAAGCTGAACGTCGGACGGCCGGTCAACAACCTAACGACCTTCTCCGGAACCACGTTGGTGGTCACCGACCCGGTCGGGTCCGGTCCTTATGACTGGACGGCTCAGATCTCTCCAGGCCTGCCCAACTCGACCAAGACCCAGCATTATGGATTCGACGGAACGCTCACCTACGATCTTACGGATACGCTGAGCTTCAAGTCGATCACCGCCTACCGCAATCTGAAGACACGCGATTACATCGATATCGATGCGACGCAGTATCAGGTGGGCGACGTGTTCGTCGGGGTGAACCAGCATCAGTTCAGCCAGGAATTCCAGCTCGCCTATACTGGCCCGCGGCTGACCGGGGTCGCCGGTCTCTATTACCTCCGCGAGCACATGACGTCGCATCAGGAGGCTTATGCCAACGACCTGCTGGGGCCGGCCTTCCTCAACAGCGGCTTCCTGCGAACGATCGACGATCGGCTGACGACCAAGAGCTACGCCGCTTACGCAAACACGAGTTACGAGATCGTTCCGTCAGTCCGGCTGTCGGCTGGGCTCCGCTATACGCACGAAAGCAAGGATTATTGGCGGACCACCAGCGCCTTCTTCTCTCTGCTGCCGATCTTCAACAGCACGTTCGTCTACGCCCCGCCGACGGGCAAGTGGAACGACTGGTCGCCAATGGCCAGCGTCGATTGGCAGGTCGACAAATCGACGATGCTCTACGCCCGCGTCGCGAAGGGATTCCAGTCCGGCGGTTTCAATGGCCGCGCCAACGACGCCGCCTCCGCGACGGAATACAAGCCGGAGACCGACTGGTCCTACGAGGCCGGATTCAAGACGACCATCGCCAACCATCTGCGGCTCGACGGCGATATCTTCGACAACGAGTTCAAGGACTTCCAGGCGCGCATCAGCGCCAACGCCGGCGACCTCGGGAACCTGCCGAGCCCCGTCCTTTCCGTCGTGAACGCCGGCAAGATGCGGACTCGCGGAGCCGAGCTCGAGGCGACCTGGACGCCGACGCCGCAGCTGCTGCTCGACACGCAGATCGGTTACCTGGACGCCAAGTACCTGAAGTTCTTCGACGTCCGGTTCCCGAACGACAGCCGCGCGTTCCAGACGCCGGCCTTCTCGCCGCATTGGACGATGCGATACGGCGCTCAGTACAGCGTGCCGCTGGAAGGCAACCGCGGCGGCATCACCATCGGCGGTCAGGCCCGCTATCGTTCACGGCAAGCGCTGGCGGTCGACAATACGCTCATCACCTATGCCAACTTCGCCGATCCTGGCACGGGCACGACCATACCCGTCGAGGGACTGTTCCAGAACAGCTATTGGCTGTTCGATGCGCGGATCGTGTGGGAAAACCCGTCGAAGAAGCTCTCGATCGGGCTCTACGGCAACAACCTGTTCAACAAGGCCTACAAGACGGACGCTCAGGAGTTCTCCAGCGTCGGCAATATCCGGACCGTCTATTACGGAGCGCCGAGGACAGTCATGCTCCGCCTGACCGCGCGCTACTGACCGGCGACGAAGCGGATTCTGAAAGGGGCGGCTCCGCCGGGGGGCTGCCCCTTCTTCTTTTCCGAAGAGCCCCTTCACATTGGTCGAAATAGGATTATATAGCCCTCATCCAAACATATCGGCTCTGGCCGCACCATGGCGTGCGCCCGGGGCTTTTCCCGTCCTCTCCGGGACAGGGCCCGCACCGGCGCACGGGTCCAACGCATTGGAGAGGGTAGCGGGGCAAGCGCTCCAGAAATGATCCGGCTCCGGCCGGGAACAACTGCGGAGGCGCCCGTCGTGCGCCTTCGCGCAGCGCAGGGAAGCACATGGCCACCAAAGCGATCGACGCCCCGCGGAAGACCACGAGCGGGCTCAAGACCAACTCGCGGCGAATCCGCAAGATCTTCGGCAACATCCACGAAATCAGCGAAATGCCGAACCTCATCGAGGTTCAGCGCGAGAGCTACGAGCAGTTCCTCCGCTCCGACCCGAAGACGGGCTATGTCTCGGGCCTCGAGAAGACGCTCCGCTCGGTTTTCCCGATCATGGATTTCGCCGGCACCGCGCACCTCGACTTCGATCATTATGAGCTCGAGGAGCCCAAGTACGACACCGACGAGTGCCGCCAGCGCGGCCTCACCTATGCCGCGCCGATGCGCGTGACGCTGCGCCTCACCACCTTCGAGATCGATCCGGAGACCGAGGCCAAGTCGGTCATCGATATCAAGGAGCAGGACGTTTACATGGGCGACATGCCGCTCATGACCCTGAACGGCACCTTCATCATCAACGGCACCGAGCGCGTGATCGTCTCGCAGATGCACCGCTCGCCGGGCGTGCTGTTCGATCATGAT
>JBQCCG010000196.1:0-2951 GCA_051962455.1 Sphingomicrobium sp. | reverse complement strand
TGCGATGGCAAGGGAATATTTCGAGGAGTGGATTCCGGCCGCGTCGGACTTCAAGGATAGCGCTGATCATTTGATCGGGAAGGGTCGCTACAAACGATCAGCCTTCCTACTGCATCAAGCTACCGAGAGCCTGTACCACTGCGTCCTGCTGGTCTGCACTTTCTACACGCCGCACGTGCACAATCTCGGCTTTCTGCGCACCCAGGCCGAGCGTCTTGACCGCCGATTGACCTATGTCTGGCCGATGGAAACACGCAGGGAACGGGCGATGTTCGAGAAGCTCAAGGAGGCCTACGTCAAAGCGCGCTACTCGAAGCATTACCGCATCAGTTCTGAAGAGCTCGACTGGCTTGGCGAGCGCGTCGAAGAGCTTGGGCGGGTCGTTCAGACGATCTGCATGGAGCGCATCGAATCTCTCGAGCGAAGCGCAGCCGCCTGAGAACCGCCCGTAGGGGTCACCAGGTCAGCTATCGGAGCCGCTCGAGCGCTCAGTCTCCTCTCGATCCGCACGCCCGTAGCGATCGTCGAAGCGGACGATATCGTCTTCGCCGAGATAGTCTCCGGATTGAACCTCGATCAATTCGAGCGGCGCCTTGCGCGGATTGGCCAGCCGGTGCTTCGTATCGACGGGGATGAACGCCGACTCATTCTCTTTGAGCATGGATATGGTTTCGCCGACCGTCACCTCAGCCGAGCCGCGAATCACGATCCAATGCTCCGACCGGTGGTGATGCAGCTGCAGCGAAAGCGCCTCGCCCGGTTCGACGATGATCCGCTTCACCTGAAAGCCGGGGCCTTGCCCGATCACTTCGTACGAGCCCCATGGCCGCTCGACCTTGGCGGGTGAGTTGACGCATTCGCGGGCCTGACTCTTCAGCGTTTCAACGAGATCGCGGATTTCGCCGGCCCGATCCATAGGAGCGATGACTAGGGCATCAGCGGTCGCCACGACCGCCATTTTCTCCAATCCGATGCCGGCGACCAGCGCCTTTCCCTCGTTACGAATGAGAGAGTCCCGGGTGTCGAGGACGACCACATCGCCTTGAATCGCGTTGTTGCCCGAGTCTTTCGACCCAAGCTTCCAGACAGCATCCCACGAGCCAATGTCCGACCATTGCATGTCGACCGGAACGACCACGCCGCGAGCGGTCCTTTCCATGACCCCGTGATCGATCGAGATGTTATCCGCTCGCGCGAAGGTAGCCGCTTCGGGCCGGACGAAAATGTCGTCGGTCGTTGCATGTTCGATCGAGGAGTTGATCTGGGCGAGGCTGTCCCCGAGGAAATGGCGCATTTCTTCGAGCAGCGTGCTCGCCTTCACCAGGAAGATTCCGCAATTCCAGAAGAACCGCCCGCTTGAGACATAGTCGGCGGCGTTGGCCGCGTCCGGCTTTTCATGAAAGCGCGCGATCGGAAAGGCGCCGTCCGGGAATCCCTCGGCCGTTTTGCCCTCGATATAGCCATATTGAGTGTTCGGCTCGGTCGGCTGCGCACCGAAGGTGACGATCGCCCCTTCGTCGGCATGAGGCACTCCGACGGCCACGGCTTTGAGCAACGCGTCGCGGTCCGCGATGACATGGTCGGACGGCATCAGGAGAAGCAGCTCGTCGCGCCTCTTCGACATCAGCCACGCCGCGACAAGAGCCGCTGCAGCCGACGTATTCCGGCCGACCGGTTCGAGCAGAATCGCTTCGACGGCAGCGTTGGCGCTCTCGAGCTGGTGCTTGATCGCGAACCCCTGTTGCTCGCCGCTGACGATGACCGCGGGTGCGAACCGTTCACCGCTGAGCCGCGCGACTGTTTCCTGGAGGAGCGACTGCTCGCCCGTCAGTTTCAGCAGCTGCTTTGGAAACTGCTGGCGCGAAAGCGGCCACAGGCGCGTACCGGCGCCGCCGCAGAGGATTACCGGCCGAACGACCTGCGTCACTTGCTGATTTCCCGCCCCATAGCGCCAACCACAGCCTTCACCCGGAATTCACTCTACTTTCTAGTGGAAAAGAGCGGCGATCCAAACTTGGGACGGACGGCACAGCTCCTATTGTGGCTGCGGGCGCGCGCCTGCTAGTCGAAAGAGCGATGATGGGCACGAGTGACCGTGGCGATGGAGCGTCGGGAAGCAGCGCGAAAGCCCGCATCGGTGATTATTGCTTGATCAGCCCCGCTCGCAATGAAGCCGAGTACATTCACAAGACCCTGGATTCGGTGCTCGCGCAGACGGTGCTTCCCAAGCGCTGGATCATCATCGATGACGGTTCGAGCGACGAGACGCCGAAGATTCTCGCCGAATATGCCGCCAGGCATGGGTTGATCGAGGTTCATACGCGCGAAAATCGGGGCCGACGTGCGCTGGGCGGCGGAGTGGTCGAGGTTTTCAACCGCGGCATGGAGCTGCTCGCCGACGATCCGGCGGAATTCGTCTGCAAGCTGGACGTCGATCTGATCCTGCCCCCACGCTACTTCGAGCGACTGCTCGACGAGATGGCGCGCGACCCGCGTCTGGGATCCGTCTCGGGCAAGCCTTTTTTCCCCGTCGGCGGTGACCTCACCAACCTCAGGAGCGAGCGGATCGGCGACGATGTTTCCGCAGGCATGACCAAGTTCTACCGGCGCGCCTTTCTCGAAGACATCGGCGGGTTGGTGAAGGGCCTGATCTGGGACGGGATCGATTGCTACCGCGGCCGGATGCTGGGCTGGAGGTCGAAGTCGATCGACGATCCTGACCTGCGTTTCATCCACCTGCGGCCGATGGGCTCCAGCGATCGGGGCATCGCCACTGGTCGCCGCCGGCTGGGCGAGGGTTATTGGTTCATGGGCGCCGCGCCATCGTTCGTGCTCGCATCGGCGGTTTATCGGTTGGGGCACAAGCCGGCGGTGCTCGGCAGCCTCGCCACGCTTCAGGGTTATGCGAGGGCGTGGTGGAGGGGAACGCCACGTTACGAGGACGGAGAATT
>JBQCCG010000195.1:0-15858 GCA_051962455.1 Sphingomicrobium sp. | reverse complement strand
GGTTGGGGAGAGGGTTCTAGTGTTTGTTGGTATGGGTGTTTCTTTGATTGTGTTCCTGGTATGGCTGTACCCCAGACTGTTTTCTTCTTGGTCTGGACCCCTGCCTACGCAGGGGTACTAGAAGGGCATGCGGGGAAAATTCATCAGCCTCGAAGGCGGGGAGGGGGCAGGCAAGTCGACCCAGGTGAAGGCGCTCGCTGAAGCGCTTCGGCAGCGCGGCATCGAGATTGTCGTCACTCGCGAGCCGGGAGGAAGCGCCGGAGCCGAAGCGATCCGCGAGCTCCTGCTCAGCGGCAAGGACGACCGCTGGGGACCGGAGGCCGAGGCATTGCTCTTTGCAGCCGCTCGCGCCGATCACGTCGCCAAGACGATCCGGCCTGCCCTGGAACTTGGCCAGTGGGTGCTCTCCGACCGCTTCGTCGACAGTTCGCTTGCCTATCAGGGCGGCGCCGGCGGGCTCGGAATCGAGACGGTCCGAGCGATCAACGCGTTCGGCATCTCGGGTGATTTCCCAAATCGTACCTTTGTCCTGTCGCTCGACGAAGGGACAGAACGCGCCCGCGCGCGCGACACGGAGGGAAGCGACCGTATCGGCGGCCGGCCGGACGATTATCATCGCAAGGTCGAAGCCGCGTTCCACATCATCGCCGCGGAAGAGCCCGAGCGGGTGAAGCTGATTGATGCCTCCGGTACGCCGGAAGAAGTCACTCGGCGGCTGCTCGACGCACTTGAGGACCTTCTGCCATGATTCGCGGTCAGGACCGTGCTGTCGACCAGTTCGCGAGTGCCTGGGCCACGCGCAAGCTTCATCATGCGTGGCTGCTTGCAGGACCCAGGGGAGTGGGCAAGGCGAGCTTCGCGATGGCTGCAGCCCGCCGGGTCCTGGCGGATGCGGCGGGCCCAGCGTCCGGCCTGCCCGGCATCGAGACCGACGATGAGCATCCCATTGTCAGACTCGTGAATGCCGGAAGCCATCCTGACATGCGCTGGCTCGAACGCATCGAAAATCCCAAGGCCAAAACGCCGGGCACGCTGTATCGGAACATAATCGTCGATCAGGTCCGGGCTCTTGGTGAGTTCATCGGGATGACGCCAGCACTGTCCCCGTGGCGCGTAGCGGTCATCGATACGGTCGACGAACTTGAGGCGTCAGGCGCGAACGCGCTCCTCAAGATGCTCGAAGAGCCGCCTGCGAACACGCTGTTTTTCCTCGTCAGCCATGCGCCCGGTCGCCTGCTTCCGACCATCCGATCGCGCTGCCGCCGTGTCACGTTCGAGGCGCTGGACGACGACGCCATGACGTCAATTCTCGAAGTGCATTCCCCGGACCTTTCCGCCGCCGAGCGTCAGCGGATCGTAGCCATGTCATTCGGCTCGGCCGGACGGGCTCTCGCCTTCGCGGAACTGGGTCTCGCCAAGCTGGAGGATGCCGCACTAGCCATCCTTCGGCAGGGCGACCCAACCAATGCGCGCCGAGCGGAGCTTGCGAACGAGCTCGGCAAGAAGGCCGCGACGGAACGCTATGCCGCATTCCTGGAGCTCGCGCCGTCGCTGATCGCGCGCGAGGCGCGGAAGCTCGAGGGCGCTTCGCGCGAGCGCGCGCTGGATGCCTATGCCAAGGCGCGCGAGCTCGCCGCCATTGCGCCGCGCGTCTCGCTCGATCCCGCGGCGACCGTGTTCCAGATCGGCGGCATTCTCGCCGAGGTCGCCAGCCGGTGACCCGGTCGCTTCCTTGAAGCGCTAGGCCCGCGCCGCTACTTGCGGCGCATGGGCGAGCCCTTCTACATCACCACCGCGATCAGCTATCCGAACGGCCCGCCGCACATCGGCCATGCCTATGAGGCTATTGCCGCCGATGCAATCGCACGGTTTCAACGTCAGCAGGGCCGCGACGTGCGCTTCCAGACCGGAACCGACGAGCACGGTCTCAAGATGGCGCAGGCGGCTCGGGGCGAATCCGTCGAGCCGCGCGCTTTCGCCGACAAAATGTCGCGTCTTTTCCAGCAGATGTGCGATACTCTTAATGTCTCTTATGACCGCTTCATCCGAACATCCCAGCCGGACCACTGCCGGGCGAGCCAGGCAATCTGGACGGCGATGGAGGAGAGGGGAGACCTCTACCTCGACCGCTACGAAGGTTGGTACTCGGTCCGGGACGAAGCCTATTACGAAGAAGAGGAGCTGAGCGTCGCCGAGGATGGCTCAAAGCTGTCTCCGCAGGGGACGCCGGTCGAATGGACGGTGGAGGAGAGCTGGTTCTTCCGTCTCTCCAAATACCAGCAGCCGCTACTCGACCATTATGCCGCCAATCCGGAGTTCATCCGGCCCGAGAGCCGCAGGAACGAGGTGGTGCGGTTCGTCGAAGGCGGCCTCAAGGACCTCAGCATCTCGCGTACCAGCTTCGACTGGGGTGTTCCGGTGCCGGGCAGCGACAATCACGTGATGTATGTCTGGCTCGACGCACTGACCAACTACATCACCGGCCTCGGCTATCCCGACGATACCGAGCTGTGGCGGCGCTTCTGGCCCGCCGACCTTCACCTGATCGGCAAGGACGTCGTCCGCTTCCATGCCGTCTACAGGCCGGCGTTCCTGATGAGTGCCGGAATCGCGCTGCCCAAACAGGTCTACGGCCACGGCTTCCTGCTCAGCCGCGGCGAGAAGATGTCGAAGAGTGTCGGCAACGTCGTCGACCCGATGGCGCTCGCCGACCGTTTCGGCGTTGACGCGCTGCGCTACTTTCTGCTGCGCGAGGTGCCGTTCGGGCAGGACGGAAGCTACAGCGCCGAATCGATCGTCAACCGCGCCAATGCCGAGCTCGCGAACAGCTTCGGCAATCTCGCGCAGCGTACATTGTCGATGATCTACAAGAACTTGGGCGGAGTTCTTCCACCGCCGGGAGAAGCGCCAGAGGATATTCAGCTACTCCAGCAGGTGCGGAAAGCAACGACTGAGGAAGTGCCCGCCGCCTTCGACCGGCTGGCATTTTCTGTCGGCATTGAAGCCTGGCTTCGCGCCGTCTTCGCGTGCAACGCCTATGTTGATGGCCAGGCGCCATGGGCGCTGCGCAAGACCGATCCCGAGCGCATGGCCGCGGTGCTGGGCACGCTGGCCGCCGCCGTGCGCGAACTCACGCTGGCAATCGCGCCAGTCATTCCGGCCTCCGCGGACAAGCTCCTAAGTCTCATCGATGCCGGCGAGGGCGGTGCGCCTATTCCACAGCCCACACCGTTGTTCCCCCGCCTCGAGCTTCGCGAAGACGAGGAAGAGGCCGCATGAGGCTGATCGATAGCCATTGCCATCTCAATTACGAAGGGCTGGTCGAACGCCAGGCCGACGTGCTCGAGAATGCGCGGGGACGGGGTGTCGCCGGGTTCCTCAATATTTCCACGCGCAAGGGCGAATGGAACGACATTGTTGCCGTCGCCGAGCGCGAGCCGGATGTCTGGGCGAGCGTCGGAGTCCACCCGCATGAGGCTGATGCGCATCCG
This sequence comes from Sphingomicrobium sp., assembly GCA_051962455.1. Classification (GTDB taxonomy): domain Bacteria; phylum Pseudomonadota; class Alphaproteobacteria; order Sphingomonadales; family Sphingomonadaceae; genus Sphingomicrobium. The sequence goes on along the minus strand of JBQCCG010000195.1, from coordinate 12,367 downwards.
GACCTCGGCGCCGCCGTGCTGGTTGAAGCCGCAGATCATCCGCGCATCATCGCGATCGGTGAGTGCGGGCTCGATTATTATTACGACAAGTCAGACCGCGCCGCGCAGCGCGAGCGCTTTGAGGCGCATATCGAGGCGGCGCGGCAGGCGGGCCTTCCGCTGGTGGTCCACACTCGCGAAGCAGAGGGCGACACGGCCGAGATCCTCGAAGCTGCTGTGAAGCAGGGCGGCGTGACCGGCGTCCTCCATTGCTTCACCGGCTCCGCCGAACTGGCGCGCAAGGGTCTCGACCTCGGCTTCTACGTGTCGCTGTCAGGCATCGTGACCTTCAAGAATGCCCAGGACCTGCAGGCGACGGCCAAATGGCTTCCCTCCGACCAGATGCTGGTCGAAACGGACTCGCCTTTCCTCGCGCCCGTTCCGCACCGAGGTCAGAAATGCGAGCCGGCTTTCGTCGCCGACACGGCCAGCTTTGTAGCGCAGCTGAGAGGCGAAGATCCGGAACAACTGGCTGAAGCGACTACCGCCAACTTCTTCAGATTGTTCAAAAAGGCCGCATGAGAGTCCGGATCCTTGGCTGCGGAACGTCGACTGGCGTTCCGAAGATCGGGAATGATTGGGGCCTTTGCGATCCAGCAGAGCCGCGGAATGCCCGGCTCAGGACTTCGATTCTCGTCGAAAGCGGCGGCGAGCAAATGCTGGTCGATTGCGGGCCCGATCTGCGCCAGCAACTGCTTGCTGCAGAAGTCAGCCGCCTATCCGGCGTGATCGTCACCCACGCGCATGGCGACCATTGTCACGGAATTGATGAGCTGAGGCCCGTCTCGCAAGCAATCGGCGGCCCCGTGCCGCTTCACGCGCGCGCCGACGTGCTCGATGAGCTAAAGTTGCGCTTTGCTTATGCCTTCGGGCAATCCGAATTCTACCGGCCAATCCTTGAGGGGCGGGAGCTGGGGCAAGAGCTCGCGTTCGGCGATGCCCGGATCCGCTTTGTCGATCAGCCGCACGGGAATATGACATCGCTCGGTTTGCGTTTCGATGAGGCTGCACGCTCGGTCGGTTATGCAGTCGATTTCAGTAACTTGAGCGATGAGATGAGCAAGCTATACGAAGGCGTCGACGTATGGATCGCCGATTGCCTGACGCGCAAGCCGCATCCCACGCACATGAATCTCGATGCGCTGCTCACCGCGGCGCGGGACTTGAGGGTCGGAGAACTCTATCTCGTGCACATGGGCAACGGTCTCGATTATCGGACGCTCGTAGCCGAGCTGCCCGACTGGGCGGCGCCGGCCTATGACGGGCTCGAGATCGCCTCATGATGACCAACGATTTCATGCTCGGCGGTGTCTATCTGCTGATGGCAGCGATGCTCGTCCTCGGCTCGTTGATGACTCGCCGCGAGCCGCTGGCGAAGCTGCTGACGATGGCGCTGGCCTGGGTCGCGATCTTCGGCGCCGGCTTCATCCTGTTCACATTCCGCGACAACCTCGGCTGGGTCGCTGAGCGGCTGAAATCCGAGGCGATCGGAACGCCGGTCCAGCAAGGACAGGAGACCCGCATTCCCATGGCGATCGACGGCCATTTCTGGGTCAATGCGAAGCTGAACGGTCACGACGTCAAGTTCCTGGTGGATAGCGGCGCGACGACCACGACTGTGGATCGAGACACCGCCAAAGAGGCTGGAGTAGAGATTTCGCCGAGACGTGACCTGTTTGTGCGCACCGGGAACGGAGTGATCCGCGTCGCCAGCGGCCGTGCGGCGCAGCTGAGCATCGGCTCGATCACACGGCGCAACGTCGCGCTCGAAATTGCCGACAATGACGACATGAACGTCCTCGGCATGAATTATCTGTCGTCTCTGAGCCGTTGGGGGGTCGAGGGACGGTGGCTGGTGCTGGTCCCCTGAGCTTATGTCGGGACTTTACATAATACATATTATCATACTGTCAGGTTACGGCGAGCGGAGGGCCCCTCATGTCGCTTGAGCGCCTGGTCGAGATCATGCGGCGGCTCCGTGATCCGGTGAGCGGCTGTGAATGGGACACGGTGCAGACGTTCGAAACGATTGCGCCCTATCCGATCGAGGAAGCCTACGAAGTTGCCGACGCGGTCGCGCGCAAGGACATGGATTCGCTCGCCGACGAACTTGGCGATCTCCAGCTCCAGGTCGTCTTCCACGCGCAAATGGCCGAGGAAGCCGGCCTGTTCACCCTGGACGACGTTCTCGACCGAATTTGCCAGAAGATGGAGCGCCGCCACCCGCACATCTTCGGCGATGCCGAACATGGCGGTCATCATCTTTGGGAAGTCATCAAGGCGGAGGAACGCGCCGCCAATCCCGACAAGAGTGCACTCGCAGGCGTTGCTCTTGCGCTTCCGGCACTCGAGCGTGCCGCGAAGCTTCAGCGCCGCGCAGCGCGCGTCGGCTTCGACTGGCCGGACGCATCCGGCCCGCGCGTCAAGATCGACGAGGAGCTGGCCGAGCTCGACGCCGAGACTGACCACGACCGCAAGTTGGAAGAGCTCGGCGACCTGCTGTTTGCCGTCGTGAACCTTGCACGGCATCTCAACATCGAACCGGAAGCCGCGCTACGCGAAGCCAATCGCAAGTTCGAGCAGCGCTTCCGCGCGATTGAGCAAGAGCCCGGCTTCGCGGACCTGTCGCTGGATGAAAAGGAAGCGCTTTGGGTTCGAGCGAAGAAAGCTCAGGCGGATTCGAGCGCCTGAAACCGTGCCCAATTATCGGGCGACAGCCGCACCGAAAGCTCCATCTCGTCATGATCCAGCTTCTGGTCGAGCACTTCGCCACGCGAGTGCAGCCACGCGATCTTGCTGCCCGCGGTCGCCGGCAACCGAATCTGATGCACCTGCTCCCCGCTCCTCAGCTTCGCGGCCATGCGCTCCCGAAGCGTGTCGAGCCCCTCGCCGGTGATTGCCGAAATCGGCACAACGTCCTGCCGCCGCTGCGCCTCCTGCAGCAGGCGATCACGCTCTCGTGGTGGCAGCAGGTCGATCTTGTTCCAGGCCTCGATCTGCGGCGGAGCACCCTCCTCACCCAACCCGAGTGAAGTCAAAACGTCTTGGACATCCTCGCGCTGTGCTTCGTGATCCGGATGCGCCATGTTGCGAACGTGCACGAGGAGATCGGCCTCGCGGACCTCCTCAAGCGTCGCGCGGAAGGCCGCGATCAGCTCGGTCGGTAGGTCGGAAACAAAACCGACGGTATCGGACAGGATCACCTTGTCGAACCCGGGCAGGCGAATATCGCGCATGGTTGGGTCGAGCGTTGCGAACAGAAGGTTCTCAGCAAACACAGCTTCGCCGGTCAGGCGATTGAAAAGCGTTGATTTTCCGGCATTCGTGTACCCGACCAGCGCAACCACCGGCCAGGGCGCGCGCTGGCGCCGTCCACGGTGTAGCCGGCGCGTTCGCTTCACCTGGTCCAGCTCGCGGCGGATCTTCGCCATTCGCTCGCGGATCAGCCGGCGGTCCGCCTCGATCTGCGTTTCGCCAGGACCACCGAGAAAGCCGAAACCGCCGCGCTGCCGTTCGAGGTGGGTCCAGCTTCTGACCAGCCGTCCCGCCTGATAATCCAGATGAGCGAGCTCCACCTGCAGCCGCCCTTCCGCCGTTGCGGCGCGCTCGCCAAAGATTTCGAGGATCAGCCCGGTTCGGTCGATCACCTTCGTCCCGACCTCCTCCTCCAAATTCTTCTGCTGGATTGGGCTGAGGGCCGCGTCGACGATGAGCAGTCCTGCCCTCTCCGCCTGCGCCGCCTCGGCAATCTCCTCGACCTGACCCTTGCCGAGCAGCGTCGCCGGCCTCACGGTGCGGACGCGCAAAGGCCGCGCAGCCACGACCTCGATCCCGATGGCTTCAGCGAGCCCCTCGGCTTCCTCGACGCGGGCCTCGGCCGAGCGGCGCGATCCCTCCCTCGGCAGTTCGGGCACGGCAATGACCGCGCGCTCGCCTCGGGCGACGTCCGTCTCGCCGTGGCCGTCATAATCGTTCAGGAGCCGGCTCCCTCGTCACCGACGTCGGCCTGATCGCCGCCAAGATTGAGGGCATGCGCCGGCTGCAGCGTCGAAATTGCATGCTTGTAGACGAGCTGCACCTGCCCGGCGCGTTCGAGCACAAGACTGAATTGATCGAAGCCGGTGACCGATCCCTGAAGCATGACTCCATTGATCAGGAACACGGTCATTCGTTCGCTGTCGCGAGCAGCAGCTGCGAGGAACAGGTCCTGCAGGCTTGCCTTGGCGCCATCGACCGCCGCCGCGGTTGCAACGAAGCCGGGCGGGGTCTCGGCCGGCATGATCGTCGAAACCGAATGCTTGTAGACCAGCTGCGACGCCCCCTCGCGCCGAAGCAGCAGCGAAAAAGCATCGAACCAGGTGACGACGCCCTGCAGCTTAACTCCCTTCACCAGGAAAATCGTGACGGGAAGCTTGGCCCGGCGAAGGCTGTTGAGGAAATGGTCCTGCAGGCTCAGCGAACGCGCAGCCATGGCGCCTCCCTACTCGTCCCCCTTCCCCATCACCTCTTCGCCCTCCCTTTTGTCGCCGATTCCGAGGGCCTTGAGCTTCCGGTGCAAGGCGGAGCGCTCCATGCCGATGAACGACGCTGTGCGCGAGATGTTGCCGGAAAAACGACGGATCTGAATCTTGAGATATTCGCGTTCGAAGGATTCTCGCGCTTCACGGAGCGGGCTCCCCATGATCGCCATTGCGGTGTTTGCTCCGCTCATCGCGCTTTGATTCTCCAGAATCTCAGATGGCAGCAGGTCCACGTCGATCCGGGACACCCGATCGCCCGGCGCAAGGATCAGCGTCCGCTCGATGATGTTGCGGAGCTGGCGAATATTGCCTGGCCAGTCGTGCGCCTGGAGCGCAGCCATGGCTTCTTCCGAGATGGTCGGCGCAGCGATTCGCCGCTCGGTCGCATATCGCGCGAGGAAATGACTGACGAGCTCGGGAATGTCCTCGCGCCGCTCCCTCAGTGACGGAAGCTTCACCGGCACGACATTCAAGCGGTAGAACAGGTCCTCCCGGAATCGCCCGGCGGCGATCTCGTCCTGCAAGTTGCGGGAAGTCGCAGAGAGCACCCGCACGTCGACCTTGATCGGGCGCTGCCCCCCAACCCGCGTGTAGCTCTGGTCGGTCAACACCCGCAGAATCTTGCCCTGCGTCGTCAGCGGCATGTCCGCGATTTCATCCAGGAACAAGGTCCCGCCGTGGGCATGCTCGAGCATTCCGGGGCGCATCACGCCTTCCGATTCGCTGCCGAACAATTCCTCCTCGACCCGCTCCGGGCTCATCATCGCCGCCGACAGGACGATGAAGGGCGCGCGAGCGCGCGGGCTCCACTGGTGGATCATCCGAGCGGCAATTTCCTTGCCTACCCCGGGAGGGCCCGAAATCAGCACCCGGCTCCCGGTCGGCGCGACGCGCTTGAGCGTCGCACGCACGGTGTTGATCGCAACCGAGCTGCCGTGAAGCTGGTCCTCCTGGCCAACCTGCAACCGAAGCGTCTGATTCTCGCGCCGCAGCCGTTCGGTCTCGGTCGCGCGATCGACAAGATAGATCAGCCGCTCGGCCTCGAACGGCTTCTCGATGAAGTCGATCGCCCCTTCCCTCACCGCCGCCACCGCGGTGTCGAGGTTGCCGTGACCGGAGATCATCAGGACGGGAATGGTCGAATCCCGGCGCTTGATCTCCTGGAGCAACTGAAGACCGTCGAGCCGGGATCCCTGAAGCCAGACGTCGAGCAGCACCATCGAAGGCCGCCGCTCCTCGATCGCGTCCAGCGTCTGACTGCTGTCGGCCGCCGAGCGAACCGCGTAGCCCTCATCTTCCAACACGCCACTGACGAGGTCGCGAATGTCGGCTTCGTCGTCGACCACCAGCACTTCAAGCGCCATCAGGCATCCTCATCATTGTCGTGATTGTCTTCCGCCGGCTTCGCCGCGGCCGCGGTCGTAAGCGCCGTCAGCTTCGCCGTATCGAACGAAATGCGGACGTGGGTTCCGCCCCCTGCCCTGTCGAGGAACGCGATTTCGCCCAGATGCTCCTCAACGATCTTCTTGACGATCGCGAGGCCGAGGCCGGTCCCCCTCACCCGCGTCGTGACATAGGGTTCAGTCAGCCGTTCGCGGTCCTCCGGAAGTCCGATGCCGGTATCCAGGACGTCGATCACGAGATTGTGGTTTTCGCGGTGCAGCTTCAGGTCAAGGCGATCGCCAGCCAGACTGTGTTCGCCGCGATTCCGCCTTGCTTCAATGGCTTCTACGCCATTCTTTACAATGTTCGTCAGAGCCTGAGCGAGCTGCCGGCGATCGCTGACCATGCGGAAATCGCCCTGCGGCGGCTCGATCGAGAAAGTGATCGCAGGATGCGCGACTTCGTGCAGGAACAGGGCCTGGCGAGCGATCTCATGCACGTCTTCCTCGCGGAAGATCGGTTTGGGCATACGCGCGAAGTTGGAGAATTCGTCGACCATTCGCCTCAGGTCGCCAACCTGGCGGACGATGGTTGCGGTCAGCCGTTCAAAGGTGTCCTTGTCGGACGAGATTTCCTCGGCGAAGCGGCGCTGGAGCCGCTCGGCGGCGAGCTGGATCGGAGTTAGCGGGTTCTTGATTTCGTGCGCGATCCGCCGGGCGATATCCGACCAGGCGGCTCGGCGCTGATCTGACAGCTGATCCGTGATGTCGTCGAACGTGAGGACGGCGCCATCCTGGTAGCGGACCCGCTTGACCGCAAGCGTCCGCTGGACGCCCTCCGAAGCGATCAGCACGTTGGCTTCGGACTGCTGCCCTCGCATGAACTCGTCGAGCTCCGGAGAGATGGACGCGAGGTCCTTGCCCTCGATCTCCCCTTCGCCCTTCTCGAGCAGCGTTTCAGCCGAACGATTGAGCAACAGGATTCGAAGAGCATTGTCGACCGCGATCACGCCGGCGGTGACGCTTCCCAGCACCGCCTCCATGAACGCGCCGCGCGTCTCCAGCTGGGCGTTTGCAGTCTTGAGTGCGCCGGTCTGCTCCTCGAGACGGCCGGCCATTCGATTGAAAGCCATCGCCAGCGTCTGGACCTCGTCCTCGCTTTGCGTGACCGGAACGCGTGCCGAAAAGTCGCCCTCTTCGATTTGGCCGGCAGCGCCGACGAGCTCTCCGACTGGCCGGACGAGCCGGTCCGCGAGCTTCAGCGCCGTGAGGATCGAAAGCGCAACGATGATCAGAGAGCCGAGCAGCAGGGCCGCATTGAACTTTAGCTGGTTCAGTCGAGACCTGGCGAAAAGCGCATGATAGTCGCGAAGGACATCGTTAGAGCGCCTCATCTGCTGAGCGATTTCGGGGTCGAGCAAGCTTCCGACGTAGAGGTACGTGTTCGTGCCAGGAATCAATCGAGTCACAACCGAAATTCGATTCGGTGAGCCCGCGTCGACGTAGCTGTTAGCGGGAAGATGATTCAGCTTTGCTATTGCAGCTTTGACCCGGCTTTCCTCCATCGCGAGACCATATTGGCCCGTCAGGACGGCCTCGGTCTGCATCTCACCGGAAGGACTTAGCTTTAGGATGACCGCCTCGTTGAGTACGCGGTGATAAAGCTGATTTGCTAGGAAGGTCTTGAAGAGCGGATCGTCAACTGGAACTTTGGTCAGCGCGTCATTTGTGTCGCTGGCCATGGTCGTCGCCTGATCACCGACTCTACGAAACTCATATCGCTGGATCCCTTGGGCAATCTGTACCGTGTTCTCGAGCATGGATCGCACCCGATTGGAGAACCAGAAATCGAGGCTGCTCTGGAAGAGAAGCGACGCGAATATCGCCACGAGCACGGTTGGGACGGCGGCGATCACGGTAAATAAGGCGACAAGGCGGACGTGCAGCCGCCCGCTTCCAAGCCCTCCCCGTTCCGCCCTCCCAACTGCGATTCGCCGGGCATAGAGCGCCATCAAAGCGATCGCCGGAAGTAGGATGAGGATAAGCAACAGGGCAACCACCGGCGCCCTCGTCGTCGTACCCGGCTCAGCGCCGCGACTGAGCAGCCAGCCGCTAAACGCGAGCATCCCGATGAGCACCAGCCCAAGCAGGACCATCAGCCGGTCGTAAAACCGTCCGCTGGCCCGCTCCCGCTGGAGCCAGCTTTCCCGCTGCGAAATTACCGGAGAATCGGCCGTACGCGCATCCATTCGGTTACGGCACTAGCACGGCGTTGCACGAAAAACACACTCGTTTGTCGAAGATTTTGCTCAGGCGGCGGAGCGCGCGAGCCACGGAGAATAGAATTCCTGCAACATGCGGATGACGACCGCGGGATCGTCCTGCTGATTGACGGTGTTGCGGAGCTCGGCCGAGCCGGGGAGCCCCTTGGTGTACCAGCCGATATGCTTGCGCGCGAGGTTCACGCCCGTTTGGGTGCCGTAGAGCTCGAGCATCTCCTCATACTGCTGCAGCACGGTCGAAAGCTGCTCGTCGAGGCTCGGGTCAGGTCGGTGCCCTCCCCCGCCGAGCTCGGCCATCACCTGCGCGACAAACCCGGGTCGCCCGTAAGCGCCGCGGCCGATCATCACGCCGTCGGCGCCCGATTGCGTCAGTGCCTGATGCACGTCCCCGATCGAATTGATGTCCCCGTTGACGATCACTGGGATGGAAACGGCTTCCTTCACCTTCCGGACGAACGCCCAGTCGGCCTCGCCCTTGTACATCTGGCAGCGCGTCCGGCCGTGGATGGTGATCATCTGGACGCCCAAATCCTCGGCGATTCGCGCCAATTCCGGCGCGTTGAGGCTGTTATGGTCCCAGCCCATCCGTGTCTTGAGCGTGACGGGGACTTTGACCGCCTTCACGGTTGCGTCGATGATTGCGGCGGCGCCCTTCAGATCGCGCATCAGCGCCGAACCCGCCCAGCCGTTGACGACCTTCTTCACCGGACAGCCCATGTTGATGTCGATGATCGCAGCGCCGCGCTGCTCATTGAGCTTCGCGGCCTCGGCCATGACATGCGGCTCACAGCCGGCGAGCTGCATCGAGACCGGCTCCTCGGCTGGATCCCACATCGATTTCTGAAGCGACTGGCGCGTCTCACGGATCATTGCCTGGCTGGCGATCATCTCGGTGACCGTCAGCCCGGCCCCGTAGCGCTTCACAGCGCGCCGGAACGGCAAATCGGTGACAGCCGTCATCGGCGCCAGAATGACTGGCGACGCGACCTCGACCGGGCCGATCTGGATAGGCTTCACGACGTTCATGGGAGTGCGGGAGATAGGGGAAGAGGCCCTTCCTCACAACCGTCCGTCGCGAGCGTGTCGAGGGACCGTCCTTCCTTTTGCAGTTGCAAGGGCTAAATGGCAGCCCTTCGACAGGTTCAGGGCAATCGGCTTTTGTGACCACCACCGCGCTCATCGTCGCCGCCGGGAGTGGCTCCCGCATGGGCGGGGACGTGCCCAAGCAATTCCGTCTGCTCGGCGGAAAGCCCGTGCTGCGCTGGGCGGTGGAGTCGCTGCTCGGTCACCCTGCCGTGCAGACTGTCCGGGTGGTGATCGGCCGCGGTCGGCAAGAGAGCGCCGCGGCCGCACTCACGGGCGTGGACGTGGGCAATTTGATCGAGGGCGGTACGGAGCGCGCCGACTCCGTTCGTGCCGGTCTCGCCGCAGTCGAAGGCGATGCGGTGCTGGTCCACGACGCTGCGCGGCCATTCTGCCCGCGGGCGGTCATCGACCGGCTGCTCGCGAACCTCGAATTCTATGAAGGCGCCGCGCCCGTGCTCGCCGTCGGCGACACGCTGGCGCGCGTCGATGAAACGCTCGGCGAGCCGGTCGATCGCGCGGGCATGGTCCGGGTTCAGACGCCGCAGGCATTTCGCCTTGATGCGCTGAGGGTAGCCTACGACCAATGGAATGGCCCCTCCCCCACTGACGAGACCACGGTCGTTCGAGCCGCGGGAATGAAGGTCGCTGCTGTCGAAGGCGATTGCGCACTCGAGAAGTTGACGACCCCGGCCGATTTCGAGCGAGCCGAGCAGTGGCTTGCGTCGCGCCTCACTCCCCGCACCGGCATGGGCTTCGACGTTCACGCCTTTGCTGGAGAGGGGCCGATCATGCTCGGCGGCATTGCGATTCCGCATAGCCGCGGGCTCGCCGGCCACAGCGACGCCGACGTAATCCTGCACGCAATCACCGATGCCCTGCTCGGCGCAGCGGGCCTCGGAGACATCGGCGAGCATTTTCCTCCATCGGATCCGCGGTGGAAAGGCGCGGACTCGTCCCTCTTTCTTACGCACGCCGTGGAGCTGTTGCGCCGCGCGGGAGCGATTATCGACCATGTGGATTGTACGATTGTGGCGGAGGCACCCAAAATCGGTCCGCACCGGTCGGCAATACGCCAACGTATCGCCGAGATTGCCAGCTTGGGCGTTGACCAGGTCAGCATCAAGGCGACGACCACGGAAGGGCTCGGTTTCACCGGACGCAGCGAAGGGATTGCGGCCCAGGCGGTGGCGAGCATCCGAATGGGATTTTCACGTTGAACGACCGACTTTTGCCCGAGCAGCTGGTGAACAAGGCACGCGAAGTGGTCGAGGCCAACCGCGCCGCCGGCCGCAAGGTAGCGATTGCGGAGAGCTGCACCGGCGGTCTCGTCTGCGCGGCCCTGACCGAAATTCCAGGCTCGTCGGAAATGTTCGAAGCGGGTTATGTGACCTATTCGAACGCGGCCAAGGTCAGCGAGCTCAAGGTTTCGGAGGAAGTCGTCGAAACATTCGGAGCGGTCAGCGTCGCTACGGCCTGGGCGATGGCGCGCGGAGCCCTCGCCGCTTCTGAAGCGGATATAGCTGTCGCGATTACCGGAGTGGCGGGTCCTGGTGGAGGCTCCGCATCGAAGCCGGTCGGCACGGTCGTTTTCGCGACTGCCGAGCGCGACGCCGACCCGGCCAAGATCGTGGCCGACCAGAAGTTCTTCGACGAAAAGACCCGGTCCGGCGTTCGCCTTCAGGCGGCGCTCTGCGCGCTCGACCTCTTGATGCCGTAAAGCGCCGCCGCGCGCTGCTCGAAGGCGTCTGTCATGCGTCGCAGGGCGCGATCGAACATCGCTCCCGCGAGCGTCTCGAATAGCCGCGACTTGAACGCGAAATCGACCGAGAAGAACAGGTTGGTTCCTCCGTCCGCCGCCGGATCGAACTTCCATTCGTTGTGCAGATATTTGAGTGGGCCCTCGACATAGTCGACGCAGATTCGACTCGGCCGTTCCTTGTGAACGCGGCTGGTGAAGCGCTCCTTGAAGGCATTGAATCCGACCACGAGGTCGGCGACCGTCTCGGTCTCACTCGACGAGCGGACCCGAACCGCGACCACCCAAGGCAGGAACTCGTCATAGTGCTGAACGTCGGCGACGAGCTCGAACAGCTGTTCCGGCGAGTAGGGTAGATATCTGGTCTCGCTGTGCCGAGGCATCTATTCCTCCCCGAGCTTGCTCGGGGAGGGGGACCGCCGAAGGCGGTGAAGGGGCCCCTTCGTCACGGCTTCGCCGTGCCACCTCCCCCAGCCAAGCTGGGAGAGGATTGCTCCAGCTGCGCCAGTCGTGCCGCCTGCATCTTCTTGAAATCGTCGCCGGCGTGATAGCTAGAGCGGGTTAGCGGCGAGGCGGCGACCAGCAGGAAGCCCTTCGCCCGGGCGATCGCCGCATAAGCATCGAATGCCTTGGGAGTGACGAATTCCTCGACCTTGGCGTGGCGCGGCGTCGGCTGGAGATACTGGCCCATGGTGAGGAAATCGACGCCCGCCGAGCGCATGTCGTCCATTACCTGGTGAACCTCGAGCCGCTCTTCTCCCAGCCCGACCATCAGGCCCGACTTGGTGAAGATGTGCGGAGCACTCCGCTTCACGCTCTCCAGCAGCCGTAGCGACGCATAGTAGCGCGCGCCCGGGCGGATGGTCGGATAGAGCCGCGGCACGGTTTCGAGATTGTGATTGTAGACGTCGGGGCCGGCCTCGACGATTGCGTCAACCGCCGCCTCGCTCTTGTTGCGGAAGTCGGGCGTCAGGATCTCGATCGTCGTGTTGGGCGTCCGCCTGCGAAGCGCTTGGATTACCTTGACGAACTGCCGAGCGCCACCGTCGGGAAGGTCGTCGCGGTCTACCGAGGTGATGACGATGTGCTCGAGGCCGAGCTCTGCCGCGGCCGTGGCCACATGCTCCGGCTCGAGCGGATCGACCGCGCGCGGCATCCCGGTCTTCACGTTGCAGAAGGCGCAGGCCCGGGTGCACGTATCGCCCAGGATCATCACCGTGGCATGCTTCTTGGTCCAGCACTCGCCGATGTTCGGGCAGGCCGCTTCCTCGCACACGGTCGCAAGATTCAGCTCACGCATCA
>JBQCCG010000194.1:0-7961 GCA_051962455.1 Sphingomicrobium sp. | reverse complement strand
GCAACCCGCAGACCTTCGTCCCTAGCATCTTCTTCGCCCGCCCGTCCGACTATCGCGCGGCTACCCAGAAGGTGTTCACCGGCAGCGACGGGACGTGGATCGGCCTTCCGATCGTTCACTGAGCCTTGCGCGGCTCAAACCGCCTCGCTACCTCGCCCGGCGGCGAAGGAGTGTAGCTCAGTTGGTAGAGCATCGGTCTCCAAAACCGAGGGCCGGGGGTTCGAGTCCCTCCACTCCTGCCATTTCCGAACCTTGAAGACTCGCCCGACCGCCGCTAAGTGACCGCCAGCCCCGCCGGCCCGAAAGGTCCGCGGGGCGCTTTTCTATCCGCAACTCGAGAACGAGCAGGAACCAGTGGCCAAAACCTCCCCCGGCGAATTCATCCGTCAGGTCCGCGTCGAGACCAGCCGGGTCCACTGGCCGACCCGCAAGGAAACGATCGCGACCACGATCATGGTGATCATCATGACCCTGATCCTCGCGGTGTTCTTCTTCGGCGTCGACGCCTTCTTCTCGAGCGCCGTCAAATATCTCCTGAGCTTCCTGGGTTAGGTTAAGAAACACATGTCCCGCTGGTACATCATCCACGCTTATTCCGGCTTCGAGAACAAGGTCCGCGACGCGATCAATTCGGAAGCCACCCGCATGGGCCTCGAGCGCTTCGTCGAGCAGATCGAGGTGCCGACCGAGACCGTGACCGAGATCAAGCGCGGCAAGCGCGTCGAATCCGAGCGCAAGTTCATGCCCGGCTACGTGCTCGCCAAGCTGGAGATGAACGACCAGGTCTATCACCTCGTCAAGAACACGCCCAAGGTGACCGGCTTCCTCGGCCCCGGCGTCAAGCCCCAGCCGATCCCCGATGCTCAGGCCGCGCGCATGCTCAACACCAAGGAAGAGCAGGCCCACGCGCCGAAGGCCAAGGTCCATGTCGATTATGAGATCGGAGATGCGGTGAAGGTCCTGGACGGGCCGTTCGCAAGCTTCAACGGCGTCGTCGAGGAGCTCGATTTCGACCGCGGCCGCGTCAAGGTTTCGGTCTCGATCTTCGGCCGCGCCACGCCTGTGGAATTGGAATTCGAGCAGGTAGAGCGCGTAAAATAGCCGCGCTCCTCCCTGCCGCGAAGCGGTGGGGAGGGGGACCATTCACCGTAGAGTGAATGGTGGAGGGGCCATTTCGCCATCCCTGCGGAGGCGGGGATCCATCAAGGGCTGCTTCGGCAGCCCTTTTCTATTACCCTCGCCCCTTTAGGGGGGAGAGGGATAGGGAGAGGGGCATGGCCCATGGCGAAAAATTCGAGCGGCACCGCCAGCCCTGGCGGCAGGACGAGATCCAGAAGCTTCACCAGCTCGCCGGCAAGGGCATGAGCCTGAAAGCCATTGCCAAGGCGCTCACCCGCAGCGAGGAATCGGTCAAGGACCGAGCCAAGGCGGATCGGCTGAGGATCGTGAAGCTGCGGTAGTTTACGCGGGGTGTCGCCGGGAGCTCTTGCGTGCAACGACCTTTCGCGATCCTGTCCGGCGCAACGCATAGGATTGAACGAGCACATCCGTCGGCAAGCCCCATTTTTCGTTTAGCTTCCGGATCATTGCGAGTGTCAGCGGCCGCCTTTTCGAAAGCACTTCAGATACTCGACCGCGAAGACCAATGATTGGCTCTAGGTCCGCTCGACTGGCTCCTCGTTGCTCCATCGCGAATTCGATGAGCGCAATCGGGTCGGGAGCTTCGATTGGATAATGCTCCGCTTCATACGCCTCTACCAGAGTAGAAAGCACGTCGAGGTGGTCACCCGCTGGCGTGCCCGGACGAGCGGTCATGAGCCGACCAATTTCCTCTAGTGCATGCTCGTAGTCCCGTTCCGTCCGAACGGGCCGCACCATCACCGTGTCCTCATACATTCGCGACATCTACCTCGTCATATTCCCGATGCGTGCCGACGAAACGGACATAGATCGTGTGAAACTCGTAATTTATGTACGTCACCAGTCGGTACTTATTGCCTCCGATGTTGAACACCACTCTGTCGCCAACAGCGCTGGCGCTCCCGAACTGCTGCTTCAGCTGAGCGAAGTGTTCCCAAGAGGCCTCCTTCGCCATCGCGTACCACGCCTTCAGCGCCTGTTCGCTGTCTTCACGACCGGGTCGCTCCCAATGATCCTTCAAGGATTTGACGGAAATGATACGCATGAAATGCTTAACATGTTCCCAATTTGGGAGCAAGCATTGCAATCACAAGAAGCTACCTTGCTTAGCCGCGGAATCATCCTCCCGCTTCACGTCCCGGGCGTAGGACTCAACGATCTTCTCGGCGGTTTCCATGGCATTCAATCGAGCGGCAGCTCGATTTCCTTCATAATCCGATCCGTTTCCGTGAGGATTTTGATGATCCGCTGATAATGCGTGACGTCGTCATAGCTGAGCGCCCGCCCCCTCCGGTCCTTCAGCCACTTTTGCGCGGGCTGGTAGCCGCCGATGTAGAAGTCCCATGCGAGTCTCGGCACGTCGGCGAAATACTGGTCCTTGTTGATCAGCACGCGGCCCAGACTCCCCTCCCTGCCAAGGGAGGGGCTAGGGGTGGGTAGTGAGGCGGCGGGCTCCATGCCCGACGCGGAGCTGCGCTCCGCACCCACCCTCATTCCCTCCCTTCCAGGGAGGGAAGACACAGCTTCGAACTTCGGATAACCCGTCACGCTTTGTAACAATCCCGTTTCCGAGCGTGAGGAATAACTGGTCGAGCGCTACACCAGCTTCATATCCTTCAAGCAGACTCTCGTCGGTAGGCACGAAAGGGTAACCTCGCTGGCGCCGCGCGCTTCCTCGGCGAGCGGCTGGAAAAACAGGTCGCGCACCTCGCGGTCGGCGGGCTCAAGCGCATTGGTCAGCCAAACGGATAGGCGCGGGGGATTGGCGCTCGGCTTGTAGCCGGTCTGATCGAGCATCATGTCGAGCTTCATGTGGCACATGGCGTAGCTCGCCATCAGCAGCTCGAAACCGTGCAGGCGCGGGAGCAAATCCTCCTCGACGTAACCGGACCATTTGCCTGGGGCGCGCGGCTTCACGCGATCGGCGATGAGCTGAACCGCCTTCGCGAGAAAGGTGCCGGTGCCGGTTGCCGGATCGAGAATTTGTACCTTGTGCAGCTCTTTCTTGATCGTGCGCGCCTTGCCGGTTTTCGGATCGTTCTGGCCGGTGTCCCAGTCGACAGTGACCTTGCTCGTGTCAGCGAGGCCGTCAGCCAGTCCGAACTCGGTCTTGAGCACGTCGTCCACCGCGCGGACGATGAAATCGACCACCGGCTCGGGCGTGTACCAGACGCCGCGAGCCTTGCGCTTCTTCGGATTGTAAGCGGCGAGGAAGTCTTCATAGAAATGGACGAAGGGATCGTTTCGCGCATCGAACTTTCCGAAATCCTTGAACAGCGAGTGCGGATCGCTCGCCCGCATCACCTGCACCAGGTCGTCGACCACATATTCGAGGCGCTTGGGCAGATCGCCGGCGATGTAGCGGAACAGCCCTTTCAGGAACGGGTTGCTCGCGGGCAAATCGTCCATCGCTTCCTGGCGGCTGAACGTGCTGAGGTCGGTGTCGTGGAACCGCGCAGCGAACATGCCGTAGGTGATCGTCTCGGCGTAAAGATCGGCGAATTCATCCGTGGTCAGGTGCGGCAGCAGGTTCGCCTTGAAGCTTTTGTATTGGCCCCCGAGCGCCGAGCGGAATTCGCGGTCGTCCGCGAGCGCGATCTCCAGCTCGTCTTTGATGATTGCCGCCTTGGCCGCCATCATATCCGCCAGTTTCGCCGCGGACCGGACGCTGATCGGCTTCTGCTCGGCGAACAGCCTTAGCTGCCGCTCCAATTCGCCGAACCGGTCCGGGTTCGGCTGCAAGCCCATCAGGAAGTCGGCGATGCATACGAAGTGCACCGGCTCGCCGTCGCGGATGAACTCGAAGTCGACGCCGTTGGTGTAGATCAGGTTCGGATAGGCGGCTTCGTAACGCTTGCGCTGTTCCTTCGAATAGCCCTTCAGCCTGATGACGTCCTTGTCGATGTCCTTCGCCTCGGCCCAGCCGAACGGAATGTCCCCGCGCTGGAACAGGAAGTCGGGCATCCCCCCTTCGGACTTCTTGGGCTCGTTGATGACCGTGAGCGCCGGATCGATGCTCTCGAACAGGGCGTGCAGCGCGGGGCGGTAGCTGTGCTCTGTCGCTTGCCCGCTCGCGTATTGGGCCCGCACTTGTTCCAGATACTCACCGATGTTCACTTGATCCCCTCTCTCGGCGCCTGGCACCTTGGCGAACAGCATTGAAGGTCGCAACCAGTAGAATTTCCTGTCCTACAACCCCGGCCTCGCAGCATAAGCTCGTCGATGCCCGATCGATCGCCCAGCTCCGTCCGAACACCTGCGCGGAGGCATCGTCTAAAGTCACTGCAAAAGCGCCGCTCACCGTGACCTTAGTGACGATAAGCAGGCGCCAGGAGAGGATGCCCGCGCGGTCATGGCCGCCGCCTGGCCTCTCTCCCCGGCGGGAGAGAGTTGGAGAGAGGGGGCTCGGCGGTGGTAAGTAGTCTCAGGAGTCGTGCCCCCCTCACCGTGCCCTCTCCCCAGCTGGGGAGAGGGTTAAGAAGTGCCCCGCATCGCATCCGCCAGCGCCTCCGACAGAGTCGCCAGCCGGTACGGCTTCAGGATCACCGGCCGGCCGCCGCTGCCGCCCTCGACGATGTCCTGGCTGTAACCGGTGGCCAGCACGACCGGGAGCTCGGGCTGCTCGCGGGCGAGCGTTTCGGCGAGCCTCAGCCCGCCCATTCCGGGCATGACGACGTCGCTGAGCACGATGTCGAAGCGCTTCTTGCGGGCAATCTCCAGCGCTTCCTCGCCGCTGGCGGCGCGGGTGACCTGGTGGCCGAGCTCGCTCAGCAGGGTCTCGGCGAAGGCGGCGACGTCCTCATTGTCCTCGACGACGAGGATCGCGGCGGGCGGCTGTTCGGCGGACTCCGGCTGGGCCGCGGCGGCGGGGACGGTCGCGGCGGCGTCGACGCAGGGGAGGACGAGCGTGATGGTGCTGCCCTTGCCGGGCTCGCTCGACGCCCACACCTCGCCGCCCGACTGGGTCGCGAAGCCGTACACCTGGGAGAGGCCGAGGCCGGTCCCCTGCCCCGTCCGCTTGGTGGTGAAGAAGGGCTCGAAGATGCGGTCCATGACCTCGGGCGACATGCCGGCGCCGCTGTCCTCCATCTCCAGCGCGACGAGGTGCCGGCCCTCGACATCGCCGAGATCGCGGGTGCGGATGGTGAGCGTTCCGCCGCCGCCCGGCTCGCGGGCGTGCATCGCGTCGCGCGCATTGGAGGCGATATTGAGGATCGCCGACTGGAGCTGGGCGCGGTCGACCTCGACGCGACAGGGAGACTGGACCAGGTCGGTGACGATCCGGATTCGCTCGCCCATCGTCCGGTCGAGCAGGTCGCGCATGTCGCGGATGAGCGTGTTGAGATCGAGCCGCTCGGGCTTGAGCGGCTGACGGCGGGCGAAGGCAAGAAGCTGCGAGGTCAGCGATGCAGCGTTGGTCGCCGCCTGAACGATCGCCTGGGCGAAGCGGATTCGCTTCTCGTCGGCAATCTCGGGGCGGGTCAGCATATCGGCCGAGCCCTGGATGACGGTCAGCTGATTGTTGAAGTCGTGGGCGATGCCGCCGGTCAGCTGCCCGAGCGCCTGCATCTTTTGGCTCTGGCGAAGCTGCTCCTCGGCCTTGGCACGCTCCTCGATCTGCTCTTCGAGCAGGACGTTGGCCTGGGTCAGCGCCTCGGCGCGGCCGGCGAGCTCCCGGTTGACCCGCCGCAACTGGTTCTGGGCGAGGCCGAGAGCGACCACCACCAAGGCGGCGAGGAGGAACATGCCGAAGAGGGTCAGGTAGCGGGCGACCGTGCGAGAGCGCAGATCCTTGTCGACCGACAGATAGACGGTGCCGATATGCTGGCCCGACTGGCTGATCGGAGAGACGACGCGGATCTCCTGGTCGCTGATCGGCGGGAGCGCCTCGATCGTCTGGGCGACGGGCGCCCCCGAACGGTCGTAGCCGGCGATCGCCTTGCCGTCGTTACGATAGACGCCGATCATCCGGATCTGGCTGTTGACCCGGAATGCGTCGACCGTCTGCTGGGCGGCGGCCGGATCGTTGAAGTCGACCGCGGCGGCGCTCGATGCTGCGAGAATGTCGGCGAAGCCCTGCGTCTGCTCGACGCGCGATTGGCTGTAAGTGGCGTTGAACTGCGCGACGATGAACACGCCGCCGAGCAGAATCAGCAAGGCCATGCCAAAGATTGCGATCGGGGTGGTGCGCCAGCCGCTCGCGGCGCGTTCGCGCGGGCTCATTGTTTCACCCCGAGGGCCAGGGCGAGCAGGCGCGAGCTGATCGACAGCCCCCGCTGCGCCGCGGCCGATTGATCGATGAAGAAGCGAACCCGCCCGCCGGTGATGATGAAATGGATCACGCCGCGGGCTCCGCCGCTATCGGCGTCGGTCACGGTCAGCACCGGGTCCCGCCCGATCGCCGCGAGAATGGCCGCGGCGCGGCTGCCGCCGACGTAGGCGATCTGACAATTGTCGGCTCCAGCTGCCGAATCCATCCGCCGCACCGAAATTCGCCGGCCGTTCACCAGCTGCGACCGCGCCGCGTCCTCGAGCATCGCTCCGAAGGGATCGCTGCCGATCACGCAGAGCACGAACGGATCGGCGCCCTTGGGCGTTGCCGTGATGGGCCAGGTCACATAGCGGGCGAAGCGCGGCAGGAACGCCGCCTTGACCGCCGTGTCCGTCGGCTGCGCTGGCAGGGTGGTCGACACCATCAGTAAAGTTAGTGCCGCCACAGCCCGAGCGAGCGTGCGGTATTTGCCGAAAATCACGGCCGCCACTGAATGCCTGCGAGAACGGTCCTCGGGATCGCATCCCCGCCCGGATATTCGACATGATGGGCGTGAAGCAGGTTCTGGCCGGAGAGCGAGAGCGTCAAATGATCGGTCGCATTCCATGCAAGGCGGCCGCCGAGCTCGGCATAAGCCGGGACGTCGGCATGATGAAGGCGACCGACCGCGCGGAGGTCGACGTCGAACATCACCGAACGGCCCAGGTCCATGCTCGATCGCAGCGTGAACTGGTGGCCGGGATCGACGCCGTTCTGCCAGGTTCCGAGCTGGGGAAGCGTCGCCCCAGGCTTGAAGTGCAGCCGCTCGGTCAGAAATGTCGCGCCGGCAGACAGAGTCCACCACGGCAGCGGACTGGCGCTCGCCCAGGCTTCGACGCCGTAACTGTGGCCTGCGAGATTGTTGCTCCAGTAGAGGTTAAAGCCCGGTCCGGGGCCGACCTCAACCGTCCTGAGGTCGTCGTAATGATGATAGAAGCCGGTCAGCGAGAATGAGAGGCCGGAGAGCGGCTGGGCGCGAAGGCCCAACTCGTAGGCCGTCAGCTTCTCGGTGCGGAAGGCCGGATCACCGCTCAGGGTTATCGCTCCCCCGGCCGCGCTCTCGTGGACATCTTCGTCGAACGGCGTGGGAGACCGGACGGCGCGCGAGATCGCGCCCCACAGCAAGGTCGACTTGTTCGCCTTGAACGCCACCCGGAGGTCGGGAAGCACGCTCGTCCCGACATAGGGGTCGTGCTCCGCCTTGACGCCGGCGGTGACGTTGATCGCATGCGAGAGCGCGAAGGTGTCCTGGGCGAAGATGTTGGCCAGGAACAGGTTCCGCTTGCCCGGCACGAAATAGAAGTCTGGAGTGCCGTTGATCCGGTAATGGACGACCCGGGCGCCTCCGCCCCACACCACCGTGTTTCGAGTATCGACCGTGAAACTATGCTGCGCGTCCAGATCGTAGGTGTCGGCGAAGAACGAGCCGCTATTTGCCGCCGATCCTCGACGGAACCGGTCGTAGAAAGCCTGCACCTGGACCTGCTGACCGGCGCCCATGTCACGGCTC
>JBQCCG010000193.1:0-2248 GCA_051962455.1 Sphingomicrobium sp. | reverse complement strand
ATCCACGGCTGATCGGGGCCGACGAGGATCGCGAGATCCTTGGTCATCTGCCCACTCTCGACCGTCTCGACACAGACCCGCTCCAGAGTCTCGGCGAAGCGAACCACCTCGGGCGTATCGTCGAACTGGCCGCGGTATTTCAGGCCGCCGGTCCAGGCGAAGACCGACGCGATCGGATTGGTCGACGTCGCCTTGCCCTGCTGATGCATGCGGTAGTGGCGAGTGACCGTCCCGTGGGCAGCTTCCGCCTCGATGGTTTTGCCGTCCGGAGTCATCAGGACGGAGGTCATCAGGCCGAGCGAGCCGAAGCCCTGCGCGACCTGATCCGACTGAACGTCGCCGTCATAATTCTTGCAGGCCCAGACGAACTTGCCGCTCCACTTCAGCGCCGACGCGACCATGTCGTCGATCAGGCGGTGCTGATATTCGATGCCAGCAGCTTCGAACTTCGCCTTGTATTCCTTGTCGTAAATCTCCTGGAAGATATCCTTGAAGCGGCCGTCATAGGCCTTGAGGATCGTGTTCTTCGTGGAGAGATAGAGCGGCCATTTGCGGTTGAGGCTGTAGTTGAAGCAAGCGTGGGCAAAGTCACGGATCGACTGATCGAGATTGTACATGCCCATCGCGACGCCGGAGCCCGGAAAATCGAACACGTCGAACTCGAGCGTGTCCCCATTCTCGCCCTGCCACTTCATGGTTAGCTTGCCGGCTCCGGGGACTACGAAGTCGGTGGCGCGATACTGGTCGCCGAACGCGTGACGACCGACCACGATCGGCTGCGTCCAGCCAGGGATCAGCCGCGGCACGTTCGAGATGACGATCGGCTCACGGAAAATGCAGCCGCCCAGGATGTTGCGGATCGTACCGTTGGGCGACTTCCACATCTTCTTGAGATCGAATTCCTCGACCCGCGCCTCGTCCGGCGTGATCGTGGCGCATTTGACGCCCACACCGTGCTTCTTGATCGCCTCAGCAGCTTCGACCGTCACCTTGTCGTCCGTCGCGTCGCGGTTCTGGACAGAGAGATCGTAGTAGATCAAATCCACGTCGAGATAGGGTTGGATCAACCGTTCTCGAATCCACTGCCAGATGATTCGGGTCATCTCGTCGCCGTCGAGCTCGACGACCGGGTTCTTCACCTTGATCTTGGCCATGGATTTCCTGCTTCTTGGGCTGAACGTGAGCGGGCGCATAGGCGAACGCTTGGGCGAGATGCAACCGCCGCCGATTGTGAATAGGTCCGAGCGCCATTAAGGGACCGTCGGATGCCATCGCTCGACAAATCGGACAGCCCGCTGCCCACCACGACGGTGAAGTGGCGCTGGCCATCGGTTCACCCCGAGGGACGCAAGTTCGTCCTGATAGCAGGCGCAGCGACGCTGCTTCTCTATTTCATCGTTAGCCATTTCGTCGGTTGGCTCGGAGTCGGCTTCACGATCTGGACCGCAGCTTTCTTCCGCGACCCGATCCGCACGACGCCGCTGAACCCCAAGCTGGTGATTGCTCCGGCCGATGGGCTGGTAACGATGATTGCCAAGGTGCCGCCGCCCCCAGAACTGGCTGGATCCGGCGGCCTGACAGATTTCGAGATGACTCGAGTCTCGATCTTCATGAGTGTGTTCGACGTCCACATCAATCGCTCGCCGGTGACCGGACGCGTCCTCAAGATGGCCTATGTCCCAGGCAAGTTCGTCAATGCCGATCTCGACAAGGCGAGCGAAGACAATGAGCGGCAACACTTCCTGATCGAGACGGAGGACGCCGTTCGCATCGGTGTGACCCAGATAGCAGGCCTGGTCGCCCGCCGGATCCTCGCCTTCGTCCGCGAAGGGGACGCGATAGGTGTCGGAGAAAGGATCGGAATGATCCGCTTCGGCAGCCGGGTCGATGTCTATTTGCCGGCCGGGACTGGTCCTCGAATCCTGCTTGGCCAACGCGCGATTGCCGGTGAGACAGTGATCGCCGAACTCGGCGTCGATCAGACGGTGGCCGGCTCGGCGCAATGAGCGTTCCGCCCCGGCCGAAGCAGCCGATCCCGTTTCGAGCGATGGTCCCGAACGCGGTTACGTCGCTTGCGCTCTGCTTCGGCCTCACCGGCGTGCGATTCGCGATTTCGGCATTTCAGGGCAACGATGCACATTGGCAGATCGCACTCGCCTGCGTGATCGGGGCGGGCGTTCTTGACGGGATGGATGGCCGCATCGCCCGCCTGTTGCGTGCACAGAGCCGGTTCGGAGCCGAGCTGGAC
>JBQCCG010000192.1:0-7591 GCA_051962455.1 Sphingomicrobium sp. | reverse complement strand
CACCGGCGACAGCGGCGCCCAATATTTCGCCGACGCGCTCGTCATCGCCACTGGAGCCCAGGCCAAATGGCTCGGCCTTCCGTCCGAAGAGCATATGAAGGGCAGGGGCGCCTCGGCCTGCGCCACATGCGACGGCTTCTTCTACCGCGGCAAGAAAGTCGCGGTGATCGGCGGCGGGAATACCGCGGTCGAGGAGGCGCTATACCTCACCAACCACAGCCATGACGTCACCCTGATCCACCGCCGCGACACGCTCCGCGCCGAGAAAATCCTTCAGGACCGGTTGTTCGCGAACGAGAAGATCGACGTCATCTGGGACAGCGAAGTCGTCGAGTTCGTCGGCGGCGGCGAACCCGAGGCGCTGGTCGGTCTGGATATTCGAAACAAGCTCACCGGGGAGATCAGCCGGGTCGAGGTGGAAGGCGCGTTCGTCGCAATCGGCCATCAGCCCGCGACCGAGCTGTTCAAGGGTCAGCTCAAGCTCGACGACGAGGGCTATATCCTGGTCGAACCCGGAACGACCCGCACGAGCGTGGCTGGCGTCTTCGCCTGCGGGGATGTGATGGATAAGATCTACCGTCAGGCGGTGACCGCCGCCGGAACCGGGTGCATGGCGGCGCTCGATGTCGAGAAATATCTCGCCGCTCAGGAATATGAGGCGATAGCCGCCGAATAGTTCTGCAAGCGAGAGGGGGACTCGCGAGTGAAGCCGACTGGACCGATCCCGCCCTATTTCGA
The DNA here is from genome assembly GCA_051962455.1 of Sphingomicrobium sp. GTDB lineage: Bacteria > Pseudomonadota > Alphaproteobacteria > Sphingomonadales > Sphingomonadaceae > Sphingomicrobium. The sequence continues at coordinate 6,853 of JBQCCG010000192.1, read as the reverse complement.
GGCTGCCGTCGACGGCCAGCTGCTGATCGGCGGAATTCCGGTTGAGCAGCTTGTTGCCGAAGCGGGCGGAACGCCGTTGTTCGTCTACGACAACAATATCGTGGGCGCTCAGATCGCGGCGCTGAAAGCCGCCATGCCCGATGGACTGGCAATCTATTATTCCGTTAGTGCAAACCCTTATGAGCCGTTGCTCAACTTTCTTGGAAGATATGTCGACGGCTTCCGCGTGGTTTCCAAGGGCGAGCTCGATCATCTCAAGCGCGCGGGTCTTGCCGGCATCGGAATGACGTTCGCCGGGCCCGGCAAGGGCGACGACGAGCTCGAAAAAGGAATTGCGGCCGGAGCGACGATCAGTGTCGAGAGCGAAGGCGAGGCGGCGAGGGCGATCCGGGCGGGAGAACGTGCGGGTCTCAGGCCCAGGCTCGCGGTGAGGGTGAACCCGCCCTTTTCGATCGACAAGAATGGGCTCGAATCGGGTGCGCGGCCGAGCCCCTTCGGAGTCGATGCCGAGCGCGTACCGGCGCTGGTCCAGGGTCTTATGGAAGCCGGCGCCGACTGGCGCGGCCTCCACATCTTCGCCGCCGCGCAATGTCTCGACGACAGCGCCCTCATTGAGGCGCACAAGATGATCATCGCCTGCGCCGGCGCGATTTGCCAAACGCTCGACCTGCCGCTTCCCGAGCTCAACCTCGGCGGCGGCTTCGATATTCCCTGTTTCGAGGGCGAGCAGCCGATCGACCTCTACCGCCTCGCCAACGCGCTCCACGAAACGGTTCGAAACGGCCCGGAACTGCTCGCGACGACGCGGCTTTCGCTCGAGCTCGGCCGATGGCTGGTCGCGCAGTGCGGCGTGTATCTATCCCGGGTTCTCGACCGAACCGAAAGCTGCGGCGAGACATTCCTGACCACCGACGGCGGCGGCCATCAGCTATTGGGAGCTACGGGCTGTCTGCATGAGCGCGGGCGCGGGAATTTCCCGATCGCCATCGCCAATCGCTTTTCATCGCCTGCTGACGAGCAGGTCACGGTCACCGGATGCCTCGCCACGCCGCACGATGTGTTCGGCGACGAGGTCATGCTTCCGCGCGCCGAAGTGGGCGATCTGATCGCCGTCTTCTGCGCCGGCGCCTATGGGCTCACCGCGAGTCCGCAGTCGTGGGAAAGCCGCCCGCCCGCGCGCGAAATGCTCGTCTGATTCCGAAATCGCCTCTCCCGTGAACGGGAGAAGGCTTAGCTCGCAGCGTAGATCGCCTCGACGAAATAGAGGCCGTGGGGCGGTGCGTTGAAGCCAAGTGCAGCACGGTCCCGCGCTTCCAAGGCTCGCCGCATGTCCTCCGGCAGCCACTGCCCGCGGCCGACCATCGCGAGGCAGCCGACCATCGACCGCACCTGATGGTGGAGGAAGCTGCGCGCCGCGGCGGCAACGTGAATTTCGTCACCCGCGCGGCTGACCTCAAGCCGATCGAGCGTCTTCACCGGGCTGTCCGACTGGCACTGCGCCGAGCGGAAAGTGGTGAAGTCATGACGTCCGATCAGGTGTGCCGCGCCTTCGCTCATCGCGCCAATGTCGAGCGGCACGGCAATGTGCCACACTCGTCCGGCATCGAGTGCCGGCGGGGCTCGCCGGTTGAGGATTCGATAGAGATAGCGGCGGCCGAGGCATGAAAAGCGCGCATGCCAGTCGTCGGCGACCTGCTCCACTTGCAGTATCGAAATCGGGTGAGGCCGAACCAGCGCGTTCAGGCCCTCGCGCAGCCGATGCGGCGCCAACTCGTGCGAGAGATCGACATGCGTGCTCATCGCCAGCGCGTGGACTCCGGCGTCAGTGCGTCCGGCGGCGGTGAAGGTCGCCTGCACCCCGGTCATCCGCTGGAGCGCTTCCTCCAGCGTTTGCTGGACCGAGGGCCCATGCTCCTGCCGCTGCCAGCCCATGAAGGGAGCGCCGTCATATTCGATCGTCAGCCGCCACCGGGTCACTTGAGGATCGTGCCCTTCGGTATCGGGAAACCGCGCAGAAGTTCCTGCGGGCTCATCGGCCCGCGCCCGGCCCGCTGGATCTTCAACGGTCGGATCGCACCACGACCGGTCGCGATGGTGAGAACGTCATCGATCACCTTGCCGGGCTCCCCCGCCGAATCCGACGCTTCGGCTTGCAGCAGCTTGATCCGTTCGCCGTCCACTTCGAACCAGGCGCCGGGGGATGGGGCGAAGGCGCGGACCTGGCGCTCGATCTCCTCCGCCGACCGCGACCAGTCGATCCGCGTTTCCGCCTTGTCGATCTTGGAGGCGTATGTCGCACCGGCGATCGGTTGCGGCTCGGCCGGAGTCGGACTTTCGAGCCATTCAACGAGTAGCCGCGCGCCGAGATTCGCCATCTCTTCCGTGACTTGTCCGGCATTCTTCCCTCGAATGTCGAGCGTTTGCCGCGCCAGCATCGGCCCGGTGTCGAGCCCCTCGTCCATCTGCATGAGGGTCACGCCGCTGATCTCGTCGCCGGCCAGGATCGCCCGCTGAATCGGCGCCGCGCCGCGCCAGTGCGGCAGCAGTGAGGCGTGAACGTTGATGCAGCCCGCCTTCGGCGCCTCGAGAATGGGCTTGGGCAGGATCAGGCCGTAGGCGGCGACCACGGCCAGGTCTGCGTCGAGGCCCCGGAACGCCGCTTGCTCTTCAGAATCGCGCAGCGTCCGCGGCGTCCTCACCGCGATCCCGAGCTTATCGGCGCGCTCGTGCACCGCGGTCCTGCGCTCACCCTTGCCGCGCCCCGCTGGCCGTGGCGGTTGGGTATAGGCGCAGACGAGCTCATGGCCGCTCTCGACGAGCGCATTCAGGCTCGGCACCGCGAAGTCCGGCGATCCCATGAAGATGATCTTCAGTTGAACAAACCTCCGCTTGCCCTGAGCTCAGCTCACGGATGTCCCCCGAGACCCGCTTGCCCTGAGCTTGTCGAAGGGCTGTCTTTCAATTTTGTCGCTTTGAAGAAAGGGCAGGGCTTCGACAAGCTCAGCCCCGTCGGTATTGGGGGATCAATGGCCAGTCAGGAAATCGAAGCATTGAGCCAGGCGCTCGCGCGCTTGCCGGGGCTAGGCCCACGGTCGGCTCGCCGCGCCGTCCTGCACCTGATGAAGAAGCGCGAGACGGCGCTTCAGCCGCTGCTCGCCGCCTTGACGCAGGTTGCCGACAAGCTCTCGACCTGCTCGGTCTGCGGCAACGTCGACACGTCGGACCCGTGCAGCATCTGCCGCGATCCGCGCCGTGATGAGAAAATGCTGTGCGTGGTCGAGGAGGTCGCCGACCTGTGGGCGCTCGACCGCTCGCGTCTGTTTCCCGGCCGCTATCATGTGCTCGGAGGGCGGCTGTCGGCGCTTGAGGGCGTCGGGCCCGAGGATCTCAGCATCGACCAGCTGGTCCGGCGCGTGTCTGCCGGAGGCATCGACGAAGTGGTGCTGGCGATGAATGCGACGCTCGAAGGGCAGACCACCGCCCATTACCTCGCCGAACGGCTGGAAGGATTTCCAATACGCCTCAGCCAGTTGGCGCACGGACTTCCCGTCGGCGGCGAGCTCGACTATCTCGATGAGGGAACGCTGGCTCAGGCGCTCCGTGCGCGGAGGCCGATCACCTAAATTCCTCCCCGGAACGGGGAGGGGGACCGCCGAAGGCGGTGGAGGGGTCCACCGCTGTCCTACCCACCCCCAATCCCCTCCCTTGCAGGGAGGGGAGTGCGGACATAAATCCCCGCCATGGCCATTCGCCGAATCTATGAGACGCCCGACACTGTCCTCCGCGAGATCAGCAAGCCGGTGGAGACGTTCGATGACGAGCTGAAGACGCTCGTCGCCGACATGTTCGAAACGATGTACGCTGCGCCTGGGATTGGCCTGGCCGCGGTTCAAGTCGGCGTTCCGATCCGCCTGCTGGTGATCGACCTCCAGGAGCCGGAGAATCCCGAGGACCCCGAGAGCTCGGCGGTCAAGGACCCGAAGGTGTTCATCAACCCGGAGATCCTGTGGCACTCGGACAATGAGGTGCCGTACACCGAGGGCTGCCTCTCGGTGCCCGAGCAATATGCCGAGGTGATGCGGCCCGATAAAATCCGTGCGCGCTGGCAGGACGAGGAGGGCAAGACCTACGAGGAGGAAATCGAGGGCTTGCTCGCGGTCTGCCTCCAGCACGAGATGGATCATCTGAACGGTGTGCTGTTCATCGATCACCTCTCGCGCCTGAAGCGAGACATGGTCCTAAAGAAGCTCGCCAAGTGGCGGAAAGAGCAGAGTTTGAAGGCGGCATAACAAATCCTCCCCGAGCTTTGCTCGGGGAGGGGGACCATTGAACGAAGATTCAATGGTGGAGGGGTTGGCATCGCGCCTGAAAAACCCCTCCACCGCACTTCGTGCGGTCCCCCTCCCCCAGACAAGCTGGGGGGAGGACCTATTTCCCGCAGTAAACCAGCCCCATCGGCGAAATCGCATTGGATTCCACCAGCATTGCCTGGGCGGATTCGGCAAAGCGGATGCTGATCAAATCGGTATGCACCGGCTCCTTGGCAGGGCAGGTCGCCGCGAGATTGTAGCCGCCCGGCGCCTTGGCGACGTTGTAGATGGTGCAGTGGGGTCCGCCCACGGCAGTGAGCTCCTTGTCGGTGAAGACCCAGGGCTTGGTTTTGCACTCCCCCTGGTTCTTCGCCCATCTGCCGACGAACCTCAGCCCGGCGTTGGCCGGCGGAAGCCCGGCGGATCCGTTTCCAGCCGCTTCATTTGACGCAGCATTGCTTTCATTGACGGTCACTCCGGCCAGGTTGCCGGTGACGTCCGTCCCTGCGGTGACCTTTTCGGTGGCGGTCGCCTGATTTTCGCGCGGCTGCTGCTTCTGGCTGCAAGCGGCGAGTAGCAGAACGACGGTGATTGCAGCCTTCCGCATCACGCCGGCTCCATCACCGAGGCGGCGGCATTGCGGCAGTCCTCCGCGCATTCGCGGCACATCTGTGCGCACAGCTTGCAATGCTCATGGTCGTGGCGGTCGCATTCGGCGGCGCAAGCGTCGCAAACCCGCGCGCAGAATTCGAGCGCTTCGCGGAGCACCCGCTCGTTCGACCCCGTGCGCCGGACCGCCAGCTTGCCCGTCGCCTCGCAAATATCGGCGCAGTCGAGGCAGGTGCGGATGCACTGGCGCATGTCCTCGCGCTCGGCGGCGCAAGCATCTGCGCAGCTTAGGCACATTCTCGCACAGTACATCAGGTGATGGGCGGCATCCCCGAGCGGCTGATTGACGTGCCCGCCGACGTCCGGGTGAAGGGCGATCATCTTGCGGATGGACATGGCGTTCTCCTCCATGAAACCAAACCTGTGGATAGCACTCTCGTTCCGCTTGAGCATCAGCGCCGCACGCCGTAGAAGTTCCTGTAATGTTCTCAGGGGAGTTGCGATCATGGATGCGACCGTTGTCGCGTTTGTTCTCATCGCGTTGATCGTCGGCGGAGCAATCGGCTGGCTCTGGGCGAGCCGCGAGGCCGCAGGGGCGAAGCAGACTGTCGAGAGCCTTCGACTCCAGCTCGACGAGGTAGTGAAGGAGCGTGACTCAAACCGGAGCGCCGCAAACGAGCTCGCCGCGCTGAGAGCCGCGCAGGAAGAGCGCGACCGCGCCCACGAGGTGCGCCTCAAAGAATTGATCGAGGCCAAAGATGCGCTTTCGGCTCAATTCTCGGAAATTGGGAGTAAACTGCTGAGCGAGGCTCAGAAAGCATTTCTCGAGCGCGCCGACGAGCGGTTCAATCAGGCAGGCGAGAAGAACGAGAATAAGCTGAAGAACCTGCTTCAGCCGGTCGAAGCGACGTTGAAACGGTACGAGCAGAGCCTCGGCGAAATCGAGAAAGCGCGCAACGCGAGCTACGGCGAACTCAAGCAGGCCGTCGCGCAACTGGCGCAGGGAAATGACCAGGTTCGCCGGGAGACGCAGCGCCTCGCCAATGTCATGGTCTCGAGTCCCAAGGCGCGTGGACGTTGGGGCGAAGAACAGCTCCGAACGATCCTCGAATCGGCCGGTCTCGCCGAAAACGTCGACTTCACACTGCAAAGCAGCGTTTCCGACGGGGAGCGGACTCTTCGGCCCGACTGTGTGATCAATTTGCCGGGAGGGCGCTGCATCGTCGTGGACGTCAAATGCCCGTTGGTGGCATTCGAGCAGGCCTTTGACGAGGAGGATGAAGAGAAGCGTGCAGCTCTCTTGTTGCAGCATGCCTCAGCTCTGAAGAGCTACGCGAACGACCTCGGGAGGAAGGGCTACTGGCGTCAGTTCGACCTTTCGCCCGATTTCGTGATCATGTTTGTGCCCGGCGAGCATTTCCTCGCAGCGGCGGCCGAGCGCGCGCCCGATCTGATCGAAACCGCATTTCGCAACGGCGTGATCGTCGCTTCGACCATCAACATGCTGGCGCTTGCCAAGATCATGGCTGGCATGTGGCGTCAGGAGGCGCTGGCGGCGCAGGCGCAGGAAGTCGCCGAGGCCGGGAAGGAATTGTACAAGCGGCTTGCGACGATGGGCGGCCACGTCGCCAAACTCGGCCGCAACCTCGGCCTGGCTACGGGTGCCTACAATGACTTTGTCGGAAGTCTCGAAAGTCAGGTTCTGACTCAGGCGCGGCGCTTCGAAGCGCTGAAAGTGGAAACCAGCGGCAAGACTATCGAGCAAATGCCGATCGTGGATGCCTCACCACGACCGCTGACGAAGCTCTCCACCATCGATCAGGACGACGATCCGCCGCAGATCGCGGCCGAATAGCAGACGCTTGCAAAATAGGGTTTCGGCTGCTGGCCTTTGGCGAGGCTCTTTGACCGCGTTGAGAACAACCCACCACGAT
>JBQCCG010000191.1:0-29241 GCA_051962455.1 Sphingomicrobium sp. | reverse complement strand
AACAGCAGCAGGTCGAAGATCGGGATCATGAACCAGTGGAACCAGCCCCAGTCGATCGCATAACTGAAGTCCGGGATTCCGGCCTGCTCATAGCCGTCGAGCAGCGCCTTCTCCTTCACTCCGGCGAAAAGGCGGCTCTGGGTAGTTAAGGTCTGTCCCGGGGCAACGGTCGCCGTGGCGAGAGCGTAATCGGCCTGGTAGCCGCCGGACGGGCTCTTGCGGAATTCGCTGCTGGCGCCGCTTTGGGGAACCAAGGCGGTCAGCCAATATTTGTCGGTGAACCCAAGCCAGCCGGTGCTGTCGAACGTCTCCGACTTGCCCTGGTCGAGGTCCTTCCAGTTGACGTCGTAATTGGCCTTGTCGTCGAACACGCCGATCGGGCCGACATGGTTGGTCCACATCGAGTGGTCGGCCGACTGGGTTGCGCGGCTGACGAGTCCGATCGGCCGAATGTTCAGCGGCGCGCCAGACGTGTTGGTCACGCTCTGCTGAATCGAGAACAGATAATTGTCGTCGACCGCGATCCTGATCTGGTAGCGAGTTCCGTTCGCTGTCTGGGTTGACAGCGTGACGGGATGGCCCGGGCTCAGGACCGGACTGTCGCTGGTCCACACGGTGTCGAGCGTCGGGGCCTGTCCTTGCTGCGCCGTCCAGCCGAACGCCGCTATGTACCCGCCCGGCGATCCAATCGGCGAAAGCAGCCTGACCGGCGGCGAGTCCGCAGCCAGCGTCTGCTTCTCCTTGACCAGCAGGAGGTCATCGATCTGGGCGCCCTTGAGGTTGATGGACCCGAGCAGCGAGGGCGTTCGAATGCTCACCCGCGGGTTGGCCGCGAGCGCCGCCGAAACCGATTGTATCGCCTTGGGGGTTGCCGGAGCCGAAGGCTGCGCGGTGGGCTGCGGCAGCGGCTCCTGCTTGCCGTCGACGATCTTGCTGCTCGGCGGATTCGCCGTCGGGAAGAATTTGTTGGCCGCCAGGCTCCAGCCAAGGAGCACGAGCGCGCTCAGCACCACCGCGAGGATCAAATTCTTGCTGTCGTTCAAAGTTTCTTCCTCACGGAACCGGGTCGTAGCCCTGGCCACCCCAGGGATGGCAGCGGCAAATTCGCTTGAGGGCCATCCAGCCCCCCCGGGCGGCCCCATAGCGGGTGATTGCGGTGATCGCATAGGCCGAACAGCTCGGCTGATAGCGGCAGCTCGGCGGAAGGATCTGCGATGGTCCCTTCTGCCAGGCCTTGGCGACCAGGATCATGAGCTTGGCGATCATGGCCTGCGCAGCCTGTCGAGCGCTTGCGTGAGCTCGGAGCGGAGCAGGCCGAAGTCGCGTTCGACGCCCTTGGCGCGGCCGATCATCACGTGATCCGATCCGGCGAAGCCTTTCGTCGGCAAGACCTCGCTGGCGAGCGCTCGAAAGCGGCGCTTCATGCGGTTGCGGACGACTGCGCCTCCGATCTTCTTGGTGACCGTGAAGCCGGCGCGCATCGCGGGGTCCGAATCCTCACGGTTGCGGACGAGCAGAACGAAACCGGGAGTGGTCGCGCGCCTGCCGGCGTTGGCGGCGACGAAATCGGCGCGCTTCTTGATCGTTTCTAGGCGCTGAGCTTCTTGCGGCCGCGCGCACGGCGGGCGTTCAGAACCTTGCGGCCGCCCACGGTCGCCATGCGGGCGCGGAACCCGTGACGCCGCTTGCGGACGAGGTTGCTCGGCTGGAAGGTGCGCTTCATCGCTCATGCCTTTTGATTCAAAGAAAAAGGGCCGCCGAAAGAGGCAGCCGCTGTCGTGCGCGCCGATAGTGGAGGAGGGGCCCCAAGTCAATTGCCGCCGCTCGTCCGTTGGTCTTTGCGAAGCGCTTCCCGCCGCTTGGCCGAACCTCGCCGCAGCGCCCAGTCGGTCCACCGTCCGGCCTTCGGCTGCCAACGCTTGAACTTCACATAGCGGCGCTTGGCCCACATGCTGGTCCTCAGCACCAGCGCCAGTCCAATACCGGCGACGATAATCCCACCGGGACCCGGAATTGCGCCGACCAAAGGTGAGACGATCAGCAGAACGACCCCGAGCGCGAACATGGTCCACTCGACGATCGGATGATCGATGAAGAGCTGCCACTGACGCCTGCTGAACATGCGTGTTGAAGTAGTAACACACATACCGACCGGCAAGGAGCCTTGCGGTAATGGTCCATGGCGGTCTAGCTTTGCTCCGCCGAGCTAGGGGGAAGTTTGTACTTTGTGTGCGTCACTCCCGCGAAAGCGGGAGTCCAAGCGAGCGGGTGGATTCCCGCTTTCGCGGGAATGACGAGCCCGGTGGCGTAAATGGCCGCAACCGTCGCTACTGTCGCTTACCTTGGCCTCGAGGCCCGAGCCGTCGAAGTCCAGGTGCAGCTCTCGTCCGGGCTGCCCAAGTTCACCATCGTTGGACTTCCCGACAACGCGGTTCGCGAGAGCCGGGAGCGGGTTCGCGCCGCCTTGAGCGCAATCGGGCTCGCCCTCCCGCCCAAGGTAATCACCGTCAATCTCTCACCCGCCGACCTTCCCAAGGAGGGTTCGCATTATGACCTGCCGATCGCGCTCGGATTGCTTGCGGCAATCGGAGCGACCGATGCCGAGACTCTGTCGCACTATGTCGCAGTCGGCGAGCTCAGCCTCGACGGGCGGATCGCCGGTTCACCCGGTGTGCTGCTCGCGGCGATTCATGCCTCGTCGATCGACAAGGGGCTGATCTGTCCCGCGGCGCAGGGTAGCGAAGCGAGCTGGGCGGGCGAGCTCGACGTGATTGCAGCGCCCGACCTGCTTGCGCTGCTCGCGCACCTCAAGGGAACGTCGCTCGTGCCGCCACCGGTCGCCGCCGAGGCTGAGCCACCTGACGGTGGCCCCGATCTGGCGCAGGTCAAAGGCCAGGAGGTCGCGAAGCGTGCGCTCGAGATCGCCGCCGCGGGCGGACACAATCTGCTGATGAGCGGACCGCCGGGTGCGGGAAAGTCGCTCCTCGCCGCCTGTCTTCCGGGCATCCTTCCGCCGCTCCAGCCGAGCGAGGCGCTCGAGGTATCGATGGTCGCATCGGTCGCGGGGGAGCTCGGCGGTGGGAAGATCCGGCGACAGCGGCCGTTCCGCGCGCCGCACCACAGTGCCTCGATGCCGGCGCTGGTCGGCGGAGGGCTCCGCGTGCGCCCGGGCGAGATCAGCCTCGCGCATCTCGGCGTGCTCTTCCTCGACGAGCTTCCGGAATTTCAGCGGCCGGTACTGGATTCGTTGAGGCAACCGCTCGAGACCGGCTCCGTCAGCGTCGCGCGCGCCAACACGCACGTCACCTTCCCGGCGCGGGTCCAGCTGGTCGCTGCGATGAACCCGTGCCGCTGCGGGCATCTCGGCGATGCTGCGTTCGCCTGCAGCCGGGCGCCCCGCTGTGCGGCCGATTATCAGGCGCGGGTTTCGGGGCCGCTGCTCGATCGCATTGACCTCCATGTCGAGGTATTGGCCGTGTCAGCAGCCGATCTCACCTTGCCGCCGCCCGCCGAAGGAAGCGCGCAAGTGGCGAAGCGCGTCGCCGCCGCCCGGCTGGTCCAGGCGGACCGCTACAATGGGCATGGGCCGCGCACCAATGCCGAGGCCGACGGCGAATTGCTCGACAGCGTCGCGACTCCCGACGAGCCCGGCCGCAAGCTGCTCGCCGACGCGGCGGCGGCGATGCGGCTGTCCGCTCGTGGATTCCATCGGGTGCTCAGGGTGGCCCGGACGATCGCCGATCTATCCGGCGCGGAGCAGGTCGGCCGAATCCATATCGCGGAAGCGCTCAGTTATCGACGCCAGGCGCCACGGAATTAGCTTGGATGGAGGCGATTTCTCAATCCGGATGTGGATCGGTGGTAATGTTCCTGAAAGATTGTTGACACTTTTTTCAGACACCGCCACTAGCTCGCGCGGAGCGCTTGCCGAGCTTTCGGCAGGCGTTCTTTTTTATAAGCAAGAGAGCAAGGGGTTATGCGTAACAATATTTTCCTTCTATTTGCCGCATGTGCGTTCGTTTCTGTGCCGGCTGTCGCGGCGAATTTCACCGGTCCGCGTGCGGAAGTCCGTGGCGGTTGGGATCGGACCACGATCGATCTGACTGTCGACGATACGTCCGGCAGCGGTCACAAGGACGGCTTCAATCTCGGTGCCGAGGTCGGCTATGACGCGCCCCTGGGTGCAAGCGTTGTTGCAGGCGCCTATGCCGGCGTCGAGTTCGCGACGACCAAGACCTGTTCCGAGGTCTACGGTGACGACGAAGCCTGCCTCAAGCTAGGGCGGAATTTCACCCTCGGGGCGCGGCTCGGCGCCAAGGTGAGCCCTCAGGCGATGTTGTACGTCAAGGGCGGCTACAGCAATGGCCAGCTGAAGGCGACCTACAAGGATTTCATCGATCCGACGTATGATTTTTCCGCTCACGCCAACCGGGGAGGATTCCATTTCGGCGGCGGAGTCGAGGTTGCCGTCGGAGCTCACGGGTACGTTCGCGCTGAGTACGTCAGGACGAACTACAACGATTACAATAATTCCGATTTCGGCGTGAAGATCGACGCCCACCGCGACCAGGCCCTGCTGGGTTTCGGTCTGCGTTTCTGACGATCGAAACAGGGGGAGGGGCGGACGGGCAATGCTCGTTCGCCCAATTTCTTATGTGACTTCGAGAATTTGGCGGGCCCGCCTGGCCTCAGCACAGCACGGAATTAGTTGCGCTCCGGAAATGAGCGGCTAGCATCGGCTCACCTCAAGAGGGGAGGCAAGTCATGAGTGCAGAGTTAACTCCGGTCGACTGGGCCAAGCGCCCGATTCTCGAAAAATATGCTGACTTCACCGGCCGCGCACCACGCGCGGAATATTGGTGGTTCTTCCTCGCTTTGATTGTCGCTTACATTGTACTGAGCATCGTCGAGAGCATCCTCGGCATCCATCATATGATCTTCTACAGCTACGGCCCACTCACGGCGCTTCTGTGGCTCGCGACTATCGTGCCTTCGATCGCGGTCGGCATTCGCCGGCTTCACGACACCAATCGTCCTGGCTGGTGGGTCCTGCTTCCAATCGTGCCTTACCTGCTTGCATTCGTGCTTGGCGGGGCAGCGATGATGGGCGGCATGGCTTCGGGCAGCGCGGTTGGGCTGACGGCCGGGTTGGGCATCGCCGGAATCTTCATGTTCATTGGGTTCGTTTGTGCGATCGTCCTGCTGGTGTTCATGGTCCTTCCGGGCACGCCGGGCGACAACCGCTACGGCCCGAATCCGTTGGGTGATGCAGGTCCGGCCATCGCCGCGGAATAGTCAACCAGTTGCCGCAGCGGGCACGCGCCGCTAGCAACGCAGCGCGTGCCCCTGTGGCGGAATGGTAGACGCGCTCGACTCAAAATCGAGTTCCTTCACCGGAGTGTCCGTTCGAGTCGGACCAGGGGCACCACGCGGGTCGCCAGCGACTGATTTACTCAGTGACGGCGTGCGCCGGGGCGGATATTCTCTCGCCCGTGGACGCGAGGACCCGAAAACAGCACGAGATTGAGCAAGAGCACGGCGACGAAGCGCGCCTGCTCGCCGAGGCGATCACGGCTAAGCGCGATCGGCTCCTCGCGTCGTTGACGCTGATCGCGGGCATCGGCTTGATCGTCGGCCTTCCGTTCGCTTTGCAGCTGGGCGCGGAATTTTTCATGCCGGTGACCGCGGCTCTGGTCATCGCCATCGCGCTGGTGCCGCTGCTCGAATGGTTCGAGCGCAGAGGAATACCGTCGAAGCTGTCGGCCGGGCTGTGCGTCATCCTGTTCCTGCTGATTGCGATCTTTGCGATCGGGTCGATCGTCGTCCCGGCGAGCGACTGGGTGGCGCAGGTCCCGACCAAAATAACCAAGGTCCGGTCGGCGCTCGAGCCGGTGTTCGATCTCTACAAGAACCTCGACCGGTTCATCGATCGGGTCGCGAACCAGATCGAGCTAACTCACGCGAGCCATGCCCGCACAGTGACGGTGGAGCAGCCGAGCTCGATCATGGGCCTGCTCGCCACTTCGGCGCCGCACCTGCTGATCCAGCTCTTCTTCTCGCTGCTGGTGATCTTTTTCTTCCTCGCCGGCTGGACCGCGATGCGAAAGCGGACGATCGTCAGCCGCGGCAGCTTCGAGGGCGCGCTGACCACCGCGAGGGTCATCCAGCAGGTCGTCGACGCGACCTCGACCTATCTCGGCACAATCACGCTCATCAACATCGGCCTGGGGGCGCTGACTGCCGGTGCCCTGTGGCTGCTCGGCATGCCCTCGCCCATCATGTGGGGCGGCATCGTCGCGGTCGCGAATTACATTCCGTATCTCGGACCGATCGCTTCGGCGCTGCTGCTGTTCCTCGGCGGGCTGATGATCTTTCCGGATATCTGGGGCGCGATGGCACCCCCCGCCGTGTTCATCTGCTTCCACCTGGTCGAGGCGAATTTCTTCACGCCGATGGTCGTCGGTCATCGGCTCACCATCAGCCCGCTGGCGATTCTCATCTCCTTGTCGTTCTGGGCGTGGATCTGGGGCACGACCGGCGCTTTGCTCGCCGTTCCATTGCTGATCATCATGAAGACGATATTCTCCGCAGCCGGCACTCCGGACATTGCCGGCTTCCTGTTCGAGCACGGCACGTTGACGCACATCGGCGACCCCAATGAGGAGGAAGAGGACCAGCGGCAGGAAATGGAACCGGCGATGGTTGACACCCCCAAGCCCCGCACTTAGGTGCGCGGCCACGCCAAAAACGCGGGTGTAGCTCAGTTGGTTAGAGCGCCGGCCTGTCACGCCGGAGGTCGCGGGTTCGAGCCCCGTCACTCGCGCCACATTCCATCTGCATTTAAGGTGGATTAAACGGGCCAGCGATGGCCGGGGACGTTTCCGCATATGCCGCGTTGGGGCTTGCGCCGGATGCGGATTCCGCAGCGATCGAGCAGGCCTACAAGAAGCTCATCAAGGAACATCATCCCGACCGTGAGGGCGGAGATGCGCGGCGGGCGGCGGAGATCAACCGCGCGTACCGTGAGCTCAGGGCCGAACGGAATCTCAAGGACCCGCTCGAGCTTAATGGTGACTGGAGCATACCGAGGCGCGAGGGCAGGGCGTGGCTGACACTGGCGTTGTTTGTCGCGCTTGCTGTCGGGGTCCTCGTGCTCGCCACCGGTCCGCTCTCGACCCTCGCTGAGACTGGCGGGCACCGCCTCCGCCCAGGTGTGGCGAGAGGGGGCACGGCCGTGGCGGACCAGATGGATCAACCGCTCAACCTCAGCGCCATCGACGGCTCAGCGCGCCAGGCGCTGCACATCGCGCGGACGAAGGACGAAATGGCCCTGGCGAGCGCGAGCCGCGACTGTCACCATCTCCTGCGCAGTCAGCCGAGTCTTCTTCAGCTGGACCGCTGCGCTGCATTCGACGACGCGGTCGTCCAGCTCGAGGACCGCGATCCGCTGCGCGACCAGGGACCGTTTAGCGAACTCGCGGTCACCGGCCGAATCTGGAGTGGAGCGAGTGCATTGTCGGACGATTCAGTCGCAATCGACAGCCGTCTCGACCGCATCCGCCTGAGAGTTGAGGAAGTGCTCGCGCCGGCAATGCCGCCCGAGAACTAACGTGCGGCGGTCGCGGCCGCCGGAGCGGCAGACTGCTTCGCCGCCGGGGCTTGACGGCCGAGCGGCTGCTCGTTCTCGGCAACGCTTTCGCCCGAAAGCGACCATTTGAGGTTGTCGGAAACCTCGAACTTCTTGTCATAGTCCTCGTGCGCCGCGGTGTCCGCGGCCTTCCGAGCGACGAGATTGAATCGGACGGCCACCCTCTTGTCGCCGCGCATCGATGGGGTGAGCTTCAGCGGCTCGGCGCCCGGGATGTTCTTGATTTCCTGGGCGAGCCGACTCTGCGTCGACGTCACGTGCGGCGCTGCGAGTGCTGCGGCACGCAGCGCAGTGGCGCTGGGCTCGTGGCCGGAATAGCCCTGGGTGAACACAGCCGGCTGACCCCATGTGCCTGCCCAGCGATAGAATAGATGCGCGCCGATGACGGCGTTTTTCGCCATAGTCGCGGCCCAATAGGGGACGACATAATCGGCGTGATAGTGCGTCGCCCAGCCAATCGGCGCATAGACCGAGCCCGATAGTGCGGCCTCCGCCACCTGCATTGCTCGATGCCAGCCGTCAGCATCGGGTCGCCGGCTCAGCGATCCGTCGCAAGTAAAGGTGAACTGACAGCCGGTTGGCTTGGTCGAGCCCTGGTACACGACCCCGCAGACGCTCGACGGGAATGCTGGATGGCGGACTCGGTTGAGCACGACCTGCGCAACCGCGCGCTCCCCGTTTTCGTCCTGGTTGCCGGCCTCGTAATAAACCGCACTCGCAAGGCAATTCAGCGCCTGCGCCCGTGCTTCTGCGCTGCCCTTGAACACGAATGGAAGCGCCGCGGGGTTCGGGGCCGACGAGACCGGAACCTCGGCATTCAGCTCCAGCGCCCGGTCGGGCGCGATCGGTCGCACCAGCATCGGCGGAGCTGCCGGAGGCGGCGCTTTGATGGTCCGGGTCGCAGGCGTGTTTGGTACCAGGGCCGTACCGACGGCTGCCACGGCGACGAGCCCGAGAAGACCGGCTCCAACCAGCTCGCGCGGATAGGTGCGCCACAGCCTCCGGGCGCGGCCACGCGCGCGCGCTGCCGATCGGCGCAGTCCGTCGAACGGACGGGAGATGGTCAGGACCTGAGTCATTTTCGAACGAGTGATATAGCCAGCTAACACACCAGTTTCAACTTGGGCTCGTCAACGAACCCGGAACGAGCCGGTCTGGATCCACCTGACCAAAGGTTTCAACGGGAGCACCCACGCTATTCCCATGATCAGATAGAAGGGCGCCTGAACCAGAATAGGCCAGCTGCCGACGATGCGGGCGAGGCTTGCGACGAACGCCGCCCATACGACGATCAGCAGCACAATCAGCGCAATTCCGACGAGTTTCCGGCTCGATGGTTCGGTCCGTGACATGGCGCGGCGCCATAGCAGCGGCGCACATGCAAGTCGTCCGTTCGCAGAATTATTTCGCCGCGTCGGCGCAATCTTGTAGTCGCGGGCCAGACCTGCCGGGCAGGCACAACCTTCAGCAATTGGGACATCATTGGCTTTGAGGCAGGCTTGGCTTTTGTGCGCGGCGTCCACTTGGGCGAGCGCAGCTCATGCGGCGCAACCGGCAAATCCGCCCGCTCCGTCAAAGCATGCTCATCGCCCGATCGTGGTCATCGGCGATCTTAAGGAGAACACGCCCGAAAAGCTCGAGCACATCCTGCCCGAGGTCGATGGGACCAAGATCACCGTCACCAGGAAGACGAGCGTAACCAAGCTCGACCAGGTGCCGACCATCGTCGAGAATAACCAGCGCGAGCTGTTCTCGCGTACTCCGGGCTTGTTCGTGTCGGAGCAGCAGACCCCGACGCAGTTCAACCTGAGCTATCGCGGCCTCGGCAATCCGCAGGAGTCCGAATATGTGCTCGTGCTCCAGGACGGGCTGCCGATCTCGACCGACTGGATAGGCTTCCCGACGCTTTACTACATGCCGCTGCCGCAGTCGCTTTCGGAGGTGCAGCTGATCCGCGGCGGCTCCAGCCTGCTCTATGGGCCCGAACCCGCGCCGGTGGTGAACCTTGTCTCAAAGCGCCCCGCGGCGAACCAGCCGCTCGGCGGATACACCGAGAACGTCGTCGGCAGCGACGGTCTCTTCTCCAGCTACAACATGATCCAGGGATCGAGCGGTCCGATCTCGGCGCGGGCGGATCTGGGATTCGTCCGCACCAATGGCCAGCGAGCCAATGGCGGCTCCCGAGTGATGCAGGGGGACGTCTACCTTGCTTACCGCCCGACGAAGGACGGCCAATGGTTCGTGGACTTCCACGACCATGATGCGTCATCGGGCGATCCGGGACGGCTCACCTTCGCGCAGTATCAGGCTGATCCGAACCAGGCCGTGACACCGTTCAACCGCGACTGGGTCTCGCGAACATCGGTGACGCTCGAGAACGAAAGCGAGCTCGGCGGCGGCTGGCGAGTCGAGGCCAAGCTCTGGGCAGCCTGGCAGGAGCTGTATCAGCGCTCGGCGGCCGCGGGCGCAAACCCTGCTTCTACGACGCTCGTGGATGAGCAATTTCACAGCCAGGGCGCCGACGTCCGTTTCCGGAAGCGCTGGGGGAAGGGCAATGCGCTGACGTTCGGCACCGTGCTCTACCACGACATTGCGCCGTTCCGGCAGTGGACCAGCAGCGATATCCTCGCGCCGCGCAATACGCGCACGGGGACTCCGCGACTCGATCAGGCGCGTCACGATTGGTACGGCGCGGTATTCGCCGAAAATGTGTTCCGGCTACCGGGACGCTGGCACATCGTCCCTTCATTCCGGCTCGAGCACGAGAATATCCGCATCGACGAGAGCGTCCACGCGCCCAACCTCGCCCGTCCGCTGATCCACCAGTCGGCGAGCCGCACGATTCCTTTGTTTGGCTTCGGCGCGGGGTTCGATTTCGGCCGTCAGAACGAAACCTACTTCAACGTGAGCCAGGGTTACCGGCCCGTCCGCTTTTTTGACGTGGCTTCGCCCTTTTCGAACATCAATCCCGGCGGAGTCCCGGCCGCGTCGAAGTCGCTGTCGTGGGAAGCAGGCGTTCACGGCACGCCCGTCACCGGCCTGTTCTACGACGCGAGCCTGTTCTGGATCGACTTCAGGAATCGAATCGAGACGATCGTCATCTCGCCGACAGAATCCGTTTATCAGAACAGCGGCGACACGCGGCATCGCGGGTTCGAGGGCGAACTTTCGTACGATTTCTTCGCAGGGCGAAAAGACGGGCTGCACCTGACCGCATTCGGCAACGTCAGTCTGCTCGACGCCAAGTTCACGAAGAGCAATCTCGCAAACCGCATCGGCGACACTCCGGCCTTCGCTCCAAAACTCACGGCGAAATATGGCCTGACATTACGCCGGGAGGGGCAGTTCAAGATCAGCCTGACCGGACAGAGCGTCAGCAGTCAGTATTTTCAGGATTCGGACCTGCCGGTCGGCTCACCCGGAGCCGCCAATTACATCCCCGCCAAAGTGCCGGCCTATACGGTGCTCGATTTCGCCGGCGACTGGCAGCTGACCCGCAATCTTCGCCTGCTCGGCGGAATCTCCAATCTCGCCGACAGGAAATATTACAACCGCGTCTTTCAGAACGGAATCGAGCCTGCCGAAGGGCGCAAGGTCTACGCCGGGATCGCGTTGGGGCTCTAGCGCCAAGCGCTAGCTGCAGATGGTCGGAGTCGCCGGGCCGGTCTGTGCGGCATAGCAGTTACCATTCGCCGCATCGGCGCGGTTGGCGGTCCTCATACCGATCGCCAAGACCACGGCGAGGCCGAGAATGAGAGCGAACGCGATCGCCTTCATACGCATGGCGTTACCCCTTTGGCCGACGAGATGTGCACATCGGCATGGATAAAGACTAACATTTAAGTCGCAGTAAAAGAAGGAGAGTTCCGGGCTCCCGGCTCACCTGGATCAGTTCTTTGGCTGTAAGTCCGCCGGTGTGGCATTCCGGTCACGCGAGCCATTGCAGAGGCGGGGAGGTCGGCTAGGTTCGGGCGATGAACGCCCGCCCGTCGAAGCCGCGGCTGCTGCTCTTCGCCTTCGGCGACTTCGCGTTCAATCTCTACTGGCAGAGCATCATGCTCTTCCTGCTGTTCTACTACACCGACGCGCTGAACCTCCCAATCGGAGTGGCGGCCACGACATACATGGTCGCGTCGGTATGGGACGGGATTGCCAATTTCGCCGCAGGGCTGCTGGTCGACCGCAAGCAGGACAGCTTTCGCTACGGTCCGCTGATCGCCGCCGGAGCGGTGCCGTTGGCCCTGTCCTTCGTGCTGACTTACTTGCCGCCTCCAGTCGCCGGCGCATGGGCGATTGGGATGGTCTTCGCCGCGCATCTTCTGTTCCGCACCTTCTATGCCGCGGTGAACGTCCCGTATCTCGCCATGACGGCCCGGATCAGCGGGGACCCCGGCGATCGCGCATTCGTCGCCGGGATGAGGATGCTCTTCGGCACTGCGGCGGTAGTGGTGGTGGCGCTGTCCACCATCCCGCTCGGACGCTGGCTGACCAAATCGACTACCGCGCACGCTTATTTCGCGGCAGCGGCGGTGTTCGCTGGCGTCGGAGCAGCGATCCTCCTCCTCGTCGGTGCGACCTATCGCGAGACTGTGAAGCCCGATCGTCCAGTGCCGGCCAGCATCAAGGGCGCGCTGGCGAGCCTCGCCGCCAACCGCGCCTTCGTTGTGCTCAATGCGTCGATGATGGCCGTCATCGTGGCGATGACCGTGCTGAGCAAGGCGGTGCTCTATTATTTCAAATATCTGCTGGCGGTACCTCACGCGGGGGAAATCGCGCTCGCCTGGATGGGACTGGTCGGCGGAATCGCCATTCCTTGCTGGATGCTGCTCGGCCGTTACGTCGGCTTGCGAGCGCTGTGGTTGATCGCAGTGGGGCTTGGAATTGCCGGGCTGCTGATTTTCATCGCGGTGCAGCTGAACGGCGTTCTTGCGATGCAGGTCTTCCTCATTGCGATGCAGATGATGGCGGTCGGCATCTATTTCGTCTTCTGGGCGATGCTCCCGAATACGATCGAATATGGCGAGCGCGAGACCGGGCTGCACGTCGAGGGGGCGGTATTCGGCGTTGCTGCGCTCCTGCAGCGAATCGCGATCGGGATCGCCACCGGGATCCTCGGCTGGAGCTTCAACTCTGTGGGCTATGTGGCCAATGCGCAGCAGAGCCCCGCGACGCTTGCTGGAATGCGCGCGACGGTCGCCCTCGTGCCGCTGCTGTTCCTGGCGTTGTCGTTTGGAGCGATGGTCCTCAACCCGCTCGGACGCGAACGGCGGGGTCTAGGCAATAAGCTCAAAAGTACCGTGGACGCCGTCGCTCTCCGCTGACGGCGCGATCCACACATCGAATCTCCCCGGCTCGGCGATCCAGCGGCCGTCGGGGCCGATGAAACGGAGATCGTTCGCGCGGAGCGTGAAGCGCACGACCTGCGACTCTCCGGGGGCAAGCCCAATCTTGCGAAAGGCTTTCAGCTCGCGGACCGGCTGGGTGATGCTTGCGACCTGGTCGTGGATGTACAGCTGCGCGACTTCCTCGGCTGGGCGCGTGCCGCGGTTGGTGATCGTCGCCGCGATCTCGATACTGCCGTTCATCGGCAGGGTAGGGCTGCTCTGGTTGAAGCCCGAATATTCGATGCGGCCGTAAGTGAGGCCATGGCCGAACGGGTAGAGCGCGGCGTTCGGAATTCCGCGGAAATGCGTCTTGTATGGCTGGAGCGGCCCGGGCGGGTTCGGGCGGCCGGTACTCTTGTGGGCATAATAATAGGGCTCCTGGCCCGAGCGGAGAGGGAAGCTCGCAGGCAGGCGGCCCGACGGGCTGTAGGCGCCGAACAGGACGTCGGCGATGGCATTGCCGGTCTCCGTCCCGAGGAACCAGGTGGCGAGGATCGCCTGCGCATTGGCGACGGCGCCCTCCAGCGCGAGCGCGCGCCCATGCTTGAGGACCACCACGATCGGCTTGCCCGTTGCCGCGACCGCCTCCGCCAATTGCTGCTGCGGGGCGGGAACGACGATTTCGGTGCGCGACTGGGCTTCGCCCGACATGTTGGCGCTCTCGCCGATGGCCAGAATGACGATATCGGCCTGACGCGCGGCGGCGACCGCCTGCTCGACCCCACCCTTTAGCGGCCCTTCTACGCCTGATCCCTCAGCGACGATAATTGAACGCGGATCGGCAACGGCCGCCCGAACACCGGTCGCGAGGTCGACTGCCTTGGCGTCGTCGCCATAGACGACCCAAGGCCCAACCAGGTCGTGTGGCCCGGCCGCGAACGGGCCGATCAGCGCAATTCTTTTGCCCGAGCGCGGCAGCGGCAGCAGCTCGCCCTCGTTCTTGAGCATGCAGATCGCCTTGCGCCCGGCCTCACGGGCGAGGGCGCGGGTCTGGGGAAGCATCGAACGGGCGGTCTCGCGCTTCACGTCGATGCGGCCGAATGGATCGTCGAACAGGCCGAGCATCGCCTTCACCGCAAGTACGCGGCGCACCGATTGGTCGAGCTTCGCCTGCGGCACTTCGCCGCCACGCACCAGCGACGGCAGGAACTGCCGGTAGAGTCCGCTCTGCATGCTCATGTCGACCCCGGCGAGGAACGCCAGTTTCGCTGCATCGCGGCCGTCCTTGGCATAGCCGGCGGCGATCATTTCCTCGTCGCCGGTGTAGTCGGAAACGACAAAGCCCTGGAAACCCCACTCGCCGCGAAGCAGGTCGGTCATCAGCCAGTGGTTCCCGGTCGAGGGGACGCCATTGATCTCGTTGAACGAAGCCATCGCTGACAGAGCACCTGCGCCGAATCCGGCCTTGTAGGGCTGAAGATAGACCTCCCGCAGCCGACGATCGGAAATGTCCACGACATTATAGTCGAGCCCGGACTCAGCCGCGCCATAGGCCGCAAAATGCTTGATGCAGGCGAGGAGGTGCGCGTTGGACTTGAGGTCGCTGCCCTGGAAACCTTGAACCCGCGCGGCTGCGAACAGACTGCCCAAATAGGGGTCCTCGCCGCCGCCTTCCACGCCGCGGCCCCATCGCTGGTCGCGGGCGACATCGACCATCGGCGAAAAGGTCCAATCGATGCCCGCCCCGGAAGCTTCGAACGCCGCAGCCTCGGCGGTTCGGCGGGCGAGGTCGGGCTCGAAGCTCGCCACTTCAGCCAGCGGGACCGGGAAGATCGTTCGGTGACCGTGGATGATGTCGGCGGCGAAGATCAGCGGGATCTTCAAACGCGATTCCTTGACGGCGGCCGTTTGCATGATCCGCGCCATGGTTGCGCCATTGCCGTTGAAGACGCCCGTCAGCTGTCCCTGCCGAGCCTCCTCCACCTGTTGCTCGAAATTGGGGCCCGCGCTTGCCGGGTTGAGCGACAGGGCCACACCGCCGCCCCAGGCCGACGCCATGAGCTGGAGCTGGCCGGCCTTTTCCTCAAGCGTCATTCGGCCGATCAGATCGTCAACGAACGCGGGAACCTGAACCCTGCCGACCGCCTGGAGAACCGCCCGCGCGGGGCTCGCCAGCCACGCTGCCACGGCGCCTGCACCCATGAGTGCCGCCCGCCGGGAAACGCGTGTGTCCAACATGAACTTCCCCTCCACTCACCCGATGCGGACCCGGCATAGCACGGATTTTGTCCTGTGCTTGACGGTTTGTGTAACCGGTTACATGACGCGCACCCCGACCAATTGCAATCATGCAAATCAGCCAGGAGGCGCGTGACTTTTGCCCGATTTGCTGCCGATAAGGACACGAATGGCTGAAGCGACGATCCGCGATGTCGCGCGACGCGCGCAACTCTCCGTCGCCACGGTTTCGCGTGCGCTCAATGGCTTTGAGAATGTCAGCGACCACGCGCGCGAGCGAATCGCTCTGGCCGTCAGTGAGCTCGGCTATGTCCCGCACGCCGGCGCAAGGAGCCTCAGCCTAGCCCGAAATAACGCGATCGGCGTCGTGCTTCCGGACCTGCATGGGGAGTTCTTTTCGGAAATCGTGCGCGGGATGGATCGCGAGGCGAGCCGCCGCGGCTATCTGCTTCTCCTCTCCAATCTGCACGCCAAGTCGGAACAGGCGACGCAGGCGGTGCGGGCGATGCGCGGGCGGGTGGACGGGTTGATCGTCATGGCGCCGCACCTCGGCGAAGGGGAACTCGCGGCAGCCCTTCCGCCGGGCGTTCCTGCGGTGCTGATCAACACCCGAGGGCAGGCGGGCGGCCATTCGGCAATCCACCTCGACAATGCCGCGGGAGCCGCTGCAGTCCTCGGCCATTTTGCAGAGATGGGCCGCAAGCATCTCGTCCACATCGCCGGGCCGTCCGGGAATATCGACGCACAGGAGCGGCTGGCTGCCGTCCGGACCGCGGCGAAGAAGCACCGTCTCGACCTTACAGTCATAGAAGGCGATTTCGAGGAGGGCTCCGGTGCCGCCGCAGTCGACGAACTGCTCTCGAGCGGACGTCCGTTCGACGCGATCTTCGCGGCCAACGACAATATGGCGATTGGCGCGCTCGAGGCGCTCCGGAAGGCCGGCATGCGTGTCCCTCAGGATGTCGCGATCGCCGGCTTCGACGACATCCCGCTTGCCCGCCACCTCGGAATAACAACGGTCCGGGTCCGTATCGCGGAGCTCGGCGAACGCGCGCTTGCCCGCCTGCTCGAAACGCTCGCGAACAATGACGATGGGGGAGACGAGCTGCATGCGCCCGAGCTTGTCGTCCGCTGGACCAGCGACCCGAAGGCGAACGCCTGATGTTAATCGACCGACGAGGCCTGCTTGGCGGTTCGACTGCCCTGTTCGCGGGGGCAGCGGTGCCGGCCCGCGCCGCAGCAGCGCTCCAGCCGGCCCGCAACAACCTTCCGGGCTTCTATGACGAGATCGAGCAGCGCACGTTCCGCTGGTTCTGGGACACGGCAAATCCGAAGAACGGACTTGTTCCGGATCGTTGGCCGACTCCGAGCTTCTGCAGCATCGCCGCCGTGGGCTTTGCGCTCCCGGCCTATGCGATCGGAGTCGAGAGAGGCTGGTGCACGAGGGCCGAGGCGCGCGAGCGCACACTAACGACCCTGCGCTTCTTCTGGAATGCGCCGCAGGGGCCGGAGGCGAGCGGTACGACCGGCGAGGCGGGTTTCTTCTACCACTTCATCGACATGAAGACCGGCGAGCGCTTTCGCGACGTCGAGCTGTCGAGCGTCGACACGACGATCCTCCTGATGGGTGCGCTGTTCGCCGGCGAATATTTTGATCGACACGACACTGGCGAACAGGAGATTCGCAAGCTTGCGAAGGCGCTTTACGAGCGCGCCGACTGGAACTTCTTCCGAACCGACGGCCGTGCCGCAATCTCGATGGGCTGGCATCCGGAGCAAGGGCTGATCCCTGCCAATTGGGTCGGATTCAACGAGGGTATGTTCGTCAACATCCTCGCGCTCGGCTCGCCGACGCATCCCGGCCCAGCGGACCTCTGGCAACAGTGGACCGCGCCGTACGCCGACCGCTGGAGAGGCGAGGGACCGACCCGCCGGATCGCCTTCGCGCCTTTGATGCCCGGTCAGTACAGTCACATCTTCATCGACTTCCGGGGCATCCGCGACGCGGTGATGCGCCAGGCGGGTTTCGATTATTTCGAGAACAGCCGCCGCGAAACCTACGCCGATCGTGCTTACTGCATCCGTAACCCGATGCGCTGGCGCGGCTATTCGCAGAACATCTGGGGTCTGGCAGCGTGCGATGGGCCGGGGGATTTCCGCCTTCCCTACGCCGGCGAAGTCCGTCAGTTTCATGGCTATAGCGCGCGGGGCCCGATCGACGAGCCGGACGGTCTCGATGATGGCACGATTGCGCCGACGGCGGCGCTCGGCTGTCTACCCTTCGCGCCGGAGATCGTGGTTCCAGCCGCTCAGGCGCTGATGCATCAATCCCGGCTGTTCGACCGCTACGGGTTCAAGGACAGCTTCAACCCGAGCTTCACCTACACCAATGTGAAGGTGGAGACCGGCTCGGTCGATCCGGCGAGCGGCTGGGTCGGAAAGGACTATCTCGGCATCGACCAGGGGCCGATCCTGCTCCAGGCGGCCAATTACCGGAACGAGTTCATCTGGCGCTACATGCGGCGGATTCCGGCGATCCGCCGCGGACTGTTGAGAGCCGGATTTACCGGCGGTTGGCTCAGCCGATAGTTCAGTTGCCGCGGACGAACAGGTTGGCGGTGAGGCGGCCCGTCCGCGGATCGTCGCTGAAGCTCATGCCTGCAGGGATGATCCCCGAATGCAGCAGGCTCCCCTGGTAGATCAGCAAACGGTCGGGGATCGCCTCGATTGCTTCGACCTGTTCGAAGAAGCGGTCGGAAGCCGAGATATAGCCGCTGTCGGGGGGAAGCTGCGCGGCTTCGCGTTCCGCGGTCGTGACGAATCGGGCAATGTTGCCCACGGTCACGCGCTCAATCCCGGTTGAGCGTTGCCGATAGAAGGCCGTGCCGCTGCCGGGAGGCACGCGCAGGTAGTGCAGCAGCGCATAATAGTTCGGGTCGGGTGAATCGAAGTGAGGCGCTCGCTGCGGCGGAGACAATTGTGAAGGCGGAATCGTCACCATCGAGAAGCTGGCCTCGATCAGCGTGAAGTCGTCGACGTCGAATGCCCCGCCGATGAAGGGACCCGCATCGCGGCAGGTCTGATCGGCGTACGCGTTCGCCGCTTCGTCGGCCGCGCTAATCAGCCTTCTGAGCCCCGGATAATAATTGCCCGTGAGAGCAGGGTAGGGAACCAGCCCTTCAGCGATTCCGAGGATTTCGTCGATGCGCCGGCTGAACTCGTCGACGATGACGATCGGGTTCTGCTCGGTTCCGATGCGGCGCAGCTGCGGCTTCACGGGGTCACTCAAGAAAAAGGGGAGGGAAACGATGCCGTCTCCCTCCCCAGAAGTGCAAGTCCAGTTAGAAGGTGAACTTCGCGCCGATCTTAAAGTTGCGTCCTTGGCTCGCAACCGAGCCTGGGTCGTGCGCGTGCGACGGGCTGCCGCCATAGTTCTGGAACCCGCCGGTCCACATCGAATAGTTGCGATTGACGAAGTCGAACGCATTCAGCGCCTGGAAGTAGACCGTCAGCTCCTGACCACGATTCCACGGCATTTTGAACGACTTCGAGATGTTGAAGTCGATATTCTTGTAAGCAATGCCGCGCGGCCGATAGACTCCGAAGTTGGTGAAATAGGCGACGCCATTTTCACCGGCGACCGACGCAGGGACGTTGCAGCACAAAACGGCGCCGTACGATGGGCCGGAAGATAGCGTCACAACGGTCGACAGCTTGATATCG
The DNA here is from genome assembly GCA_051962455.1 of Sphingomicrobium sp. Taxonomy (GTDB): domain Bacteria; phylum Pseudomonadota; class Alphaproteobacteria; order Sphingomonadales; family Sphingomonadaceae; genus Sphingomicrobium. The sequence goes on along the minus strand of JBQCCG010000191.1, from coordinate 10,308 downwards.
AACGGAATTTTAACCGTGCCGGTTCCGACGAAACGCCAACGTTCAAGCCCGCGGACCGGCCCCCAGCCTAGTTGGCCGATCATTGGGGAGTCGAAATAGAAGGGGTCGCCGATCTGTCCGGTATCTGAGGAGTCGTTCGAGCGAGCGCTGGAGATCGTCAGGGCTGTGCTGAATCCCCACCCGGACAAGTCAGTGTAAGGCTTATCCGCCTGCAAATAAACCGCAAGATATCTCGCCTTGCCGTCGCTGTTGCCTATGACTATTCGTCCGAAGCCTGGCAGCGGTGCAAGAGCATCTGCTTCGCCGTTGTAGAAATCTCCGGCGGTGAATGGGATACCGTTATAGTTGATGACCTGATTCACGATATCGCTGTAGTTTCCGCTCGGAAGTCTATTCCCCATCACCACCTGGAAGATATTGTTCGACCGGATATAGGAGAAGGTGATCGACGTATTGATCGCACCAAACCTCTTCCTGATTCCGGCATCCACTTCGTCAGAATAAGGAATCTTGGTGTGGTTGTTCAGCAAGTAAAGTAGGTTGCCGCTCTGACCAGCCGCGAGCGCGCGGAGCGCATTGGGGTCGGTGGGCAACGGACCGGGAACGCAGTTCGTGTCCCCCGCTCCCTGGCACGCCCGAATAGGCACGATCGTCGAATAATAATCGTCGATCGTTTCCAGCGCGGTGTCGATGAAAAGGGAGCGGTCATAGTAGCGTCCGGCGCCGGCAAAGAGGACGATGTCACGGTCGCCGTGCAAGTCATAGGAGACGCCCAGTCTCGGCTGGAACTCTCCCAGGAACGGCTTACGGTTGTGACCCGTCGAAATATAGTCTTCCGGGTTGATACCGGCCGCCGCCCAGCCGGGATACACTCTCAAGGCAGCCGCGGCAGCGGGAGGGGTGACAAACTTCTCGTTTGTCGCGTTCGATTCATAATCCCACCGCAATCCGTAATTTACCTGCCAGTGATCGTCTGGCCGCCACGAATCCTGCACGAACAAGCCGATCTGCGTGTTCTTGGCCGTGGCTGGGACGGCCGGAGCGATGTTGATTTCCGCCGCATAAGGCGTGGATGTGCCTACACCGGTGAAATTGGCTGCATCGAAATAATAAAGTCCGTTGCCGCTACGCTGCTCGAGTCGCTGCAGCTTCGTGAAATTGATCGTTCCACCAAATTTGATGGTGTGAGATCCTGCATTGATCGTCACATTGTCCTTGATCAGCGATTGATATTGATGATCGTCCTGGACGAAATTCAATGCGCCAAGCTGAATTTGTTGGGGGTTGCCGGTTTGAGGACAGGTGTAGGCCGCTGGCGAGCTGCCGTTCACGGTGATGCAGCCGACCGGCGTCGGACTTCCGACGACCGGCACCGCATAGGTCACCACGTACGAGGGCCCCGCGGTGTTCGGAATCAGACCATTCGCGGCAGCATCGCGCGCGATATAAAGCTCATTAACCCAGTTTGACCCGCGATGCGTCCACCAACCCTCGTATCGCTCCTCGTTATTGCGGGCCCTCGCCGACGCGTCAGTCGTCGTAATCCCGCCGTTGATTTGCAAATTCGATTCCCGCCTGATGAATGCGCTTAGGTTGATCGTATCATCTGGGGTGGCAAAGTAAGTCAGCTTTCCGAAATAGAGCTTCTCGTTGAAGGTCGCGGGGAAGCTTCCATTGTATTGCGATCTGGCGGTCTGCACGTAATTCTGGGCCGCCGTTGAAAGCCCGGCCAGAGGTGCCGGATACACATTGATGTCGTTCGATCCGAACGTCTTGTTCGTACCCTCGAAGTCAAGGAAGAAGGTCAGCTTGTCCTTGATGATCGGTCCGCCGATGTCGCCGCCATAATATTTCGTCTGGAAATCCGGCTTCGGGCGGGCGCCAGTCGGATTGTTCAGATGGCCGGTCCGGTCATCGTAATTCCGGCTGATGAAGGACTTTGGCTGCCATTCGCCGAAAATCTCGCCGTGAAACTCGTTGCCGCCGGTCTTGGTGACCGTCGAAATCACGGCCGAAGCAGCATCGCCAAACTCTGCTGCGAAGTTCTGCGTTTCGACGTTGAACTGGTCGACCGCGGATGCCGGGAAGGGATTTCCTGATGAAATGTTCTGCCCCAGGGTGCCGCCGTGGTTGACGAGATTCTTGATGCTCAGGCCGTCGATGTAGGTGTTGGTATTGTCCGAGTTGATCGCGCCAGCCTGCACTTGACGTGCATGGCCGCCCAACTGCGGCGGCGACACGGTGACACCTGGGGCTAGCGCCGCGAAGTTCAGGAAGTTCCGGTCGCCGTTCGGCAGATTCTCGATCTGAAAGCGTGAAACGTTGGTCGCCACCGACGGGGTTTTGACGTCCTTCGTCCGGGCGCCGACGATCACGATCGCCGCTGCGGTAGATGTCGCCGGGGCAGCGAGGTCGACGGTGACGGCCTGGCCCAACGGCACCACCACGGTTTGCGCCTTGCCCGCCGACTCCACGCGATAGGTGCTCGGCGGCAGTCCGGCGATCAGATAGTTGCCGTTCGCGTCCGTCCTGGCGGTGTCGCTATGATTGGTGTTGAGGTCGGTAACTGTGACGACCGAACCGGCCGCGGCACCTTCCACGTGCCCGCGCACCGTCGAGGTCGTCTGCGCCTGTGCGGGCGTGGCGAAGCTCAATGCTGCGGCGATAGCGGCGACGGAAATGCCAGATGCGAGCTGGCGCTTGTTGAATGTGGTGGTCACTCAAGTCCCCTCTTCCCGAGCCCGGTGATGTAACCGGTTACACAAGCGATCGGCCATTTGGCTCCTTTGCCCGAATTGAAACTCCTTCGCGCAAGGCAAGTCAATTGCAGCTAGCGCTCCTCCGGTGCGGGTTTCGAGGCAGCTGTGGCTTTCCGGCCACGAAAGGCGCGGAACGGCTAGGAGACCGTTTCGCCGCGCTCGTACCGGAGCGCGAAATTCACTGCAGGAATCGTGATCGCCTGTTCTTGCGCGCGAGCCGCTTCAGTGCTCGGCGGAAGCGAGCGCACGAATTCGCCAGCGTCGGTCATCCTGCATGCGACATCCTCGATGACCTCACTCAAGTCGCCGAGGAAGCTGGCGAGATCGTCGTCGGAGACGAACCGCGTCACCGGGTCGGGGCGCATGTCGAGCCCCTGACCAAGGAGCACCTGTACCCAGCTCTCTTCGGTGAACAGCTCCTGCGCGTTGTGCTTGAAGAAGCGGCCCGATGACCGGAACAGCTCGAAACGCTCGTTCAACGTGTCGGGCACTTCCATCGTCCGGACATGATCCCAGAAGGGATCGCCGCTGCGGCGGGTCACCTTGTAGTGAGCGATAATGAAGTCGCGCACGTCTTCATATTCGGTCCGCGCCTGCAGATTATATTCGTTGATGTCCGCCTGGGCGAAGCCGGTCGATGGGAACATCGCCAGCAGCCGGTGAATGCCGGTCTGGATCAGGTGGATGCTGGTCGATTCGAGCGGCTCGAGGAAACCCGATGAGAGGCCGAGCGCGACAACGTTCTTGTCCCAGCTGTTGAGCCGCCGACCCGGACGGAATTTGACCGGCCGCGGATCGCCAGTCGCTTCGCCGTCGAGATTTGCAAGCAGGGATTTGGCAATTTCATCATCGCCGATCAGGTCGGACGCGTAGACGTACCCGTTCCCGATCCGGTGCTGGAGCGGGATTCGCCACTGCCATCCGGCCTTCCGCGCCGTCGATCGAGTATAGGGAGTCAGCGGCTCGACGCTCGCGCACGCCACGGCCATGGCGCGGTCGCACAAGAGCCAGTGGTTCCAGTCCTCATAACCGTTGCCGAGCGCGTCACCGATCAGCAGCGCCCGCATTCCAGAGCAATCGACGAACAGGTCACCGTCCACTTCGCGCCCGTCGGCCAATCGGACCTTCTCGACGAAGCCTGTCTCCGGGTGCTGGATGACCTCGACGATCCGCCCCTCGACCCGCGTTACGCCTCGGGCCTCGCTCTCAACGCGCAGATATCGCGCTAACAGTGATGCGTCGAAATGATAGGCATAATCGAGGTCCGCGAGTGGAGACGCGGGATTGCGCTTGTCGGGGAAGGCGAACCGGTTCAGCCGGGAAGCGACGCAGTTGATCGAATAGGAATCGAAGCCCTGAACCTTGTCGGGAATGCGCTCCCGCGCCGCCAGCCATAGCTGGTGCGGATGCAGCCACAGCATGTCGCGGCCGATCTTGCCGAAGCCGTGAATGTAGCTCTCGCCAGGCGCACCCCAGTCGACGAACTCGATGCCGAGCTTGAAGGTCGCCTTGCTCTCGCTGATCATCTTCAGCTCGTCGATGCCGGCGAGCGCGAGGAAGCTGCGGATGTGGGGAATGGTCGCTTCGCCTACCCCGACCGTCCCGATTTGCTCCGACTCGATGAGGCGGATGTCGATCTTGGTCAGCCACTGCGACAGGACTGCCGCGGTCATCCAGCCCGCCGTCCCGCCGCCGACGATCGTGACCTTGCGGACTGGTTGTTCGGCGTCGGCCAAGCTTTCTCTCCTCCTGCACCCGTTTACAGCAAGGCGGGCACCAATAGACAAGGGCGTGCGTTCCTCGAATGCGCAATTGTGAGTAGGATCGAGCCATGAAAGCCAGAATTCTCCTACCAGTCGCATTGCTGGCCGCCTGCGCTGCCCCGCCTCCAGGTTCCGGGAGGGAGGGACCGGCATCCGAGCTCGTCGGGCGCATTGCCGGCACGCCGCAGCGTTGCGTTACGTTGAACCAGATGGAGGGACTTCGGATTTCCCAGAACAATCGTCATACCCTGCTTTACGGTAGCGGGAGGACCGTTTGGGCCAATTATGTCGGTCCGGAGTGCGGGTTCGGCTCCAATGACATCCTCGTCACACATCCGCTCGGAAGCTCGCTCTGCCGCGGCGATATCGTACGCTCGTTCGATCGATACAGCAGGATCCCGGGAGCCGGGTGCGTGCTGCAGGACTTCGTCCCCTACAGGCGCTGACGATCAGCCAAGCGAACTGAACAGTTCGAGTCCATCCGGAGATGCGAACGCATCGAGCGGGATGTCCCACTCGTCGCGAGGAATTGTCTCGGTCAGACGCTGGATTGGCCAGCCGATGCCGACTAGCCGCGCACCGCTCTTCTTCAGCCGTACGAGCGCCCGGTCGTAATGGCCCTTGCCGCGGCCGAGCCTCGTGCCGTGACCATCGATCGCGATCAGCGGCACCAGGACGAGGTCCGGCTGCACAACTGGATGGCGTTTCGCCGGCTGCATGATCCCAAAGGGGCCGGGCTCGAGCGGATCGCCGGCATGAAAGCGGAACGGCTTGGCCGGGTTGGCGAAGCAGGGATAGGCGACAATCGCTCCAACGGCTCGCGCCTCCTCCGTGGCGGGCAGCGGACTGATCTCCGAGCCCAGCGGACAATAGCCGCCGACCACTGAAACCCCTGCGAACAGCGAGGTCAGATGCTCGGCGAGGCGCCGCTCCAGCATCGCCCGCTGGGCATCGGAGAGCGTCTGCACGAACGCCTTGCGGGCCTCCAGCGCGACTCGGCGCAGCGATTCCTTGCCGAGCGGCTCCATTTCAGGCCGCGGACCGAACGAAGAAGGAGGTGACGGGACCACCATGGCCGTTTGCCCTAAAATCCTCTGACGCCAAAACGTCAGGTGGGCGCCGTTTGCTCCTGACCCCGGCGTGACCGCCGTGACCAGGGCAGGGACAGCTCCCGAGGATGTTCTATCGCCTCAGGGATTTTCCGAAGGCGCGCACCGGGTAGTGCCCGTCGGCAGCGAACCTAGGGATTGGCGCCCGCATTCTCAAGCGCCATTGCCAGCGATTCGAGGCGGTCGGCGAGCGCCTCGGCGCGAAGGATCAGGTCTGGATTGAGCCGGGCGGGAGGCGGCGCAGTAGCCGACTCGGGTTTGTCGTCGACCAGCTGATCCGCGAGCAGCAGCGAAGCGAACAGGAACTGCCGCGCCTCCGAGAGCGTGCCCAGTCCCGCAAGCGCTTCGCGGCTCTTGCCGTCGACGAGGCGGGCGGCGGCCCGCAGATTGTCCTCTTCGCCCTCGCGGCACGCGACCTGGTAGGTGCGCCCGGCGATCGACAGGTCGACCAGCGCGGCCATCAGGCGGCCGCCTGCCGGATCAGTTCGTCGAGCTCCTCGACGACTTCGCGCACTTTCGCTCGAAGCTCTTCATCGCGGCTGTCGACTTTGCGCTGGCCCGCAAATGCTCGCTCGATCCGCTCGAGCGCTCGTTCGGCCCGGTTGAGCGCCGATGAAAGTTCGCCATCGTCCATAAGACGTTCGCTTAGCATTTTCACGATTCACGGCAAGCATCTGCGGGCCGATTTGACGCCACGGGCAGGGCGGCTAATGGGTCCCACGAAACCCATCCGCATCACGGACGGGCCGAACCCCACTGCCGGAGCCCCGATGCAGCCGACCGATCGCCGCCTCGCCAATGCCATTCGCGCGCTCGCGATGGATGCAGTGGAGGCCGCGAACAGCGGACACCCCGGAATGCCGATGGGCATGGCCGATGCGGCGACCGCTCTCTTCACCCGTCATCTCAAATTCGACGCCGCTGATCCGCACTGGCCGGACCGCGACCGGTTCATCCTGTCCGCCGGGCACGGGTCGATGCTCCTTTATTCGCTCCTTTATCTTACCGGCTACGCCCGGCCGACTCTCGATGACATCAAGCATTTCCGTCAGCTCGGCTCGGTAACCGCGGGGCACCCCGAGAATTTCGAGATGCCGGGAATTGAGGTCACGACCGGACCGCTCGGCCAAGGCTTGGCCATGGCGGTCGGAATGGCGATTGCCGAGCGGCACCTTAACGCCCTGTACGGTGACGAGCTGGTCGATCACCGCACGTTCGTGATCGCCGGCGACGGCGACCTCATGGAGGGCGTGAACCACGAGGCGGTCGGGCTCGCCGGCCATCTGGAGCTCGGCCGCCTGATCGTCCTGTGGGACGACAACAACATCACGATCGACGGACCGACGCTGCTGTCGCGCAATGAGGACGTGCTCGCCCGATATCAGGCGGGGAAATGGCACACGGTCGAATGCGATGGTCTCAATGCGGAGGACGTCAGTCGGGCGATCGACGAAGCGGTCGCCGATCCGCGCCCGAGCCTAATTCGCTGCAAGACGATCATCGGCTTCGGAGCTCCGAACAAGGAGGGGACGGCCGCGACTCATGGCTCCGCGCTCGGGCATGATGAGGTCGAAGCGGCGCGCCAGGAACTCGGGCTCGAGGACAAGGACTTCTTCGTTCCGGATGACGTGCTCGCCGTGTGGCGAGAGGTCGGGCGGAAGGGTGCGACGGCGAATTCGGAATGGCAGAAGCGGCTCGCAAGCAGTTCAAGCAAGGACGATTTCCTGGCTCGCATGTCGGGCAAAGTCAGCGACGCATGGCTGAAGCCGTATCTTGATAAGCTGCTCACGGAGTTGAAGCCTGTCGCAACTCGCAAGGCGTCCGAGATGGCGCTCGAGGCGATCAACGCGGCAATCCCTGCAACCGTCGGCGGGTCGGCCGATCTCACCGGATCGAACAACACAAGGACCAAGGCGCTCGAGCCCCTGACCGGCGACAATTATTCGGGCCGCTACATCCATTACGGGATCCGGGAATTCGGCATGTCGGCGGCGATGAACGGCATGGCCCTTCACGGCGGCGTGGTCCCATACGGCGGCACCTTCCTCGTTTTCACCGATTATGCTCGGCCGGCGATCCGCTTGAGCGCGCTGCAGCGGGCGAGGGTCATCTACGTAATGACTCACGATTCGATCGGACTCGGCGAGGATGGACCGACGCACCAACCGATCGAGCATCTGCAGTCGCTTCGGGCGATGCCACAGCTGGACGTCTATCGTCCCGCCGATGCAGTGGAGACCGCTGAGTGCTGGGCGTTGGCTCTACAAGCCGACGGTCCGTCGATCCTTGCGCTCACTCGCCAAAACCTCACGCCGCTGCGCACCGAAGCAAGCGCGGAAAATCTTTGCGCGCGCGGCGCCTACCGTCTGAAATCAGCCGAAAACAAGCGCAAGGCCATCATCCTTGCGACAGGTTCTGAGGTTGAAATCGCCGTCTCTGCCGCTGCTCAGCTTGAAGGGCAGGGGATCGGTACCGACGTGGTCTCCATGCCCTGCACCGAGCGATTCGACGCGCAGCCCCAGGATTATCGCGAGGACATCCTGCCAGACGTCAGCAACCGCGAGATTTTGCGCGTCTCGATCGAGGCGGGGACGACGTTCGGCTGGGAACGCTACACCGGCCTTCATGGCCTTCGTATCGGCATCGACCGGTTCGGAGTCTCGGCGCCGGCGAAGGACGCCTACGACTTCTTCGGCCTCACCCCCGACAAGATCGCCGTCCGAATCACCGACTTCATGAAGCAACGAGGAATCCAATGACGAGAGTTGCAATCAACGGTTTTGGCCGAATCGGCCGGCTGGTCGCTCGCGCGATCCTCGAACGGCCTGACTGCGGATTGGAGCTGGTCAGCGTCAACGATCTCGCTGATGCGAAGGCGAATGCGTGGCTCTTCAGCCATGACAGCGTGCATGGCAAGTTTCCGGGCAAGGTCGAGACCGACGGCAACGACATCATCGTCGATGGCAAGCGCATCCATGTCACTGCCGAGAAGGACCCGGCCAAGCTTCCGCACAAGGCCAACGGCATCGACATCGCGCTCGAATGCACCGGCTTCTTCACCGATCGCGCGGGCGGCGAAGCGCACATACAGGCCGGCGCGAAGCGGGTGCTGATCTCAGCTCCGGCGAAGGGCGTCGACCTGACCGTCGTCTATGGCGTCAACGATGACAAGCTGAAGCCCGAGGACAAGATTGTCTCCAACGCTTCCTGCACCACGAACTGCCTCGCGCCGGTCGCCAAGGTGCTGAACGATGCGCTGGGCATTGAGCGAGGCCTGATGACGACGGTTCACGCCTACACCAACGACCAGAAGATTCTCGACCAGATCCACAAGGACCTGCGCCGCGCACGCGCCGCGGCCATGTCAATGATCCCGACCACGACGGGCGCCGCCCGCGCGGTCGGCGAGGTGCTTCCCGAGCTCAAGGGCAAGCTCGACGGATCTGCAATCCGCGTACCCGTTCCCGACGGGAGCATCGTCGATCTGACCTTTGTTCCCGGGCGCGACACCAGCCGCGACGAGGTCAATCAGATTCTCAAGTCGGCTAGCGAGAGCGCGCGGCTCAAGGGCATCCTCGTCTACAGCGAAGACCCGCTGGTCTCGGTCGACATCGTGCATACCAGCGCGAGCTCGACCGTCGACGGCCTCGAAACGGCGGTGCTCGAAGGCAAGCTGGTGCGGGTGGTCAGCTGGTACGACAACGAATGGGGCTTCTCGAACCGCATGGTCGATACCGCGCACGCGATGGGGCAGCTTGGCTAAGTTCAAGACCCTCGACGACCTGCCGGAGGATTTGACCGGCAAGAAGGTGCTGGTCCGGGTCGACCTCAACGTGCCGATGGACGGCGCGAAGGTCACCGATGACACGCGGCTTCGTGCGATGCTGCCGACGGTACTGGAGCTGAGCGACCGCGGCGCGATCGTGCTTCTCCTGTCGCACTTCGGGCGTCCCAAAGGCGAGAAGCGGCCCGACATGTCGACGGCACAGTTGGTGCTTCCAATTCACCGCCTCGCCGGACGTTCGGTGCGGTTCATCGAGGATTGCCAGGGCCCGGAGGCTGAACGCGCGGTCGCGACCATGCTCCCCGGCAATATCGGCGTGCTGGAGAACACCCGCTTTCACGCCGGCGAAGAAAAGAACGATCCGGAACTGGCGAAGGCGATGGCGGCGCTCGGAGATTATTATGTCGACGACGCCTTCTCCTCCGCCCATCGGGCGCACGCCTCGACCGAGGGCATCACCCATTACCTGCCGAGCTTTGCCGGGCGCGCGATGGAGGCCGAGCTCAATGCGCTGGAGCGGGCGCTGGGCAATCCCGAGCGGCCGCTCGCCGCGGTGGTCGGCGGAGCGAAGGTCTCGACCAAGCTCGCCGTGCTCGGTCACCTCGTCACCAAGGTCGATCATCTGATCATCGGCGGCGGCATGGCGAACACCTTCCTTGCGGCGCGCGGAGTGAATGTCGGCAAGTCGCTGTGCGAGCATGAGCTAACTGGTGACGCGAACGCGATCTTCGACCAGGCTGAGCAGGCGGGGTGCACCGTCCATCTCCCCTATGACGTCGTCGTGGCGAAAGAGTTCGCTCCCAACCCGCCGGGTGTCCGGACCTGCAACGTGCATGAAGTGCAGCCCGACGAGATGATCCTCGACATCGGGCCCGCCGCGGTCGAGGCGCTCG
>JBQCCG010000190.1:0-2770 GCA_051962455.1 Sphingomicrobium sp. | reverse complement strand
ACGATTTTGTTTTTTAAATTAATAAAAAAACCCCCCTTTTTGGGGTTGGGGTCTGCTTTTTGTGTGTTGGGTGGGCTCGACTCCTCCGCAGGGGGCACCCGGCCCCTCCACCATGCTCCGCATGGTCCCCCTCCCCGTTCCGGGGAGGATTTATGCCTAAGGTCACCGTCGACGGCGTCGAGATCGAGGTTCCACAGGGCGCGACCGTGCTCCAGGCCTGTGAGCTCGCGGGCAAGGAGATCCCGCGCTTCTGCTACCACGAGCGCCTGTCGATCGCCGGCAATTGCCGCATGTGCCTGGTCGAGGTCGCGCCGGGACCGCCCAAGCCACAGGCGAGCTGCGCTTTGCCCGCCGCGGACGGCCAGACGATCCGCACCGACACGCCCATGGTCAAGAAGGCGCGCGAAGGCGTGATGGAGTTCCTGCTCATCAACCACCCGCTCGACTGCCCGATCTGCGACCAGGGCGGCGAGTGCGACCTGCAGGACCAGGCGATCGCCTACGGCCGCAGCTTCTCCCGCTTCGAGGAGAACAAGCGCGCGATCGACGACAAATATATGGGGCCGGTCATCAAGACATCGATGACCCGCTGCATCCAGTGCACCCGCTGCATCCGCTTTTCGAGCGAAGTCGCGGGCATCGACGAGATCGGGATGCTCTACCGGGGCGAGGACAGCCAGATCACCACCTATCTCGAGAACACGGTGACCGGCGAGCTGGCCGGCAATCTCGCCGACGTCTGTCCGGTCGGAGCGCTGCTGCAGAAGCCGCAGAGCTTTGAATTTCGGTCATGGGAGCTGAAGCGCGTGCCGGGGATCGACGTCATGGACGCGGTCGGATCGAACATCCGCTTCGACGTCCGGCAGCGTCAGGTGATGCGCATCCTGCCCCGCATCAACGAGGACGTGAACGAGGAGTGGATCCACGACAAGACTCGCCACCATGTCGACGCGCTCGTCCGCAACCGGCTCGATCGTCCTTGGGTGCGCGAAAAGGGAAAGCTGCGCGAGGCGAGCTGGAACGAAGCGCTGAACATCTTCGCCGAAAAGCTGAAGAAGGCGGGGCCAAAGGTCGCGGCGGTCGCTGGCGACCTGCTCGACGCCGAGACGATGTATGCGGCCAGGAAGCTGCTCGAAGGCCAGGGGAGCAGCCTGCTCGAAGGGCGGCAGACCGGGCTGACCTACGATTGCACCAGCCTTTCGGCGGTCGCGTTCAACTCGACCATCGCCGGGATCAAAACCGCGGACGTGGTTCTGCTCGTCGGCTCGAATATCCGCTGGGAAGCGCCGCTGATCGCCACCCGCGTCCGTAAAGTGGTGAAGAAGGGCGGCAAGGTGTTCGCGATCGGCCTAGAGGTCGATCTCGACCTGAAGGTCGAATGGCTCGGGAACGACCTGAAGCTTTTGGGCAAGCTGCCCAAGGCGGTGAAGGATGCGTTCGCCAAGGCCGAGCGGCCGGCAGTGATCGTCGGGCCGGGCGCGTTGGCGGCAGGCGGCCTCGGCGCGGCGTTGGCGCTGATCGAACCGCTTGGGCTGGTCCGCGACGGCTGGAACGGGTTCAACGTCCTCCACACTTCTGCCTCGCGCATGGCGAGCATCGTCCTCGGCTACGCGCAGCCGGGAGGTCTCGCCGACATCGAAGTGGCGGCTCCGGAGCTGGCAATCCTGCTCGGCGCCGACGAAATGCCCGCCGACCGGCTGAAGGGCGCGTACAAGGTCTATATCGGCCATCACGGCGACAACGGCGCGCGCCAGGCCGACCTGGTGCTTCCGGCCGCGGCCTATGCCGAGAAGCACGGGACCTACGTCAACACCGAAGGCCGGGTGCAGCGCGGCGAGAAAGCGGCGTTCCCGCCGGGCGAGGCGCGCGAGGACTGGGCGATCCTTCGGGCTGTCTCGCAGCTTGCCGGCAAGGCGCTGCCGTTCGACGACTTCCGCCAGGTTCGCGCGCGGATGATCAAGGAGTTTCCGCAGCTCGGCCACGACGGGCTGATCGACCTGCCCTGGTCGCCGCCGAAACTCAGCGCCAAGGCCGAGGGCCCGATCCGCTACCCGATCGGCGACTTCTTCCTGACCAACGCGATCTGCCGAGCGAGTCCGACGATGCACCGCTGCTCGGAAGAGCTGGTCAAAGGCGTCCAGTTCAAGGAGGCGGCGGAATGAGGGGGACGACGCTTCAGTTCCTCCCTATCGCGGCAGCGATGGGGAGGGGGACCATTCACCGCAGAGTGAATGGTGGAGGGGTAGAAGGCCGTAGCGTCAGTTACCCCTCCACCATGCTCCGCATGGTTCCCCTCCCCACGCGCTCCGCGCCCAGGGAGGAACTTCAATGACCGACCTCTTCGTCCGCTGGGGCATGGAGTACGACTGGGCGTGGTTCATCGCCACGGTCATCGGCATCCTGGTCATCGCGCTTCCGCTGATGCTTGCAGTGGCGATGATCATCTATGCCGACCGCAAGATCTGGGCAGCGATGGCGCTTCGCCGCGGGCCGAATGTCGTCGGCCCCTGGGGCCTGCTTCAGAGCTTCGCCGACGGCCTCAAGGTCTTCCTCAAGGAAACGATCATCCCCACGAGCGCGAACAAGGGCCTGTTCCTGATCGCGCCGATCGTGACCTTCACCGTCGCGCTGATCGTCTGGGCGGTGGTGCCGTTCCAGGCAGGCGTGGTGCTTGCCGACGTCAATGTCGGATTGCTCTATGTCCTCGCGGCGAGCTCCCTCGGGGTCTATGGCGTGATCGTCGCCGGGTGGGCGTCCAACTCCAAATATC
>JBQCCG010000189.1:0-3264 GCA_051962455.1 Sphingomicrobium sp. | reverse complement strand
CGCCTCTAGGTGACCCGGCGTTGCGGCACGCATCCGCACCCCACGGTCAATCCATGAGTTCCGGCGATGGAACACCGCATTGCCAGCCTTCCACGCGGGCACGGCACGCTCGGCGGTGAATGTGAGGCTCTTCGCGGCCATGAGCCCGGAAACCGACCGGAGGCGCCGGAAGCGCGCGATGTCCTTGGGGTCAAGGGTGATGGTGATTTCAGGCATGGGAAGCCTCCGCGCCAACGTCCAGCGCCACAATCCAAACCGCCGGTATGAAGAGCGTGTGACCGTCGCGGATGCGCCGGACCTCCACGATGGACGGGCCGGTCGGTCCGTAATTCATGCGGTCAATGGGCTCCCATGTCCGGTCGCCCTCAAGCCGGATTGCTACCGAGCGGCCTTCAAACAGCGCCTTCGCTGCAACTTGTGCCAACCCACTCGCCACTTGCTCACTACTCATTACGAACTCCCGTTCTTGGGCCATTTGGAATTTCGTCCATTTCTTCGGTCGAGTGTTAGGAAGAGCCCGGCGGGAGGGATCAAATCAGAGGTCACACTTCCGAAGAAATTGAAGAAATTATTCAGTAGTAAAAAACCCTTTGTTTTCCGCCGCTTGTCGGCACCAATTTCATCGTTTTCAGGCCCGATTTTATTCCGATGAAATCCGATGAAATTGGGCTCCGGCGGGCAATTTCATCGTTTTCCCCGGCATTTCATCGGAGCCGATTTCCGATGAAATTAGGTCGCTATCAGCCGCTCCGCCGGGCGCCCCGCCTTGCCGGTGCTCGCCGTCATCTTGCGGACGCGGCCGCTGATTTGGAGGTCGTCCAAGATTTGCTTGCGCATCCGCTCATCAATTCCGCGGCAGCGGTCCCGGATAGTGCCTTCCGTGATGCCAGCGTTACCCGCTTTGCGGATGAGCAAGAGGATCCGATTGTAAGACGCCTCGCGCTCGTTGTCGGCGATGCGGTCACGGGCTTCGCGGATGAGCGTGACCGCGGAGAGCATGGCCAAGCGGCTCGCCCACTCGAATATCGGCCCGGTGATGACGGGCGCGGCCGGATTGACTCCTACGGCAACGGTGAGCGCCAATTTGATGGCGTGCTCGCGGACCCGCGTGAGAGGCGACTCGCCACCCTCTTCCGCGGCGTCTGTTTCCGCAGTGAATTGCTCAAGCGCCGCAAGCGCCTCCGCGTCGAAGTGCACCACGACCGGCTCCGGCGCGGTGCCATGAACGCCGCCAAGGTTGGCCCGGCCGCCAGCTTCGGCGAGTTCGCGGCAAGCTTTGATTAGGGGCGCGGGAACTTCGCGCGGACCAATTTCGGGGCTCCGGCGCGGCGCCTTCGGGCCGTCGACGTTCAACAGGATGATGCGGGCCAGGAGCCCGTCCATGGTGCTCAGCGATGTGAGCGCCGACCAAAAGTCGTCCGGTGTGGACGTGCCGCTAATTGAGAGATTGGGGGCCGGAATCTTGGTGGCCGCCTCGCCCGCATATTCGGCGCCAGCAAAGACACTGTTTGCCCTTGAGAAGAGGTCCAAGAGGTCGTGCTTGATCATCTGGTTGTGGAGACCCGCCCGGCGGTCATGAATCTGGCGCATGAGCCCGGCGAACTCATCCATGTAGCAGGCAACGGCGGGCTCGCGTTTGATGAGGGCCCGCAACGCGCTGGCGGACATGATGCGCGCCGGACCGACATAGCGGTCCAGCCCAGCCGTGCTGGCGAGGAGCGCGATTTTGCCGATAGCGTGGTCCTTGCCGTGGCCGGACTGCGCCAGCGTCACGCAATAGAGATTGCTGCGGAGGTCTGTGGGGCTGGCGAACTTCCGGCCCGCAAGCGTGGCTACGAACGTTAGTGCCGGTGCCAGATAAAGGGCGCGCTTGGGCCGCTCAGCGCTTGCCTCCATCCAATCCACGAGTGCGCCGACGAGCCCCGGCGGCCGGGTGAGGTCCGCGACGTCACCGACACTCGGGAGTGCCGGGCCGTCATCCGGCGCCGGTTCGGGCGGCGGCGGCAAGTTCGGCATGGGCATGTTCGCCTTGCGAGCCGCCTCGAAAAAGCGTGCCCGCGCCTCCGCGTATTCAGTGGCGACGTCGTCATCCGTGAGGGCATCGGAACTTGCTATGAGCGGGGACGATCCCGTGGCATCAGTCATTGGCTTGTGTGCCTTTGTCATGGGAGCGGGCCGGGATTGTCCCCCGGCCCGTTTTCGTTTGGGGATTAGTTGCGGGGCCGGAGATCGGCGTCGAACAGCGGCTTGCCGCCGTGCCAGTTCGGAATCTGCACCTCGCGGAGCACGGACCGGTAAATGCCGCCCACGCGTGCGCCGGGGAGGTCAATGCGGGCGCGGACCTCGGCATGGTGGCAAATGCCGCCTTCCTCACCCAACTCCCGCGCCTCATCGCGGAGGCTGGACCACTCGCGCTCGTTCGCCACCAATTCGTTGAGCAAGTCGGCAAGAGGTCCGGCGAGTTCGGGGAAGCGCTTTCCAGCCGTCCGGGCCAGCTTGGCGGTGCGGCGGTCGAGGTCCGCTTTCCGATCAGCGAAGGCCGCCCGGCGCTCCCGGTCGGCGGCGACCGGGATTGCTTTCTCAATCCGCGCCAGCGTGTCCCGCTTCGATGGAATCAGGAACCGGAGTTCGCGGACGCGCGCCTCTACTTCGGCATAGACGGGGTCGCCGACGAGATCGGCCAGCGCAGCGTTGAAGTCCCGTTCTTCTTCCTCAAGGCCCGCGACTTCCGAGCGGAGGTCCGCGGCGGTTGCCTCAAGCTGGGCCGCGCTTGCGGGCGGCGAGTTGCGAGTGATCCTCATGCCACCGCTCCCGCGATGAAGGTGGCGACGTCGGCGGGGTCATAGATAAGCCGATTGCCGTCACGGACCGGTTGGGGGCCATATCCTTCGCGCAACCAAGTGTTGAGGGTGCGGACGGTGACGCCGAGTTGTTCGGCGACCTCCCGCTGCAACAGACCGGCGCGCATCGCCGGATTAGAAACGTGGGTCATTGATTCGGTGCTCCCTTGCTTTGGGAACACCAACCTTCCAGCTTTTCGGGTGCTTGGCGGGGCTGTTTCAATAGCCCCGCGCGGATTTTCCTTCCGGTTAGCTAGAAGATGCTGACTTGCTCCGGGTGCTCCGGCGAAGCGCGGCGAGCCTTCTTTTTCAGTGGATTGGCCTCGGGCGGCGACTCATCGTTGGCGGCCGCCGCGGGCGTGGAATGGCCGAGTGCCTCCGCGAACGGCCGGGTGGCCCGGTCCGCCGCGAGCCGCGCCGGGTC
>JBQCCG010000188.1:0-34305 GCA_051962455.1 Sphingomicrobium sp. | reverse complement strand
AGGTCGGAATGCTGGAGATCATCAGGAGCGCGACGAACAACACCCACGGCATCACCACGTACCAGGCCTGGAACCAGGGACTGCCGGTCACAAGCCACAGGAAGACGGGAATGAAGGCGAGACCTGCTCCGGCCGGTGCAGGAACGCCGGTGTTGAAACCCGCCGACTTGTGCGGCTGCTCGGCCGCGTCGAGACGAGCATTGAACCTCGCGAGGCGCAGCGCACAGCAGACTGCAAGCGCCAATGCGGCCGTCCAACCGAACTTCGGCGCCTTGTGGAGTGACCAAAGGAACAGGATCAGCGCCGGCGCGGTGCCGAACGCGATATTGTCGCTCAAGGAATCGAGCTCCGCGCCAAACTTGCTCTCGGCGCGAAGGAGCCGCGCAATTCGCCCGTCCAGACCGTCGAGCACACCAGCGAGGATTATTGAGCCGAGTGCCTTCTCCCATTGCCCGCCGATTGCGAGGCTGACTCCGGTCAGACCGAAGCATAGGGCCAGTGCGGTGATGGCGTTGGGAATCATCGCCCGGAACGGGATCCGCCGCGGATCCCGATCCTCGTTCATTGGCTAAGGCCGACGAGCGGCGCGTCGACTCCGATTTCCGCCAGGACCGTCTCACCGGCGATTGTCCGCTGCCCAAGCAGAACCTTCGGCGCAGTCCCCGCCGGAAGGAACACGTCGACCCGGCTGCCGAAGCGGATCAGGCCGATCCGCTGCCCTGCGTCGACCACATCGCCCTCTCGAACGAACGAAATGATTCGCCGAGCCACCCAGCCGGCGATTTGGGTGAAGCCGATTTTGAGTCCATCGCTGCTTTCGATCAGCAGATGTTGGCGCTCGTTATCCTCGCTCGCCTTGTCGAGGTCGGCGTTGACGAACTTGCCGGGCACATAGGCGATACGTCGAACCCGGCCGGTGATCGGCGCGCGGTTGATGTGCACATCGAACACGCTCATGAAAATCGATACCCGCGTGTAGTCGCCGTCCGGAAGCGCGTCGGCGCCCCGAAGTTCGGGGGGCGGCGGGACTCGCGCGATCATCGTGACCAGCCCGTCAGCGGGGGCGATGATCAACTTGTCGCCCCTAGGCGTCGTCCGCACCGGGTCTCGAAAGAAGGCTGCCACCCAGATCGTCAGACCGATCAGAATCCAGGCAATGAACTGCAGATGGATTGCGAAGGCGATGACCGCAGCCGCTCCCACTCCCACGGCATATTTGCGCCCGTCCGGATGTACTGAGGGAAAGCGCCATTTGACCGTGGTCGTCGGCACCTGGCTGTCATGCTTGTCGAGCGCTGGCATGGGCGGCTTCATTAGTGACGGTAAGCGTCACGCACAACGCTGCGGTTGCGCGCGTCGGACACGCATCCTAAGGCGCGCCAAATTCCAAAATCGCAGGAACAGGCATGGCCAAGATCAAGGTGAAGAACCCGGTCGTCGAGCTCGACGGCGACGAGATGACGCGGATCATCTGGCAGTGGATCCGCGAGCGATTGATCCAGCCTTATCTCGATGTCGATTTGATCTATTACGATCTGTCGATCCAGAACCGGGACGCAACCGACGACCAGATCACCGTCGACGCGGCGAACGCGATCAAGGAGCATGGCGTCGGAGTCAAATGCGCGACAATCACTCCGGACGAGGCGCGGGTGCAGGAATTCGGCCTCAAGAAGATGTGGAAGTCGCCCAACGGTACGATCCGCAACATCCTCGGCGGTTGCATCTTCCGCGAGCCGATCGTGATCTCCAACGTGCCGCGCCTGATCCCGGGCTGGACCGACCCGATCGTGGTCGGCCGTCACGCCTTCGGTGACCAGTATCGCGCGACCGACTTCGTTGTGCCCGGCCCCGGCAAGCTGACGATGAAATGGGTCGGCAGTGACGGACAGGAACTCGATTTCGATGTGTTCGATTTTCCTGGCTCGGGCGTCGCGATGGGAATGTACAATCTCGACGCGAGTATCCGGGACTTCGCCCATGCCTGCTTCAACTACAGCCTCGGCCGCAAATGGCCGCTCTATCTCTCGACGAAGAACACGATCCTCAAGGCTTACGACGGCCGATTCAAGGACATCTTCCAGGAGATTTACGATAGGGAATACAAGGCGAAATTCGAAGCTGCTGGCATCGAATATCAACATCGGCTGATCGACGACATGGTCGCGTCCGCGCTCAAGTGGAGCGGCAAATTCGTCTGGGCCTGCAAGAATTACGACGGGGACGTCCAGTCCGACCAGGTCGCGCAAGGGTTCGGCTCGCTGGGTCTGATGACCTCGGTCTTGATGACTCCGGATGGTCACACCGTCGAGGCAGAGGCGGCGCATGGCACCGTCACCCGGCATTATCGCATGCACCAGCAGGGCAAGGCGACCTCGACCAACCCGATCGCGTCGATTTTCGCCTGGACCGGCGGCCTGAAATATCGCGGCAAGTTCGACGATACGCCCGAGGTGGTCCGCTTCGCCGAGACGCTCGAGCGAGTCTGCGTCGAAACCGTCGAAGCCGGCGAGATGACCAAGGACCTCGCCATCCTGGTCGGCCCCGAGCAGGCGTGGATGACCACCGAGCAATTCTTCGAAGCAATTGTTCGGAATCTCGAAGCAGCGATGGCCGAAGAGGGAATCGCCGCCTGACGGCATGACGCCACTGGTCTAGTCCGTCATTCCCCCGAAAGCGGGAATCCACTCAAGTGCGACGGACCCCGCTTCCGCGGGGGTGACGAATGTTGCACAACCGCTGCGATGGAGCCCGGCTTCGCGACTTCCGGCTTTAGCGACGCGCTCGTCGTCCTCGGCGCGGCCGGAATCGTGATTCCCGCATTCGCCCGGATGAAGATCACGCCGGTAATCGGCTTCATCCTGGTCGGGGTGATCGCCGGGCCCTATTCGCTCGGCGCGCTCGCCGCTCAGCATCCGTGGCTGCACCTCTTCTCGATCAGCGACGCCCATCGGATCGAGCCCTTCGCCGAGCTCGGAATCGTTCTGCTGCTCTTTTCCGCCGGGCTCCACATCAGCTTCCGGCGCCTCCGGAGCATGCGGCGACAGGTGTTCGGCGTCGGCACCGCCGAACTGATCGGCTGCGCGGTCCTCATCGGCGCCGGACTTCTGGCCGCAGGATTGTCGTACCAGGCAGCGATCGCGCTCGGGCTGGCGCTTGCCCTCTCCTCGACCGCGCTGGTGCTGCCGATTTCCGGAGTCGACAGCGCGGTCGGGAAGACGGCGTTCGCAATGCTCCTGCTCGAGGACCTGGCGCTCGTCCCCCTGATCTTCCTGATCGAGCTGATCGGTGGTCGCGGGGACATGAACGGGCTGGTCCGGACCGCACTGCTCGGAGTGGTTGTGGTCGCCGCGATGCTCCTGGTCGGCCGCTTCGCATTGGCGGCGCTGTTCGCCCAGGCGGCGAGGACGAAGAATCCCGAACTGTTCCTTGCGATCAGCCTGCTGACGGTCAT
The DNA here is from genome assembly GCA_051962455.1 of Sphingomicrobium sp. Classification (GTDB taxonomy): domain Bacteria; phylum Pseudomonadota; class Alphaproteobacteria; order Sphingomonadales; family Sphingomonadaceae; genus Sphingomicrobium. The sequence continues at coordinate 30,851 of JBQCCG010000188.1, read as the reverse complement.
CCTCGCGAGCCTTGCAACCGCCGCTGTCGGCCTCTCGCCCATCCTCGGAGCACTCATTGCGGGAATCCTGATCGCTGAAACCGACTATCACGCCGAAGTCGAAGCGATCACGGCGCCGCTCGCCGGTCTCGCGCTGGGCATCTTCCTGATCACCGTCGGGATGAGGATCGACCTCGACGATCTGGTCCGGGACTGGCCGATGGTGCTCGGCGCGGTCGCGGCGGTGCTGATCGTGAAGGCGGCCGTGACATCCGCGCTCGTGCGCGCGTCGGGCACGCGCACTGGTGCGGCGATCGAGGTCGGCGTGATGATGGCCAGTCCCTCCGAGACCAGCCTCATCGTCCTGTCCACCGCGGCCGGAACGGGCCTGCTGTCCGCCGCGGTCGCGAGCTTCTGGACGACGGTCACCGCGATCGGCCTGACGGTCACCCCATTGCTCGCGGTCGCAGGCAGGCGAATGCGGCGGCGCGTGGACCATGCTACGGAAGCTCCGGCAGAAGAGGTGTCGGAAGTCGGCCGCACCGTGATTTTCGGCTTCGGCCGCGTCGGGCGGATGGTCGCCGACATGATGATCACGCACAGCCGGCCCTATTTGGCGGTCGACAGCGACATCGACGGCGTGCGCCGGGCTCGCGAGGCTGGCTACATCATCGTTTTCGGCGACGTCCGCAGGCCGGAACTGGTCGACAGGCTCCGCCTCGGCCATGCCGCGGCGCTGGTGCTGACCATGGACGATCCGGTGCAGGTTGCGCGTATCGTGCGGCGTGTGCGCGGTTGGGTTCCAGACTTGCCGATCATCGCCAGGGCGCGGGACACAAAACATGCCGCCCAGCTCTACAAGGCCGGAGTGACCGACGCCGTTCCCGAAACGCTCGAAGCGTCACTTCAGCTCGCCGAAGCCGTCCTGGTCGATATCGGCGCGGCGATGGGACCGGTGATCGCGAGTATTCACGAAAAGCGCGACGAGCTGAGAGCGCAGATCAAGGCCGAGGCCGAGCTCGAGACGGCGCCTCGGCTGGGGCGGCGGCTGACGCGGGATTCGCGTGCGGAGACCGCCTAGGAGGCGGCGTTCGCCTTCGCCACGATCTGATCGAACTGCGCCTTGGTCATGTCGAGCAGCAGGCCACGCTTATTGTGGCCGAAGGCGTCCGCGGGAATCTTGACCTTCCCGGCGGAAGTCGAAACGACGACGCCGTCGGAATCCACTTCATCGATCTTGGCCATCGTCACGCCTGCTTTGTCGCTAACGGCTGAGCCAATCACCAATTCCGAAGGCTTTGCCGGACGTGAAGGTCCGGCGCTGCCCATGGCCTGAAGCTTTTCGGATAGTTCGCGCTGCCTTTCCGTGACCAGCTGATCGTGAATGTCGGGAGTATTGACCGAATCATGCGAACCGAGATCGGAGTTGCGGATGTCGGGCATCGCCCCGCCAGGCGCATTGCCCTGCATCTGAGCGACGGCGGTTGCAGGCGAAATGCCCGCCAGGATTGTGAAAATGACAAGTAACTTGCGCATATCGGCCCCCTAACTCGGCGCTGTCAGTATCGCTCTTCCGATGCGCGAATTCCAGTCTGCTCATTTGTCGGTCAGTTCGAACCGGAGCACGCCCGCGATATAGGTCTTGTGCTCAGGATTGTCCGCCGGGTGGCGGTCGCCGTCGAACACCATCACTTGCTGGAAATCAAAGGGGGAGACGCCCTCGAGGCAGCCGACGTTGACGCCGATCTGATCCGGGTTCGAACGCCGCTTGTGGTGTGTGTAGATACCGCAGACGGTGCAGAAGTGATGCTCGGCAGTCCCGGTGTTGAAGCGGTAGGTCGCGAGCTTGTCCTCGCCACGCGTTATCCGGAAGGCCTCCGGCGTTGACGTCACTGCCACGGCCCCGCGCATCCTGCAGATCGAGCAGGTGCAGCGTCGCGCCGAGGCGAAGCCCTCCGTGAGTGTGACCGTGAACCGGACCGCGCCGCAGTGGCATGCGCCGTTGAGGGTGACGGGGTCCGATGATTTTGTATCGACGTCCATGAGCTACTTTCGTCATGCCGGACTTGATCCGGCACCCGCCTTACCTTCGCCCTCAGCAAAGAAAAGGCAGGTCCCGGCTCAAGGCCGGGATGACAGCTAGGCGGCGACCTTCTCCAGCGCGTCCTTGATTGCTTCGAGCGCCTCCTTGGCCTTGGAACCGTCCGGGCCGCCGCCCTGCGCCATGTCGGGTCGGCCGCCGCCCCCCTGCCCTCCAAGCGCCGCAACCGCAGCCTTCACGAGGTCGACCGCGCTGACATGGCCGGCAAGATCGTCCGTCACACCCACGGCAACGCTGGCGCGGCCCTCGTTCACGGCAATGAGCGCAGCAATGCCCGAGCCAACCCGCTGCTTCAAAGTATCAACAGTTGACCGCAAACTCTTGGTATCGATGCCTTCCACCACCTGACCAAGGAACTTGTGGCCGTTCACCTGCTCCGGTTCCAGCCCGGCCGCTTTGGCGGAACCGCCGCCCATCGCGAGCGCCTTTTTCGCGTCGGCGAGCTCACGCTCCAGGCGCTTGCGTTCCTCAACCAGTGACGCGATCCGCGCCGGAACCTCATCGGGCGCGCTCTTCAACGTCGCCGCGGCCTCGCGCAGTTTCGCGTCGCGTTCGCTCAGCCACTGACGGGCAGCCTCCCCGGTCAGCGCCTCGATCCGCCGAACGCCAGCTGCAACTGCGCTTTCGCTGATGATTTTGAGTAGCTGGATATCGCCGAGCGCCCGGACGTGGGTGCCGCCGCATAGCTCGACGGAGTAATCGCCCTCGCCAGTTCGGCCCATCGAAAGCACGCGGACTTCGTCGCCGTATTTCTCGCCGAACAAGGCCATGGCCCCTTCGGAAATTGCCTCGTCCGGGGTCATCAGCCGGGTCGTGACCGGCTCGTTCGAACGGATCTGTGCGTTTACCTCGGCTTCGACAGCGTCGATCTCCTCCCGCGTCAGCGCCTTCGGGTGCGAGAAATCGAAGCGAAAATAGTCCGGTGCGACCAGGCTTCCCTTCTGAGTCACATGCGTGCCGAGATGCCGCCGAAGAGCGGCGTGGAGCAGGTGCGTGGCGCTGTGATTGGCTCGAGTCCGGTTGCGCCGCTCTGCGTCGACCTTCTGCTGGACGGTATCGCCGACGCTCAGCTCGCCCGCGACCACCTGAGTGCGAAGCACGTGGAGCTTTCCCAGCGGCTTCGTCGTATTCTCAACTTCTCCGACGAACCCCTTGAGATTGGAAATTTTCCCTGTGTCACCGATCTGACCGCCGCTTTCCCCATAGAAGGGCGTCTGATTGAGCAGGACCGCGACTGTCTGGCCCACTTCGGCATGTTCCGCGCGGCTGCCGTCCTTCACGATCGCGAGAACGACGCCCTCGCCTTCGTCGCCGGAGTAGCCGGTGAACTCGGTCGCGCCATATTCTTCGGCGAGATCGAACCAGATGTCCTCGCTGGCCTTCGAGCCAGAGCCCTTCCAGGCGGCGCGGGCTTTGGCCTTCTGCTCGGCCATGGCGGCATCGAAGCCAGCGCGGTCGACCTCCAGCCCGCGGGAACGCAGCGCGTCCTCGGTCAAATCATAAGGGAAACCATAAGTGTCGTAGAGCCGGAAGGCCGTCGCGCCGGCCAATGTGCCGCCCTTGGCCAGGTCGGCGGTGGCTTCGTCGAGCAGTTTCAGGCCGGTCGCGAGTGTATGGCGGAAACGGGTCTCTTCCTGCTGGAGCGTCGCCTCGATCAGCGGCTGCGCTCGGACCAGCTCCGGATAGGCAGCGCCCATTTCCGCGACCAGCGCAGGCACGAGCCGCAACATCAGGGGCTCCTTCGCTCCGAGCAGATGCGCATGGCGCATGGCGCGGCGCATGATCCGGCGGAGGACGTAGCCCCTGCCCTCGTTCGCCGGCAGCACGCCGTCCGCGACGAGGAATCCAGAAGCACGGAGATGGTCGGCGATGACGCGATGGCTCGCCTTGTTCTCACCCTCCGCCCTGGTGTGGGTCAGCTCCTCGCTGGCGTGGATCAGTGCGCGGAACGTATCCGTGTCGTAATTGTCCGGCGTATCCTGGAGCACCGCGGCAATCCGCTCGAGCCCCATGCCGGTATCGATGCTCTTGCTCGGCAGCTCCGAGACGATCTCGTTCGCCGCCTGTTCGAACTGCATGAACACCAGGTTCCAGATCTCGACAAAGCGGTCGCCGTCCTCGTCCGGACTGCCGGGAGGGCCACCGGGTATATGCTCGCCATGATCGTAGAATATCTCCGAGCATGGGCCGCATGGGCCGTCGTCCCCCATCGCCCAGAAATTATTCTTCGTGGGGATCTTGATGATGCGGCTCTCGGGCAGGCCGGAAATTTTCTTCCACAGGCCGAATGCCTCGTCGTCCGTGTGATAGACCGTCGCGGTGAGCCGGTCGGGGTTCAGACCCCATTCCTTGGTCAGCAGGTTCCAGGCGAGCTCGATCGCTCGATCCTTGAAATAGTCGCCGAACGAGAAATTTCCGAGCATTTCGAAGAAGGTGTGGTGCCTGGCGGTATAGCCGACATTGTCGAGATCGTTGTGCTTCCCCCCTGCTCTCACGCACTTCTGGGAGCTGGTCGCGGTTCGATAGGGGCGGGTTTCGAGACCGGTGAATACGTTCTTGAACGGCACCATCCCCGCGTTGACGAACATCAGCGTCGGGTCGTTCTGCGGAACGAGCGGCGCCGATTGCACCCGCGCGTGGCCGTTCCTCTCGAAGTAATCGAGGAAGCCGCGGCGGATGTCGTTCGTCGAGGTCATGCGTGCGATGTAAATGCGCTGCTGCACTGCGGCAAGGAGCGTGCTTCGTAACATCGCCAAGCGCTGCTACGGTCTGGCAATGTCAGTGACGCTCGGTCCAATGCCACCTCACGGATGCATCGAAGGACTGCTCACCGATGCTGACCTCCAAGCATTTCTGTCGTGGGCGATCGAACAGGAGGCTGCGTTCAAGCCAGCCAAGGTCTTTTACGGCCCGGGCGGGCGGAAGGACCGGTTGAATCCGAAATCCCGCATTGCGCTCAAGCACCGACGGATCGGGCCGTTCGAGCCGCTGATTCGGGATCGCCTTTTCCAGCACCTGCCGCAGATCATGGAAATAGCCGGCTACAAAGGGCCGGAACCGCGTTCGATCGAATTCGAGCTCAATGCCTATGGCGAGGGCGCCCATTTCGCACCCCATATCGACATCCCCATCGGAGCCAACCGGCAGGAGACCGGCGAACAGGACGGCGAGGACCGGTTCATCAGCGCCGTCTATTATTTCTTCCGCGAGCCGAAGGCGTTTTCAGGCGGAGCTCTCAGGCTCTTTCGCTTCGGCGTGGACCCGGAGCGATGTGGCGAACATGACAGCGTCGCCTTTGAGCCGGTCCAGAACAGGCTGGTCGTTTTCCCGTCATGGGCACGGCACGCCGTCGAGCGGGTCGCCTGCAAAAGCGGCGACTTCGCCGATCACCGCTTTGCCTTGAACTGCTGGTTCTGCCGCAAGCTATCTGCGGGCGAGACGAACCGGCGCTTGGCAAGCGATGGTGCCTCCCGCTAGCAGCAAATCATGGCGAAGCGGCCGAAGTCGACCATTCCTCGTTACAAGCGCAAGCGCGGCATATCGTGGCCACGGCGGGTCGTCGGCTGGATCGTCAAGCTGATCCTCGCCTTCATCATTATCTCGGTGCTGTGGGTGCTCGCCTATCGGTTCGTGAATCCGCCGATCACCGTCACAATGATCGGCGACGTTCTCGAAGGCCGCGGCGCTCACAAGCAATGGATGCCCATAGGCCAGATCGACCGGGACATGGTCCGCGCGGCGATCGCGGCCGAGGACAGCAAGTTCTGTTCACATCACGGCTTCGACTATCAAGCCATTGAAGATGCGATGAAACGCAATGCCTCGGGTGGGCGCATCCGCGGCGGTTCGACGATCAGCCAGCAGACCGCCAAGAATGCTTTCCTGTGGCAGAATGGCGGCTATTTCCGCAAAGGCCTGGAAGCCTGGTTTACGTTCCTGATCGAACATTTGTGGGGCAAGCGGCGGATCATGGAGGTTTACCTCAACCTCGCCGAGACCGGCATCGGCACCTATGGCGTGAACGCCGGCGCCGAGCGCTATTACGGCCATGATGCGAGCGCGATGAGCGCGATCGAGGCGGCGCGGATCGCCGCGGTTCTGCCGCTGCCGAAAGAGCGCGGCGCGATTGCCCCCAAGGGCTTTACCCGCCGCTACGGGAACACCATCGCCGCGCGGATTCCGATTGTCGCTCGGGACGGACTCGACGCCTGCGTCTATAAGGGCACCACACCCCCGCCCAAGAAGGCGCCGCCGCCGGTTGCGAAGAAACCGCGGCCAGTACCCGGCGCCGAATATGAAAGCGCGAAGCCCTTGCGGCCGGTCGAAAGCACGGTGCCGGAGCCAGCGCCGGAACCAAGCTCACCAACCACGGAGCCGCAGCAGCAGAACTCCAGTACGGCCGTTACGCCGGCCGAACAGCCGCAGGAACCCGGCAACGGCGTCTAGCCTTGCGCCGAACGGTTCGTGACGCAGGGTTCACGAGCGGAACGGCGCCTCTCCCCCGTCCGTTGAATCGTCGATCTCGACAAGGAGGAGTTTATGGCAACGCGCACCGGAAGCCGCACATCGTCACGGTCTTCATCCAACCGAAGCAGCTCGGGCGAGAACCGCCGGAGCGACAATCGCAGCAGAAGCAGCCGCAGCGCCTTTTCCTGGGGCGACAGCGCCGGACCGCTCCTCGGCGCGGCAATTGCCGGTGCGGCGATCGGGTTCGCCGCCAATTACGGCCGCAAGGCGCTGATGCAGGGGATGGAAGCCTCGCTCGGCGACTGGGACGAGATCCTGACCGCCGAACATGACGAAGCACTCGCCTTGTTCGACAAGATGCTGGCGACCGATGAAACCCAGACTTTCAAGCGCAAGATGCTGTTCATGAAGCTCTGCCATGCGCTCGACAAGCATGCGCATGCCGAGGAGATGGTGGTCTATCCGGCGCTTCGGGAGGACGATCAGGCGGGCGACGCCGACCATCTCGAGAGCGAGCACGGCTACATCAAGACATTCATCTTCGAATTGAACGAGATGGGGCCGGAAGCGCCCAACTGGCTCGAGAAGGTTCGCGACTTCCGCCAGCTCGTCTCCGAGCATGCGCACAATGAGGAAGAGAATATCTTCCCCAGGTTCAAGCGGGACATGACCGAAGAAGAGAACGACCACATCACCAGTCTGGTCAACCGCGACGGCTTCTGGATGGCTTGACTGGCTCCCTCTCCTGCTCGCGGGAGGAGGGGTTAGCCCACCAGCGCCAGCTTCGGCGGCTCCTGGGCGGAGAGGTCGACGCTGCCCTCTCCGGTGATGCGCTCGATCTGCGCTGCGAGCTCGCCGTCGAGCGCGAAATCCCGCCCGGCGATGATGATTGCTTCGCCACCTGAGACTGTCGGGACGATGAAACGGAGCAGGCCATTGCCGCCGCGCGCATCCTCCAGCGAGCGCACAATTCGCTCGATGGTAGCGGCATCCGCGAGCCTGACCGTCATCTGCAGGCGCGTTCGCTTGGCAAGATCGGCAAGAGGCTGGAAGCGCTTGATCGTCACGCGCGGCGTTTCGTCGCCGGCTCGCCGGTCGAGCTCGACACCGAGCAACCCGCACTGACCAGCCTTCGCTGCGGCCTCAAGTGCGGCAGTAGCATCGTCGTCAAAGGCGGTCGCGATGAACTGACCCGAGCTGTCGCTCAGCGTCGCCATCATGTAGCGCCGGCCCTTGGCCGAGGTCCGCCAACGCGTCTCTTCGACCAGCGCAGCCATGGTCGAGCCGACGCGCTCGCCTTCCGCGACCTGCGTCTCCATCATCTCCGCGAAAGTTTTGACCTTATGGGCCGCGAGCAGGTGCCGCGACGCATCGACCGGGTGCGCGGAGAAATAGAAGCCGAAGGCGTCCCGTTCGGCCGCCATGCGCTGCGCGAGCGTCCAGTTGGCGTCGCGTGGGAGAAGGATCGGCGCAGCCTCGGCGGAGTTCGTGCCGAACAGGCCCGCCTGGCCGCTGGTGCGCTGCTCGTGAGCGCTCGCCGCGTGCGCGAGGATCGTTTCGGCCGCTGCGAAAACCCCTGCTCGATTGGGCTGAATGCTGTCGAAAGCCCCGCTCGCGGCCAGACTCTCGATCTGCCTCCGATTGAGCAGGCGCGGGTCGATGCGAGCGGCGAAATCGGCGAGGCTTGTGAATGGTCCGTTGCGTGTCCGCTCCTCGACCAGCTCGTCCATAGCCTTGTCGCCGACCCCCTTTAGTGCCCCCAGCGCATAGCGGACGGCGCCATTCTCGACCGTGAAATGGGCGCAGCTGGCGTTGATGTCCGGCGGAAGACATTCGACCCCGCCCCGTCGCATGTCCTCGACGAACATCGCCAGCTTGTCGGTCAGCGCGACGTCGAAGCTCATCGAGGCAGCGTAGAATTCCGCGCGGTGGTGCGCCTTCAGCCATGCCGTCTGATAGGTCAGCAGAGCGTAGGCGGCCGCGTGGCTCTTGTTGAACCCGTAGCCGGCGAACTTGTCGATCAAGTCGAACAGCTCATTCGCCTTGGCTGCCGGGATGTTGTTGTGCGTCGCGCAACCCTCCACGAACGTCGCTCGCTGCGCATCCATCTCCGACTTGATCTTCTTGCCCATCGCCCGCCGCAGCAGGTCCGCACCGCCGAGCGAATAGCCAGCGAGGATCTGCGCAGCCTGCATCACCTGCTCCTGGTAAACGATAATGCCGTAGGTTCCCTTGAGGATGCCTTCGAGCAGCGGGTGCGGATAGTCGATGGCCTCCTGTCCGTTCTTGCGACGTCCGAACATCGGAATGTTGTCCATCGGCCCGGGCCGGTACAGCGCATTGAGCGCGATGATGTCCTCGAACACCGTCGGTTTCACCGCCGACAGCGTACGGCGCATGCCTTCTGATTCCACCTGGAACACGCCGACGGTGTCGCCGCGCTGCAGGAGATCGAACACGTCCGGATCGTCCCAGCGAAGCGACGAGAAATCGACGTCGATGCCTTGCTCTGCGAGCAGGCGCTGCCCTTCCTTCAGTACGGACAGGGTCTTTAGACCGAGGAAGTCGAACTTCACCAGGCCGGCAGCCTCGACATATTTCATATCGAATTGCGTTACCGGCATGTCGGAGCGCGGGTCGCGATAGAGCGGGACCAGTTCGTTGAGCGGCCGGTCACCGATGACCACGCCCGCGGCATGGGTCGACGCGTGGCGCGGCAGTCCTTCGAGCTTCATCGCCAGGTCGAACAAGCGCCTGATGTCGCGATCGCTTTTGTATTCGGCGGCAAGCTCCGAAACGCCGTTCAGCGAACGCTCGAGTGTCCACGGATCGGTCGGATGATTGGGAATGAGCTTGGCCAGCCGGTCGACATGACCGTAGCTCATCTGGAGCACGCGCCCGGTGTCCTTCAGCACCGCTCGCGCCTTCAGCCGCCCGAAGGTGATGATCTGCGCCACTTTGTCCCGGCCGTATTTGCTCTGGACGTAGGCGATGACCTTGTCCCGGTGCGTTTCGCAGAAGTCGACGTCGAAGTCCGGCATCGACACGCGTTCGGGATTGAGAAAGCGCTCGAACAGCAGGTTGAGGGCAATCGGGTCGAGATCGGTGATCGTCAGTGCCCAGGCGACGACAGAACCGGCGCCCGAGCCGCGGCCCGGCCCAACCGGGATGTCGTTCGCTTTCGCCCATTTGATGAAGTCGGCAACGATCAAGAAGTAACCGGCGAAGCCCATCCCGATAATGATGTCGAGCTCGTAATCTAGCCGTTCGACATAAGCCTGTTGCTCTTCGGGCGGCCGGTCCTTCAGCCTCTCTTCCAGTCCGGTCCGTGCATCTCTTCGCAGCTGCTCGTCCTCATCCTCGCCGAGACGCGGAAGGATCGGATTGTGTTTTGGCGCTGAGACCGCACAGCGTTGTGCAACGACAAGAGTATTCGCCAGCGCCTCGGGCACATCGGCGAACAGCTCGGCCATCGCCGCTCCATCTTTCAACCAGGCATCGGCCGACGAACTCGCGCGCTCGGCGCTCTCGACATAAGCCGAATTGGCGATGCACAGCATCGCATCGTGAGCCGCATGAAAGGCCGGATCCGGGTAGGCCGCGGGGTTGGTGGCGACGAGCGGCAGGTTTCGGGCATAGGCGACATCGATCAAGCGCGCTTCCGCGGCATCCTCGATCGGATCGCCGCGTCGTGACAGCTCAATGTACAACCGCTCGGGAAAGAGAGCCTGGAGCCGGTCGAGATACGCGTCGGCCTTGAGCTGCTGTCTATCGGCGAACAGCCGCGCGAGGGCTCCCTCCGAGCCCGCGGTCAGTGCCAGCAGCCCCTCGTTCAGACCTTCGAGCCTTGAGAATTCGACATGCGGCTCCTGCTCGAGCGGCCGGTCGAGGTGAGCGGATGAGACCAGCTTGCAGAGATTGGCGTACCCCTGCTCATCCTTGGCGAGCAGGACGAGCCAGTCGATGCCCGACTCTCCACCGATCTCCGGCGGCCGCGCGACGCCGAGCATTGCGCCGATGATCGGCTGAACGCCCTTCGTGAAACACGCGTCGCTGAATGCCATTGCTCCATAGAGGCCGTTCCGGTCGGCAAGCCCAACGGCGGGAAAGCCGAGCCTGGCCGAGCGCTCAGCGATGGTCTTCGGCTCCATCGCGCCTTCGAGCATCGTGAAGGAGGAGAAGACGCGAAGCGGAACGAACGGTGCGGCCATTCGCCAGATATGGCCCGCGCATCGGGCAAGCGAAAGCAGCCGTTCCCATTTGTCCACAAGAAAGCGGCCCCCGTTAGGGAGCCGCTATCAGTAGTCGACGGTTCGCTCAGCCGCGCCGATGGATCATCGTCGATCGCCCTGCGATTGCGCCGCCGCCGATGGCCGCGCCAACGCCGAGGCAGATCATCGCGATCTGGGCGAGCAAGCCGTAGCCTGCGGGTGTCGTCCCAGCCCAGATGAGCGACAGGATTCCCAGCACCAGCGCGGCAACGCCCGCAAGCGTCTGTGCGATCGCTGCCCCGGCCATCGACTCGCGATGGAGATGGCGCCCAAATTCGCTGGCATCGACCGTCATGAGCTGGAGATCGCTCAGCCGGTGTACGGTGCCGACCGCAATCATCAGGCCCGCGCCGGCGACGATCACCAGCACGGGCATGAGGGTCGCTCTTTCGACTCCCACCAGCGCAAGGATGCCAAGCACGATCGTCGCGACCCCCACGACCAGCTCGATGCCGGCGCCGCCTGCGAGCTCAACGCGCTCGGATGTGGTATCTGCAAGCCAGCGCCCGAGCTTCCGGTATTCGCCGGTGATGCCCATGCCTTCGAACAACATGGCGACGCCGAACACGATACCGGCGATCGGAAGCAATATTCCTGGAATCAGGCCGATGAGTGCGAGGATGGCGAGGATCGCCACGGCGACTCCTCCCGCCGTCTTGAGGGTGGAACCGGCGGCGACGACGGCAAGCGCGCGGGGCTCTGGGCGCCGTACCCGTTGACGGTCGTCGCGGTCGCGGACCAGATAGTCGCCTCTATCGTAATCGTGGCGCGGATTTTCTCGGATGATTCGCTCTTCTTCGATGATCGGCATTTGGTAACCTCCTCTCAGTGCCGAATCCGGCCGCAACGGCCGGCGTGGAGGATCCGGAAGAAACCTTTGTTCTTCAAACGAATAAGACTGAATTGTAATGGGCGGTAGAGCCCAAAGGTTCCAGTTATTGTCGTAAGGCAATGTTCGCGCGAGCCGCGACTCAGTCAGCTGGCTGCCAGCGGCCTTCGATGATGTCTCGGATCTCGCGCAGCCGGCCGGCGTAAGCGGAGGCGATGCACTGCCGGTCCGGGCAGCGGCTGCGATAGGCCGAGAAGCGCTGTGCGGTCTGGCGAAGCTGCGCGCGCTGTTCGGGCGTCGCTACTGCGAAAGCGCGGCCGTATTCCGCGGCAACATTGCGGTCGAGCGCGGAGAGACCTGGATCGCTGCAAACAGCAGAATCCCCTCGCGTTCGCGGGTTGGCGCAGGACAACTGGACCGATTGGGGCGGCGGGGTTGCCGGTTGATCCGCTTCCGGTGCGGTTTGATTCTCATCGGGCGATTCCGGCGCGATCTCATTCACGTCGGTCTGCGGCGGTGGTTGAGTTACCTGGGCGAGAGTCGAGAGTGGCGTAATGATTGCTTCGGCATTGCGAAGGACGACCGCCATTCCGCTGCCGTCCGCGGCTTGCTGGACGCTGTAATCGACATCGGACATCAACGTAGTCCGTCCGCCCGCGGTGACGCCGGGTGGCAGGTCGAGCGACAGCGAACCCGAGCAATTCACGGCACCCGTTGACGTATCCTCGCTTTCCATGACTGGATTATCCATCCGCACGACGGCAGCAGCCGACACGCGGTCGTAGGCCGCCTGATCGCTACCGCGCAGCTGCGCAGCCCGCCGGAACAGCTCACGCTTGATGAAGTCGTAGGTCGTGCTGCTGGCACAGAGCTTCGCCCGACTGGGCTGCGGGGCTGATTGGGCGATCTCCGCATTGGTAAGCTTGTCCTGGTTCGAATTCCCTCTGGTGGCGAAATAGGCGACGATCAGCACCAGGAAGGCGACCGCGGCTATGAGCGCGATGAGCGTCCAGTTCGGTCGGCCGCTCGGCTGCGGATCACCAGGCCGTCGATCCGGTCCGTTCATTGGAGCCGGCCCTCATGGAGGCGCACGACGCGGTCCATCTTCGCCGCGAGCCGTTCGTTATGCGTTGCGACAAGCGCAGCGCTCCCCTCGCCCCGAACCAGGGAGAGGAATTCCCCGAGCACCGCGTCGGCGGTCTTCTCGTCGAGATTGCCGGTCGGCTCGTCGGCGAGCACCAGCGGCGGCTTATTGGCCAGCGCCCGCGCGACCGCCACGCGCTGCTGCTCACCGCCTGAGAGCTTGGACGGCCGGTGGTCGAGCCGGTCCGACAGGCCCAAGGCGCCGAGCAATTGCTGCGCACGCTCCCGCGCCGTCTTCCGATCCGCGCCGCGAACCAGCTGCGGCAGCACGACATTCTCGACCGCGTTGAATTCGGGCAGCAGATGATGAAACTGATAGACGAAGCCGAGCAAGTCGCGCCGCAGGCGGGTGCGGCCGTCATCGTTAAGCTCCGCGGCTTCCTCGCCCGCGAGACGGATCGATCCCTGAAATCCGCCTTCCAGCAAGCCTACCGCCTGAAGCAGCGTCGATTTGCCCGAGCCGGACGGTCCGAGCAGCGCAACGATCTCCCCCGGCTGAACGGAGAGGTCCACTCCGCGCAGCACCTCGATCGTGACCTCGCCTTGGGTAAAACTGCGCCTGAGGTCCCTCGTGACGAGGACCGGCTCACTCATAGCGAAGCACCTGAACGGGATCGGTGCTCGCCGCCTTGTACGCGGGATAAAGCGTCGCGAGGAACGACAGGATAAGCGCGATCAGGATGATTGCAATGATCTCGCTTGCTTTGGGCTGCGCCGGGAGGTCGGTGAGGAACCGAACGGAGGGATCCCACAGATTCTGCCCAGTGACGTCCTGGATCGCATCGACAACGTCCTGTCTGAAATACAGGAACACCGCGCCGAGAATGATGCCGAGAATAATGCCGAGGGAGCCGATCGTCACACCCACGGTGACGAATACTTTCATCATGCCGCGTCGGCTTTCGCCCATGGTCCTCAGAATCGCGATGTCGCGTGTCTTCGCGCGAACCAGCATGATCAACGACGAAAGGATGTTGAATACCGCCACGAGCACGATGAGCGAGAGGACGACGAACATCGCGACTCGCTCGACCTCGAGCGCCTGGAACAGCGCCGAGTTCATCTGCCGCCAGTCGACGATCATGCCCTTGCCCTGCACCAGCTTTTGAAGTGGAGCGACAATCTCCTGTACGCGATCAGGGTCGTTGGTCTGGATCTCCACCATGCCGACCTGATCGCCCATCAGCAGCAATTCCTGCGCGTCCTGCATCGGCATGACCACGAACGCCTTGTCATAGTCATAGACGCCGATCTCGAAGATCGCGCCGACGGTATAGGTCTCTTCGCGCGGGACGGTGCCCATCACCGTCGAGCGGCCTTCCGGATTCCACAAGGTGATCTGACTTCCGGGATAGGCGCCGAGCGTTTCGGCGAGGCGCGAGCCGAGCGCGACCTTCCCGCTTCCCGGGGTCAGCGATTTTATGTCGCCCGAAAGGACGTTTCCCGTGATGGTCTTGTTGCTTCGTATGTCGCTGACCCGCATGCCGCGCACGATGACCCCCGCGAAGCGGCCGTTGGTCGTCGCCATCAGCGGAGTCTCGATCAGCGGGATTGCGGAGGTAATGCCCGGAGTCTTCTTCGCGGTGTCGGCGATCTGCTGCCAGTCGGACAGGCGGCCCTCATAGCCCTGGACCACGGCATGGCCATTGAGGCCGACGATCTTGTCGAACAGCTCGGCACGGAAGCCGTTCATCACGCTCATCACGATGATCAGGGCGGCGACGCCGAGCGCGACAGCGATCAGGCTGATCGATGCGACAAGGAAGATGAATCCCTCGCCTTTGCCCGGCAGGAGATAACGTCGGGCGAGCATCCGCTCGGCACGGGTAAGGATCATGACGAACCCCTCAGTTCGTCACTCCTGCGCAAGCGCGGGTCCCGCTCCCCTTGCTGAGGACGAAAGAAAAGCGAGATTCCCGCTTTCGCGGGAATGACGAAATGAGACTTCATTCGGTGAGTCTCGCAAGGGCGCTTTCAATGCTGAGATCTTCGCGCTCGCCCGTTGAACGGCGCTTTAACTCGACCGTTCCGCTGGCGATTCCGCGCGGGCCGACGATCACCTGCCAGGGAAGGCCGATCAGTTCCATTGAGGCGAGCTTGGCGCCGCCGCGCTCGTCGCGATCGTCGTACAGGACTTCGACACCGGCTCCGCGAAGCTGCTCGTAGAGGTTTTCCGCGGCGACCACGGTGGATTCGTCATCCTGCCGCATCGTGACCATTCCGACACGCCAAGGCGCCACCGGTTCTGGCCAGATGATGCCCGCCTCGTCATGGCTTGCTTCGATGATCGCAGCGACGAGCCTCGACACGCCCACGCCATAGCTTCCCATCATCGGAGTGACGGGCGTCCCGTCGCTGCCGGAGACCTTGAGTCCCATCGCTTTCGAATATTTATCACCGAAGTAGAAGATGTGGCCGACCTCGATCCCGCGCCCCGTCCTGCGCTTGTCCTCGGGTACGACCTCCCATTTGGCGACGTCATGGGTCTCATCGGTCGCGGCATAAGTCGAGTTCACGCGATCGAAGAGGCCCTGAAGCCCCGCCTCGTCGCCATATTTCAGGTCCGCCTGATGCCAGTCGAATGTCTCATAGGCTGCGTCGTAGAACACTTCGCTCTCGCCGGTCGGCGCGAGCACGATGAACTCGTGGCTGAGATCGCCGCCGATCGGGCCCGACGCCGCCTTCATCGGCACCGCCTGGATCCCCATGCGCTGAAAGGTCCTCAGATAAGCGAGCATTTGGGTGTAGTAGCTCTGGCGCGCGCCGGCCTCGTCGAGATCGAAGCTGTAGGCATCCTTCATCAGGAACTCGCGCCCGCGCATTACTCCGAAGCGTGGCCGGACTTCGTCCCGGAATTTCCACTGGATGTGGTAGAGCGTGCGCGGAAGATCGCGATAGCTCTTCACCTCGTCACGAAAGAGCGCCGTGATCATTTCCTCGTTGGTGGGCCCGTAGAGCATCTCGCGATCGTGCCGATCGCGGATTCGCAGCATCTCGGGCCCGTAGGCGTCGTAGCGGCCGCTCTCGCGCCATAGCTCCGCCGATTGGAGGGTTGGCATCAGTAGTTCCTGCGCGCTGGCGCGATCCTGCTCTTCGCGAACGATCTGCTCGATCTTCTTCAGCACCCGGTAGCCGAGCGGCAGCCACGCATAGATCCCCGCAGCTGTTTGCCGCACCAGACCAGCACGCAGCATCAGCTTGTGGCTGACGATCTGCGCATCCGCGGGGCTTTCTTTGAGGACGGGAAGGAAGGCACGGGACCAGCGCATGACGCGCGCTCTAGGGTGGCGATTCTTCGCTGGCAACCGGACCGCGCCTGTGTCCTCCCCGACACAGCGGCAGCACAAACGCAACTTCGATCAATTTACTTCGGTGACAAGCGGGGTCGCACGGGCCTACTCACGGACTTCCGAACGCACTGACCCTTGGGTCGGGTTCGGGGCCGCGCGGGCGACTGGGGACGCTCACCGCGACACATCCAAGGGGGCTGACGAGCAATCGTCACGCAGGGCGCCCGGATCGCTAGCCGATCCGGGCGTTTGCCGTTTCTGCGGCTGTATCGCGTTTCCTTTGCATGAACCGAGTTGACGTGACCCCATGCTTGATGTGATCAGCCTCCCCGCGCGTGATCGCGCGTCCCGCAACTGCTTCGACAAAAGGGAGGAAGCATGCGCACTCGATGGATAGCGGCATTTGTCGTTCTAGCCGCGCTCGCGAGCACATCGGCATCAACGCAAACGCCCAGCACTCAAACGCAACAAAGTCAGGACGACGGTTCCAACCTGATCTGGAACCTGGTCGGCTGCCTTGGCCTGCTCGGCCTGTTCGGCCTGCAGCGCCAAAGCGACAACGACGGATATACGGACGATCCGATTTGATCGGCCAAAAGGGAGGAACATTCGACATGCGCATGACAATCTCGCTAAGCATCGCCGTTGCGGCCTTGGCCGCGGCGACGCCGGCAACAGCCCAAAACGCCGCGGCTCCGGACAATACAACGGCGACGAACGCGGCAGTCGCCCCGACCAATGAGGCGACAAACGCCGCCGCTCCAACCGCGGCAAACGATCTCGCGGCGGTCAACAATATGCCGAACAACGGGGTGACCGCGCCGGCGACACAGCCGGCGAAGAAGGGGTTTCCGTGGGGCGTAATCGGCTTGATCGGTCTGATCGGGCTTATCCCCCGGACTCGCCGCTGAATGAATATCTGAGACCGTTTGTTTTCGGGGAGGAGCCCGGCCTAAGCGGTCGCCTCCCCGGAGCAATCGGATGACGAAACGCAAGTCAGGCCAGTCCACAAAGCTTGTTGAAAGCGGCCGCCGCAAGGAATGGCGCGGCCATCTCGTCAATGTCCCTGTCGAGCGCGCGTCGACCATCCTGTTCGACAGCGTTGCGGAGCTGAACGGCAGCAAGCCCGAACTTGGGGAATATCGCTACGGCCTTCAGGGCACGGCGACCCAGTGGGCGCTTTCAGAGGCGCTGACCGAGCTCGAACCCGGAGCAGCGGGAACGGCGCTCTATTCGTCCGGACTGGCCGCGATCACCACGCCTTTGCTGGCACTGCTCTCGCCGGGAGACGAGCTGTTGGCGCCGGACAATGTCTACGGACCGACGCGGAAGGTCTGCGATTCGATTCTAAAGCGACTCGGAATTCGGACGCGCTATTACGATCCGTTGGTTGGCCGCGGCATTGAGGCCCTTATAGACGACAGTACCCGCGCGATCCTGCTCGAGAGCCCTGGCTCCCAGACGATGGAAGTCCAGGACGTTCCCGGAATTTGCGCGGTTGCTCGCGGGCGCGGGATCATCACCCTGCTCGACAATACCTGGGCGACTCCCCTGCTCTTCCCCGCCATTGCGGCTGGAGTGGATGTCACCATTCTCGCAGCAACCAAATATGTCGGCGGGCACGCTGACGTGATGCTCGGCACAGTGACTGCGACTGAGCGCTTCTTCGGCCAAATTCAGGCGGCGAGCTGGGATCTTGGCCACGCCGTTTCGCCGGACGATGCGTGGCTCGGCTCCCGGGGTCTCCGGACGATGGGACTTCGCTTGCGTCAGCATGAGCAAAACGCGCTCGAGGTCGCGCACTGGCTCAAGCGGCAGCCGCAGGTCGGTCGCGTGCTGCACCCGGCCCTCCCGGATTGCCCTGGCCACGATTATTGGAAGCGCGACTTCAGGGGATCGTCCGGCCTGTTCTCGTTCGAATTGAAAGGGAACCGGGAAGCGTTCGTCGATGCGCTGGAGCTATTCGGAATCGGCTTCAGCTGGGGCGGGTACGAGAGTCTCGTTTTGCCCGTCGACCCGTATCGGACTGTTACAGCCGCCCCCGCGGCGAACCTCGTCCGGTTGCACATCGGCCTCGAAGATCCCGACGATCTAATTGCCGACTTGAAAGCCGCGCTAGATCAGGCTGGGCGCTCGCCGTAGATGTTCCCGGCCTGGCTGTAACGGCAGACCAGAAACTGTTCCCGCCTGCCGGTCGCCGTCGCGCAACCGACCTCATGCGTGTCGCGCCAGATCATCTGCGTATAGTGGCCGACGTTCTCGACATCGCCGGAGCGGCTATTCGCGGGGAATACGCCCGGGCGATAATCCTTCTTCTCGGCGGCCCATAGACCGACCATTGCCTCCGGCGAAAACGCGTGCGGCGTCCCCGCCCACAGATTCTCGCCCTCGACCGGCTGTCCGGGCTCGTCGGGCGAATGTTCGAATTTGCCGGTTGCGGCGAGCTCGTCGGCCCATTTCTTGGCATCCGCAGCGAGCTGATCGTTCCAGACCAGCGGCTGAACCCCCACGTCGGAACGTTCGGCGTTTTGCGCGGCGAGGAGGCGCGCGTCGAAATCCGCATGCAGCGTGGTCGCGCCGATCAGCAGCGGACTGCTGGCGACCAACGCGATCGTGAGAAATTTGCGCGACCTTCCGACCTGCACCTTGCACCTCTCTGGAGGCGCATTGGTACGGCTCTCATGGTTCGAGGGCTGTTAGAGAAAATGGTTAATGCGCAGGTTACGATGTGCGCGACGTTGGCTTTGCGGCGCCCGGCACGATCAGCACTTCGTCGCCGACCTTCGTCGCGTCGAACAGGCGCCGGGCGAACTCGAGCGGCACGCCGATGCAGCCGTGGGTCGCCGCGCCCCAGCGCACGCTGCTCCCGTGGATCGAGACCCCGTCGCCGGTGAGCCGAAGCGTGTAGGGCATTTCGGCGTCATAAAGCGATGAGCGATGGTCCCGCGCCTTCGCCAGGATGTGAAGTTTGCCTACCGGCGTTTGCTTGTTGTCACCGCCGTAAACGATCACCGCGGTGCCGATCTCATGGCCCGCGCGGAACACCGAAATGAGCTGCGTCCCAAGGTCGATACGCACCCAGGTGGGGCCGTCCGGAATCGCGGTATCGTTCCACTTGAACTCGCCGTAGGTCAGCGGCTGATCGACCGCGAGAAGCGACTTGATCGGGCGGTCGATCGTTCCGGATGTCAGCGCCTGGCTGAGCTGAGCCTTGGTGAGAAATATGCGGCCCCGGGCGGCCGCTGCCGGTAGGGCTGTGACTGGCGCCGCAGCTTTCGGCGCAGCGATCGCGGCCTTTGCCGAATGATTGCTCTGGCGGTCGCAGGCCGTCGCGCCTGCAAGCACAAGCGCCCAGACAATTACAGCGACCCCGCCCCTCATGCCTCAGCCGCCGGACGCTCGCGCTTTGATCCACTTCTCGCGGCGCAACATGCCGCCGATTGCCGCAAAACCGACCAGCATCATCGCCCAGCTCGCGGGCTCAGGCACTGCGGGCGGCGGAGGCGGCGGTGGTGGTGGAGGCACTTGCTGGGTGACAATGGGTGGAGGGACAAAGCCCCCTCCTCCGCCAGGCGGCGGAATGTTCGACAGGATCGGAGGTCCGTAGGGTGTCGGAGGACCGACGATGATCGGAAGCTCAGGGAAGCCCGCGGGCACGGCGTACACCGGCACTGCACCGATGTTTGGCGGAGTGATCGGCGGCGCTTCGACGATCGGCGGCACGGCCGGAACCAGGTGGCGCACTTTCGGGAGTGCGCGCGCGTGCAGCACCGGATGCCGCTTGTGCTTGAGGCTTGCGAGCTTGCCCTTCGGGCGATGACCGGGCGAACGCTCGGCGAGCAGCGAGGCAACCGTTTTGACACCCTGAGTCACTGTGTCGGCCAGCGCCGCGGCGACATGCTGATTGGAATAGCCGGCGAACGAAATTGCGGCCGCGATCCCCAGCAGACCGGCGAAGGCGCCGCTTCGGCGCCCCCAGGCCCATCGGCGCGAAAGCGCGCTTACGGCCACTGACTCGTCGCGGCGCCGTCGCCAGGCTGGGGACCTGACGCAGGGACTGCATGCAACAAGACCGAAACGCCAACCAACCGAGTGCCCCAAAAAGTAGCGTTATCGCCGAGTTAACTATCTAAACGTAAATTAGTTTCGGACAAGCTCGGTTGGTCGATTTTCGGTGAAAGCTGTGGATCAGCGATGAAGGGCCGGCGAGGCGCCGCTTTCTCGCGGGGTATGGTAGCGGAGGAGGGACTTGAACCCCCGACACGCGGATTATGATTCCGCTGCTCTAACCAGCTGAGCTACTCCGCCCCATGGCCTGAAAAACGCCGCGTGAACGGGCGTCGAAGGCGCGGCATATAGGTGCGCCCGAGTCGCC
Organism: Sphingomicrobium sp.; assembly: GCA_051962455.1. Classification (GTDB taxonomy): domain Bacteria; phylum Pseudomonadota; class Alphaproteobacteria; order Sphingomonadales; family Sphingomonadaceae; genus Sphingomicrobium. Next base: position 10,396 of record JBQCCG010000188.1, on the reverse strand, counting down.
GGTCAACGCGAGGAACCGCTTATTGCTGCTGTCGTTGAGCGTCCAAGATGAAGAGGCTCTGATGGATCCCCTGACCCCGCTCGAAACACTCTGCCGGATCATCCTTCGGGCGCGCGAATATGAAGCGCAGACGGTCGATTATGCGGACGACGAGGACGCGGCCGACGTCGACGATGAGCAGGAAGGCACGCTGAGCGTTCTCGAGGACGACATCAACACGAGCGTGGAGGAAGAGCTCCGCTCGGTGTTCGAGGACCTGGGCGAGGATCAGCTCGCCGAGGTGCTCGCTTTCTGCTGGGTCGGCCAGGGAACCTATGAGGCCGGCGACTGGGACGAGGCGATCAGCGAGGCGCAGGAGGTCGTGGGCGACGGCACCGAAGTCGCAATCGACGAGTTGATGGAGCAGCCCATGCTCGCCTCGGTACTGGAATCGGGGCTCGCCGCCTTCGATCTCAGCTGCGAGGGTATCGGCGAAATCAGCTAGCGCCCCGGAAAGCGTAGCTCGCGAGCTTTTCCCATGGGCCGCCCAGATATCGGTATAGCCCGAGGCCGCTGATTGCGAGCGGCTTCGGTCTGAACTCGCGTTCCAGCCTGACGAGCAAGGATCGGGCCTCCGTCACCGGAACCTTGTTCTGTATCGTCACGTGCGGCCGCCATCCGCCGGTGTCCTGAGCGCCGAGAAGCCCATGAAAGTCTCGGGCGAGCTCTCGCCGGATGCGGTCGAGGTCGGGAGAAACGATCCGGAACGCCACTCCGCGATCGAGATCGATGATGCCTTCGATGGAGGCGTGTGGTGGCGCTTCGTGAGCGAACCGCGCTAGCGCTCGGCGCGCCTCTCCTTCCGCTGAGGGCGGAAGTGCATGGAAAATGGTCAGGTGGGCCGGCACCTTGTTCCGATCGGCGGGATAATGAGCGCGCCTGAGTTCGTCGAGCCAGGCGAAGTCACGCGGCGCTATCTCTGCAGTGACGATCCGCGCGCCGCTCAACTCTCGGCCCAATCGTCCTTCGGGACCGTCTCGATCTGCTCAAATCGATCCGGCGGGAGTTGTGTCTCGAGCACGCCTTCATTCACGTGTGCGAGTTTCCAGGGAAGCCGACGAAAGACCTCGCCCACCCCGGCGACACCGCCCTCGCCGACCACGACATAGGCCAGCTGCCCCGAGCTGCAGCCGGCCATCGCATCGACGCAGCGCCCGAGCTCAGCCGAGCCGGAGCGCACCGGCGCTTGCGTCAGCAGCGAGACCGGGAACAGCGCCTCGCCGGGCGATTCCTCGCTCGCCTGGGCGGCGGCTTTCGCGCCGTCTTCGACCTTTGCCCGGCGACCCAGCCAGCGCCAGACGCCGAAGAGGTTAAGCAGCGTGAGCACGGAATCGGTCCAGATCAGGGCTGGCTGGTTCGTGCGAAGCCCAACGACGAACCAGGCGACTGAACCGATCGCGAAGATGATGAAACCGTAGCCCGTCGGGCGTGGACCCAGATTGGAGGCGACGATGAGGGCGGCAATTATGGTCGCGACGGTCGCGAACCAGGAGATCGGTTCAGCCATGGCGCGGCAATGCGCGGGACCGCGGGATTGTTCAGATTTCCACCTGGCTTCCGAGCTCGACCACGCGGTTGGTCGGAAGCTTGAAAAACTCCATTGCGCTTTCGGCGTTGCGCAGCATCCAGGCAAACAGCTTTTCGCGCCAGATCGCCATTCCCGGCCGCGATGAGGCGAGTAGCGTCTGCCGAGCGAGGAAGAAGCTGGTGTCCATCATCCGGCACTGACTCCCGATCCCTTTCAGCTGGGCAAGCGCCGAGGGGACATCAATTTCTTCCATGAAGCCGTAGCGGAGCACGACACGATAGAAGCCGGAGCCGTAATCCTTCGTCTCCAGCCTCTTCTCCTCGGAGACATAGGGTACGTCCTCGATCCGCACCGTCAGCAGGATGACGCGCTCGTGCAGCACCTTGTTGTGCTTGAGATTGTGGAGCAGCGCATGGGGAACGCCACTGGAAGCGCTGGTCATGAACACCGCGGTCCCGGGCACCCGCGCCGCGCTTGGCGCCGCGGACTTGATGAAAATCTCCATCGGCAGGCTCGCTTCGTTCATTCGGCTGATCATCAGCTGGCGGCCCTTCGCCCAGGTCGTCAGCAGGGTGAAGGCGATTCCGCCGACCAGCAGCGGGAACCAGCCTCCGGCGGGGATTTTGGTCAGGTTCGAGGTGAAGTAGCCGAGGTCTACCGCCGCAAAGAGGAAGATTAGCGCGCCGGCGAGGATTCGATTCCACTTCCACATCGTGAAGAGCACGACGGCAATAAGCATCGTATCGATCAGCATCGCGCCGGTGACGGCGATTCCGTAGGCGGCAGCCAGGTTCGACGAGCTGCGGAAGGTGAGAACCAGCAGCAGAACCATGGTCATCAGCGCCCAATTGACCAGCGGAATGTAAATCTGGCCCGCGGCGCTCTCACTCGTATGTGTAATCCTGAGCCGGGGAACAAAGCCCAGCTGGATGGCTTGCTGCGTCACGGAAAAGGCTCCGGAGATCACTGCCTGACTGGCGATGATCGTCGCCGCCGTCGCGAGGAGCACCAGCGGCAACCTGAATTCATCGGAAGCGAGATAGAAGAACGGGTCCTTCACTTCCCTCAGCACTTGCTCGGGCGTGAGCGAGAGCAGCATCGCCCCCTGCCCCATATAATTGAGCAGCAACGCCGGCAGGACGAAATAAAGCCATGCGAGCTTGATCGGCCGCCGGCCGAAATGGCCCATGTCCGCGTAGAGCGCCTCCGCTCCCGTGAGCGCCAGCACCACCGAGCCCATCGCCAGGAACGCTCTCATCGGCTCTTCGATAAAGAATCCCGCGGCATTCAGCGGATTGATCATTGCCAGAATGATCCCGGGACGTCCGACGATATGCACGACCCCGAGCACCGCGAGCGACGCGAAATAGATCAGCATCACCGGACCGAACATCATGCCGACGCGGGCCGTGCCCCTCGCCTGGATCGCGAACAATCCGATCAGGATGCCGAGGGCGATGGGGATCACGAACGGCGCGAGGCCGCTGTTGACCGTCGTCAGACCCTCCACCGCCGAGAGGACCGAGATGGCCGGGGTGATCATCGAATCGCCATAGAAAAGGGCGGTCGCGAACACCCCCAGCATGACGATCCCGTTGGCCCATTTCTTTTTGCCGCTGATTGTCCGATTGATCAGTGCGAGGAGGGCAAGGCTTCCGCCTTCGCCCTTGTTGTCGGCGCGCATGATGATCATGACGTACTTGAGCGTCACGACGATCATCATCGACCAGAAGATCATCGACAGCACGGCATTCACGTGGAAGCGATCGGGGGTCAGTGGATGATGGCCGGCGAAGGTCTCGCGGAACGAGTAAATCGGCGAGGTGCCGATGTCGCCGAACACGACGCCGACAGCACCGATCGCCAACTTATAGAGCGGTCCCTGGGCATGGCCGTGCGAAGTGTCTTGCGGCGCTTCGGCTACGGCGCCCCCGGTCGCGGTGATATTCATGTGTTGAGGTTCAGATCCGACAGACCGCGAACTCGCATCCCCTGCACCGCGAGCGAGATCCTCGGTCACGGACGGCGCTCCGTAGCACTGTGGTTCCGGCCCCGCAATCGGACGGGACAGCGGCGAAAAGCCCGTCTATAGGTCCGCGCAACCATTAAGCGGAGCAAACGAAATAATGCGCATTGGGGTGCCAAAAGAGATCAAGGTCCACGAATATCGCGTCGGGCTGACGCCGTCATCGGTCGCCGAACTCGTCGCCCACGGGCACGAGCTGTTCGTGGAAACCAAAGCTGGCCAGGGCATCGACTGTCCCGATAGCGCTTATGAGAATGCAGGGGCAAAGATCCTTCCCGACGCCAAATCGGTGTTCGATTCCGCCGACATGATCGTCAAGGTGAAGGAGCCGCAGCCGCAGGAAATCGCGATGCTTCGGCCGGGGCAGATCCTGTTCACCTATCTCCATCTTGCCGCCGACAAGGAGCAGGCGATCGGGCTGATCAAGTCTGGCGCGATCTGCATCGCCTATGAGACGGTAACGGCCAACAACGGCTCGCTGCCGCTCCTCAAGCCGATGAGCGAGGTTGCGGGGCGAATGTCGGTGCAGGTCGGCGCCCACTATCTCGAAAAGGAACAGGGCGGCCGCGGAGTCCTGCTCGGCGGCGTCCCGGGCGTTGCGCCCGCGAAGGTGGCGATCCTCGGCGGGGGCGTGTCGGGCGTGAACGCTGCGCAAATGGCGACCGGAATGCGCGCCGACGTGACGATCTACGACATCAACAACGACCGATTGGCCGAGCTCGACATGTTCTTTTCGAGCCAGATCAAGACCGCTTATGCATCGCGCGCGGCGATCGCCAATGCGGTCAAGGAAGCCGAGCTGGTGATCGGCGCCGTGCTGGTCCCGGGCGCCGCCGCACCGAAGCTCGTCACGCGCGAGATGCTCAAGACGATGAAGCGCGGCAGCGTGCTCGTCGACATCGCCATCGACCAGGGCGGCTGTTTCGAGACCTCGCACCCGACGACCCATGCCGACCCAGTCTATGAGGTCGACGGGATCATTCACTATTGCGTCGCGAACATGCCCGGCGCCGTCGCGCGCACCAGCGCGTTCGCGCTCAACAATGCGACGCTGCCGTTCGCTCTGAGGATCGCCAATCTGGGCGCCGAAGAGGCGATGCGACAGGACCCGCACTTGGCGAACGGCCTCAACGTCTCCGACGGCAAAGTCCGCAACAAGGCAGTCGCCGAGGCGCTCGACCTGCCTTACGATCCTGTTGCATAGTTTCTTCCCTGCGAGCGGATCTCGTGGGGAGGGGAACCATCGAACCTAGATTTGATGGTGGAAGGGTCGGGAAAGAACCTCCAGCTTCGCTGGTTCCCCTCCCCAGCTAGTGCTGGGGAGGAACCGAGAGTGCCACCACGCCCTGCTCAATCAATGGTCGCCAGTCGGCATTCTTTGGGGCGGTCTTGAGGATCTGCTGCCACAGCGTGACGGCGGCCTGACGGTCGCCGGACCGCGCGAGCGCCAACCCGTAGAAGAAGGGGGCTGCGGGATGGCCGGGAGCAAGCTGCTCCGCCCGTTTGTAGGCCAGCTCTGCCGGCGGCGTCAGTCCGCGCGCGTGATCGACGAGGGCATTCCCAAGTCCGATCCATAGCTGCGGATCTCCGGGATAGCGCTTGACCGCATTCTCGAGGATTCCGACGGCATCTTCGCTCTTGCCGTCACGAGCAAGCGCCTCCGACATCCGAAGCCACGGCTCGGCCGGTGTGAAATAGCCGAAGAATGCGTGACGGGCTTCGGTGAGCGGCAGGTATGCATGCGTGTCGCCAAAGTCGGCCCGTGTGCCGGGTAGATCAGGGCTGCCCTGCACGGCATAGCCGACAGCCCCGAGCATCAGAGCCGCCGCGCTTGCAGTCAGCAGGCCACCTCTGACGCCAAGCAGCCACAGCAGCCCGAGGCTGATGGCAACCAGAACAATAAGAGCCACCCAGCCCATCAGCTCCTCGCCTTAAGCTTGATGCGGCGGCGGATGAGCCACGCGCCGGCGATCAGCAACGCAAGCGGCGCCAGCCACAAGGGCCACGCGGCCGGTTCGCCCGTCGGTTTGTAGCTGATCCACGTGCCGTAACGTTGGATCAGCCAGGAACGGATGGTGCTCGGTTTCTCACCGGCGGCGATTCGGCGGCGAACGAGGTCGCGCATGTCGCCGGCCAGCTCGGCATCGGAGTCGGCGATCGACTGCCCCTGGCAAACGAGGCAGCGGATCTGGTCCATCAGCGCCTGAGCCTGCGCTTCCTGCTGAGGGTTCGGAAGCTGGCGGTTCGCCCAGTACGCCGGCGGCAGATTGCTGTCGGCAAACAGCGGCTGCGCAATCAGGAACGCGATGAATAGCACGACCGGCTTCACCGCACCTGCTCCAGTTCGCGAAGCACGCCCGGGATGTTCGAGGCGTTCAAGGCGCCGATGTACTGGCGTCTGATCACGCCATGCCCGTCGATCACGAAGGTCTCGGGCACACCCGAAGAGCCCAGCGAAATCTGTACGTCGCTCTGGCGATCGGACCCGATACGCTCATACGGATCGCCGTTGCGCGCCAGAAATGCGGTCAGCGCATCGGGTGTGTCGCGGATCGCAATTCCGTCGACGATGACGCCGCGGCGCTGGAGGTCCTGCAGCACCTTTCCTTCGCTCGCGCACGGAATGCACCAGCTCGCAAAAATATTGAGCAAGCGCGGCTTGCCCGACGCCAGATCGGCCGCGTCGAGCCCGGGTTTGCCCGGCAGAGCAGCGGGCAGGACGAACTGCGGCAAAGGTCGCTCGACCATTTGCGAAGGAACCGCGGTGTCCGGTGGCTTCACCAGTCTCCAAACCAGGCCGCTCAGCAGAAAGAGGAGCAGGATGATCGGGATCAGGCGCAGGCCGCGGCTCATGCGTAGCGCCTCCGCCACTCGGGTTCGCGACGCCGACGGAGATAAGGAAGCAGGCGGCCGAGCAGCGCCAGCGCTCCCCCGATCGCGATCAATGCGCCCCCGGCCCAGATCAGGGTTACGAACGGCTTCCACCACAGCCGGAGCTGCCAGGCCCCCGATGCATCACCTTTGCCCACGACCGTGTAGAGCTGGCCGTTCCAGAAGGTCCGGATCGCGGATTCGTTCGTCTCCGTCGGCGGATCGGAATAATAGCGGGTCTCGGGCTCCAGCGTGAACACGCCCTCCCCGCGGCTCGCGCGCAGCTCGGCCTGGTTGGCGGTGAAGTTCTTGCCTGCTGTCGGAATCACGCTCTCGAGCTGCACTTGCCACGGGCCGACGGTCAGCACCTCTCCCGGCTTCGCGATGGCGAGGCGCTCGCTACTGAATGCCGCGTTTGCGGCCATGCCCGTCAGCGCGACTGCGATCCCGAGATGCGCGACGACCATGCCCCAGGTCGCGAGCGGAGCGCGTAGCGGATTGCGGTTAGTCAGCGGCAGGATGCTCGCGGCGAGCAGATAGGCGGCTACGGTGAACCCGAGCCGAGGCAGGATGTGCATGGACGGCGCTGCGAGAATGGTCATTACCAGCGCACTTGCACCGATCAGCGCCGGAATCTTGAGCTGGCCGAAAACCGGGCGGCGCTCGCGGCGCCAGCTAAGCAGCGGCCCGACCCCCACTGCCACGGCGAGCGTCAGAGCCAGCGGTCCCGCGACCGCGTTGAAATAGGGTGCGCCGACCGAAAGCTTCTCGCCGCTGATCGCTTCGACAAACAATGGATAGAGCGTGCCGAGGAAGACGATCCCGAGAATCACGCTCAGCAGCAGGTTGTTGATCACCAGCGCGCTTTCGCGGCTGATGAGCTGAAACGGCGCGCCTTCCTTCAGCGTGGCTCCGCGCAGCGCGAAGAGAATGAATGCCGCGCCGACGTAGATCGCCAGCAGGACGAGAAGAAAGGTGCCGCGCTCCGGGTCGATGGCGAAGGCATGGACCGACGTCAGGATTCCGGAGCGAACGAGAAACGTCCCGACCATCGACATGGAGAATGCGATCACGGCGAGCATCATCGTCCACGCCTTGAGTGCGCCGCGCGCGGCTAGCACGTTGATCGAGTGGAGCAAGGCCGTCGCTGCGAGCCACGGCATTAGCGAGGCGTTCTCGACCGGATCCCAGAACCAGTAGCCGCCCCAGCCGAGTTCGTAATAGGCCCAGTAGCTGCCCGCCGTGATTCCGAGCGTGAGCAATATCCATGCGCCGAGCACCCATGGCCGCATCGCCCGCGCGAGCCGAGCATCGACTTCGCCGGTCAGAAGAGCGCCGACCGCGAAGCTGAACGCGACCGACAGCCCGACATAACCGAGGTAGAGCGTCGGCGGATGGAAGGCCAAGCCGGGGTCCTGAAGCAAAGGATTGAGGCCTTGCCCGTCAGGCGGCGACGGGAACAGCCGCGCAAACGGGTTCGAGGCGACCAGCAGGAAAGCATAGAAACCGAGTGCAAGTATGGCCTGGCTCCCGAGCGCTGCGGTCAAAGTGCGCTCGCCTGTGCGCCTCGAGAATAGCGCCACGAATGCCCCCGCGATGGCCAGGATCGTGACCCACATCAGCATCGAGCCTTCGTGGTTCCCCCATGCGCCCGCGACCTTGTAGATGAAGGGTTTGGCGCTGTTGCTGTTCTCGAACACCAGCGCGACCGACATGTCGCTGCGCGCGAACACCAGCAGAAGCATGGCGAATGCGAGCACGGTGAGCAGGCCTTGGATCACGGCGACGGCGCGCATCGACCGAGCGACTTCGACACTACTCCGAAGCGCCAGAATCATCAGCAGGAACTGATAGGCAGCGAGCCCGGCGGCGAGCCACAGCGCGGCTAGGCCCGTTTCGGCAATCATTTCTCGAGCGTCTTCCCCGCCTTGTGCTCGGCGGCAAGATTGCCCAGCTCCGGCGGCATGTAGCGCTCGTCGTGCTTGGCGAGGATCGTGTCCGCGACGAACATTCCGTTCTGCATCCGCCCTTCGGCGACCGCGCCGCTTCCCTCGCGGAACAGGTCGGGCACGATCCCGCGGAAGATCACCGGCGTGGAGGCGCGGCCGTCGGTCAGGACGAAGCGGATCGTCACCCCATCTGGCTCGTGCCGGATCGATCCCTTCTCGACCATTCCGCCGAGGCGGGCAGCCTGCCCTTCCGTCGCCTTGCCCGCGGCGATATCGGCGGGAGTGTAGAAGAATGACGCCTGGCTCCTGAGGCCCCACATGGCCAGCAGGACCGCTACGAGCACGGCGACGATCGCGGCCGTGACGAGGACGAGCCGCTGGTTCTTGGCCTTCATCTGCGTTTCAGGGCGTCGGCAGCGGCTTCCGCGCGGCGCATCGACGCAAACGCCCACCCGAGCAGCCCGGCCGTCAGGCAGATTGCCACCAGGTACGCGGCAGCAACGAACGGCCAGGGATTCATGCGGACATCCTCCGCATCCGCGCCTCGACCTTGGTCTCGGCAAGCTCGGCACGCATTCGCATCAGCACCGCCGCTCCGAATAAACAAGTGAAGCCGATCATCGTCAGCGGCAGCGGCCACAGGATTGAATTGTCGATCGTCGAGCCGGTCAGCCCGATGCTCTCGCCCTGGTGCAGCGTCCGCCACCATAGGACCGAATAATGGATGATCGGCAGGTTGATCGCGCCTGCGAGGCCATAGATCGCCGTGATCCGGCCCTCGCCGCCGCGCTCGCGTTCGGCCGAAGCCAGCGCCATGTAGCCGAGGTAGAGGAAGAACAGTACGAGCATCGAGGTCAATCGGCCGTCCCACTCCCACCACGTCCCCCATGTGGGCCGTCCCCAGATGGAACCGGTGATCAGGCAGATCGCGGCGAACGTTGCGCCCGCCGGAGCTATTGCGCGACCGGCCACTCCCGCGAGCGGATGGCGCCAGACGAGCTGACTGACCGCGGCCGCGGCGATCCCTGCCCAGCCCGCCATCCCGAGCCACGCCGAGGGCACATGAATGTACATGATTCGCACCGTGTCGCCTTGGAGATAATCGGGCGGAGTCAGCGTCAACCCTGCGGCCATTCCAGCGATCGCCAGCGCGAGTCCGACAAGCAGCAGCCAGGTCGTGGCCGGTCGGGCGATCCGGAGGAACCGGGCGGGATTTGCCAAAGCGTGCATCGTCGACGGACTAGAAGAGAAATGCCCTCACCCCAACCCTCTCCCGCAGGCGGGAGAGGGAGGAGCGGCGCAGCCGCGGAGGGTGAGGGTTTGAATTTGCAGCACTCTCCGGCGCTTATGCCCTTCCAATGAGCCTTTGCGCCATAGCGTCCGCGACAGCCGCGGGATCGCGCCCGCTTTCAGCGCTTTCGGCCCAGATTTGTTCGAGCCGGACCGGGATGCCTTCGATCCGCTGCCGGACCAGACTCGCGTCGCCGTCACCCAGATATTCGGTGCAGACGTTGATGATCCCACCGGCGTTAATCACATAATCGGGAGCGTAAAGAATGCCGCGCTCCTGCAGCCGCTGGCCATCTTCCTCCGTCGCCAATTGGTTGTTCGCCGCGCCCGCGATGACCGGAACCTTCAACGCGGCGATAGTCTCTTCCGTGAGGATCGCGCCCAGCGCGCATGGGCTGAGGACCTCAGCCTCGAGGCTCAGGATCTCATCCGGCGAAACTACTTTCCCGTTGGTCGCGCCGGCGAGCTTCTGCGCCTTCGCCTCATCGACGTCGGCGATGCTGAGCTTCGCGCCCTCGGCACATGCGTGAAGGGCGACACCGGTGGCGACACTTCCGGCGCCCTGAAGCGCGATATGGAGGCCGTTCAGCGTGTCCTTGCCGAGCGCCCGCTTCACCGCTGCCTTGATGCCAAGGAAGACGCCCAGTGCGGTATGGGGTCCGGGATCGCCGCCGACGTCGCCGGCGCTGTTCG
>JBQCCG010000187.1:0-2182 GCA_051962455.1 Sphingomicrobium sp. | reverse complement strand
GCCGGGCGGGCCGCCGGGAATATGGTCGCCGTGATCGTAGAAAATCTCGGAGCAGGGACCGCACGGGCCATCGTCGCCCATCGCCCAGAAATTGTCCTTGGTCGCGATGCGGATGATCCGCTCTTCGGGCAGGCCGGCGATCTTCTTCCACAGATCGAACGCTTCATCGTCGGTATGATAAACAGTGACCGTCAGCCGATCGGCGGGGATGCCCCACTCCTTGGTCAGGAGGCCCCAAGCGAGCGTGATCGCGCGTTCCTTGAAATAATCGCCGAACGAGAAATTGCCGAGCATCTCGAAAAAGGTGTGGTGCCGCGCGGTATAGCCGACATTGTCGAGATCGTTGTGCTTGCCCCCGGCGCGCACGCATTTCTGCGACGAGGTGGCGAGCCTGTAGGGCCGCGTCTCGAGCCCGGTGAACACGTTCTTGAACGGCACCATGCCCGCATTGACGAACATCAGCGTCGGATCGTTCTGCGGCACTAGCGGCGCCGAGGGCACCTTGGTGTGGCCTTCGGACGCGAAGAAATCGAGGAACGAGCGGCGGATGTCGTTGGTCGAGGTCATGGGGCGCATCTAGGCGAGGGCTCGGCGACTCACAAGCGGCGCCTATTCTCGTCATCCCGGACTTGATCCGGGTGTGGATTCACATTCGAAGTGCAACGGTTGGAAGGCCTCGGCTGGTGTGAGGTAGCCGAGGCATTTTCGGGGTGTGTTGTTGTGGGCGGCGAGGATGGCGTCGAGGTGTGCGCGAGACAAGGCGGCGATGTTGGTTTTGCGTGGAAGGTCTCGGCGCAGGCGTCCGATGGCGTTTTCGACGCTTCCCTTTTGCCAGGGGGCGCGAGGGTCGCAGAAGAAGGTTTGGACGCCGAGTTGGCGGGCGATGCGCTGATGGCGGGTGAATTCGGTGCCGTTATCGAAGGTGATGGAGCGGCGCAGATCGGGCGGCACGGGGCGTAGCAGAGTGGTGAGCGCCGCGGCGACGGGATCAGCCTTGAGGCTATGCTGACGGACGGCGACGGTGAGCCTGGAGCGTCGCTCATGGGCGACGAGGATGGCCTGGCCTGGCTGTGAGAAGAGCATGGCGTCGGCCTCCCAATGGCCGATCTGTTCGCGCGTGGTGATGGCGGTGGGTCGATCGTGGATCGAGCACTTGTTGGTCTGGCGGGGCCATCCTCCCTTGGTGCGCCAGCCGCGCTTGTACTTGGCGCGAGGGAGATAGTGACGCCAGCGGCGGTCGTTGGTGCGCCTTAGCTGGGCATAGATGAAGCGGTAGATGGTCTCGTAGCTGATGATCTTGCGCCCGGCCTCGCGGGCGAGCCGGCCGCAGACCTGCTCGGGCGACCAGCCGGTGGCGAGGCGATCGAGGATGGTCTCGCGCAAGGCGTCTTCGCGCTCGAGACGCGTGCCGGTCCAGCGCCGCGCTTGGGTTTGGGCCTGCGCATAATCGGGCCGATAGCCGATCGTCGCGCCGCTGTTGCGCTTCAACTCGCGGGCGATCGTCGACGGCTGGCGATCCACAGCTGCAGCAATTTGCCGGATCGATTGCCCGGCTTCGCGAAGCCGGGCAATCGTACACCGTTCTTCAAACGATAGCTGGCGATAGTTCGACATGGCAGCACCTGTCTCAGGTGTTGCACTTCGTTTGTGAACTCAGAGGGGTCCCGCTGCCTTGCGCCAGAAGAAGCGGGGCCGCGGTCTGGGACTGGAAGATTACCGGCGCCAGCGCGCCCAGATCGCCGTCGGCAACGCCAGTCCGCGCGATTCTTCTCGCACCGCGAGTTCGCCCGCCTCGATCGTGCCGCCGAGATCGCCGAGCGTCTGCCGGAGCAATTCGCCGATCGCCAACGCCGACATCCGCACGGCGTAAACGGTCAGAAACAGAAAGCGCGAGTCGCCGTCGAGCAGCTTCCGGCAGTCGGCGATCAGGCCGGGCAGTCCCTCTTCGAGCTTCCACACCTCGCCGCCCGGACCGCGGCCGTATTTGGGCGGATCGAGCAGGATGCCGTCGTAGCGCCGCCCGCGCCGTACCTCGCGCGCGGCGAACTTGGCGGCGTCGTCGACCAGCCAGCGGATCGGGCGGTCGGCCATGCCCGACAGGGCGGCATTGTCGCGCGCCTGGGCGACGGATTTCTTGCTCGCGTCGACGTGGGTCACCGGCCCGCACTCGCTCAGCGCCAGT
>JBQCCG010000186.1:0-4048 GCA_051962455.1 Sphingomicrobium sp. | reverse complement strand
TTCCTGGCGCGTGGCGGTTCGCGATCGACGTCAATCTCGCCAGCAGCGTTCAGGCGGTCTGGGGCCCGATCGGGCGGCTGGTGGTCGGGGGATTGCTCGGGCCCGCAGGCGCAGCGCTGTTCAGGGTCGCATCGACGCTGGCCGAGAGCGCGCAGAAGCCGTCGGACCTGCTTGGCCAGGCATTTTATCCGGAAATCATGCGCATGGACCTGACCTCCAGGAAGCCGTGGAAGCTGATGCTGCGCGGCACCGCGCTCGTCACCCTGCTGATGTTCCTGGCAATTCTTGTCTTGGTTGTGGGCGGGAAGCCGCTGGTCGCGCTGATATTCGGGAAGGCGTTCCTGGGCGCGTACCAGCCGCTGATCATCCTGATGGCCGTCCCGTTCATCGGGATCTTCAGCTTCCCCTTATCGCCGATGCTCTATGCGCTGGGACGATCGGACGCTCCGCTCAAGGCCAAGCTGTTCGGGAGCGCGGTCTTCTTCCTGACGATCGCTCCATTGTCGTGGGAGTTCGACGTGATCGGCGCAGCAATCGCCCTAGTCCTCGCCAACGCGGTGAATGCCGGCACCATGATGGTCCAGCTGCGCGGCGAACATCGGCGTGTCCGCGCCCGCCCGGCCTAAAGTCTGGCTTCCTCGAAGCCCCGCTCTTTCACGAGCCGGTCGAGTTCGACGAGAGTCGTCAGCAAGCTTTCCATGCGGTCGAGCGGCCAGGCGTTCGGGCCGTCCGATTTGGCGTTCGCCGGGTCAGGGTGAGTCTCCATGAATAGTCCGGCAACGCCGCTTGCAACCGCTGCGCGGGCGAGCACCGGCACGAACTCGCGCTGACCGCCCGAGCTGGTCCCCTGCCCGCCGGGCAGCTGAACGCTGTGGGTCGCATCGAACACGACGGGGCAGCCGGTCTCACGCATGATCGCGAGACTGCGCATGTCGCTGACCAGGTTGTTGTAGCCGAACGAGGCGCCGCGCTCGCAAACCATGATTGTCTCTTCATTGACCCCAGCCGCCTGTGCGGCGTTGCGCGCCTTGTCGACCACATTCTTCATGTCGTGCGGCGCCATGAACTGCGCCTTCTTGATGTTCACCGGCTTGCCCGATGCCGCGACCGCATGGATGAAATCGGTCTGCCGCGCGAGGAAGGCGGGCGTCTGCAGCACATCAACCACCTCGGAGACCGGGACGATCTGCGGAATATCGTGAACGTCGGTCAGTACCGGCACGTCGAGCGCCGTCCGAACCTTCTCGAGGGTGCGAAGCCCCTCGTCCATGCCCGGACCGCGATAACTTATGTCGCTGCTGCGGTTCGCCTTGTCGAAGCTCGATTTGAAGATGAAATGAATTCCGAGCTTCTCCGTAATGCTCTTGAGCTTCTCAGCCGTGCGCAGCTGAAGGTCCTCGCTTTCCACCACGCAGGGTCCGGCGATCAGAAACAGAGGCTGGTCGAGCCCGACGGGGCGGCCAAGAAGATTCATGCGCGGCTATCTAGGATAGCCGCCGGACATTGGCCACTATGGGCCGGTAGCGGGCGAGCCAAAGCGTCAATCTAACCGGATGATGAATTTCGGTGCATGTTGCTGCCGTACAATAGACCCTTATCTGGACGGCGAGTAAGCTGAGCATCGTATGTTGATGTCCTCTCGCGCCGCTGTGTGGGTTCTTCTGGGTCCGCACAGGGGGGACAATAATCAGGTCCTCGCACTTGCGGACGCGCTCGGCCTGCCGTCTCGCACGATCGAGATGCGTTACAAGCGCTTCGCCCATTTGCCGGCGGTCTGCCGAAGCGCGACCATTTCCCAGCTTGAGCCGGACGTTCGCCGCGAGATTGCGCCCCCTTGGCCTTCGCTCGTGCTCGGCATTGGCCAGCGCAGCGCGCCCGTGGCGCGTTACATTCAGCGCGAGTCCGGCGGCCTGACGAAGATTGTTCGGCTCGGCGATCCGATGGTTTCGCACCGCCTGTTCGATCTCGTGATCACCACCACTCAATATGCGGTTCGAGACGCCGACAACGTTATCCGGCTTCCGATCACGATTACCAATCCAAAGGTCCTTCCGAATGACGAGGAGGAACAGTGGCTGGAGCGGTTTGCGCACCCACGCCGCCTGCTGGTTATTGGCGGCAAGACATCGCTGTGGCGGTTCGGAAACGACGTCGTTTTGGACGCTGCAACGCAATTGAAACGGAGAGCCGAGATCGAGGGCGGCTCGGTCATCGCGGTCACGAGCCCACGCACATCGCCAGCGCTCGTCGGAGCTGCGCGAGCCGCGCTTGGCGACGAAGCGCTCGTGACTGGGACCTTTCCGCGTTACGGCGCCCTGCTTGACGCCGCCGACGAGATTCACGTGACCGGCGACAGCGTCTCGATGCTCTCGGATGCAGTCGCGTCAGGCAAGCCCGTTGGCCTCATTTCGCTTGAGCCCGATCGAATTCAGAAGTTCGTCCGGTTCGTTGGTGAACTTCGCGGCAAACCGTTCAGAATGCGCGAGCTCGACAAATTCTGGACCGACCTCCGGGCGCGTGGACTGGTCGGCACAGTCGACGAGCCGCGCTGCGGCGCACTCGAGGTTTCGCCGCTCCACACTGCCGTCGAGGCAGTCCTTGGCCTTGAGCAGACATCCGTCCCGTTGTTGCCAGCCACCGAACGGCTTGCGCCGCTGCCCTCAACCCCGGAGCCGTTCGCTCTCTAGAGCAGTCCGGAGACCACCGCGATCGGCCGCCACTCGCCGAGCCCATTCTGCGCGGCAAAGTCTTCCGGGAACGGCTCACCCGCGTGAATCCCCCCGGTGACGAACACCGCGTCAAAGCCCATCCGGTCGGCGCCCAGAATATCCGTCTGCAAGCCGTCACCGATCGCCAGCACCTCGCTTGCGGGTGGCTGGCCGGCGCGATGAAGCGCGTGCCGGTAGATCGCCTCGTGCGGTTTGCCATACCAGGTCACCCAGCCGCCAAGACCTTCGTAAAGGTCGGCAATCGCACCGGCGCAGGCCTCCGGAACGCCGCCGCGGATCACTACCCGGTCGGGATTCAGGCAATGCATGTGCACGTCGCGCTCGACCCACCGTTCGAGATCGCGAAGATAGTCCCTGGGGTCGGGGCGGTGTTCGGTCAGGCCGGTGCAGGCAAGCTCGGAGAAATTCTCGTCTTCGGCAATCCGGACGCCTCTGCCCTCCAGGATTTCCCGGTCACCGGCAGTCCCAATAAAACCGACA
The DNA here is from genome assembly GCA_051962455.1 of Sphingomicrobium sp. Classification (GTDB taxonomy): domain Bacteria; phylum Pseudomonadota; class Alphaproteobacteria; order Sphingomonadales; family Sphingomonadaceae; genus Sphingomicrobium. Next base: position 839 of record JBQCCG010000186.1, on the reverse strand, counting down.
GGTCGATCGAACGAACTGAGCGCCTCGATCCCCGCTTCGCCGCTCGTCACGACGAAGTCGTAGGCGTCGCGGGCCAATCCGATACGAGCGAGCTGCTGCTCGACCGCCTCTGCAGTTCGCGGCGCGTTGGTGATCAGCGCGACGCAGCGTCCCTCGTCTTTCCATTGCCGAAGGCGGTCGGCCGCGCCCGGGTAGAGGCGCACTCCGTCGTGCACCACGCCCCAGATGTCGCACAGGATCAGCCGGTACTTGGAATCGAGCGAGTCCAGGAAATTCACTCGAGGCCGGCCTCCGCAAGCGCCTGCTCGATGGGCGCAACGTCCTCGGGGTTGTTGAGCTCGCGAAGCGCAAATGGGGGCGTCTCGACCTCGACCACCGCGACCGGAATTCCAGCGACAAGGAAGCGCAGCTGCTCCAATCCTTCGAGCGTCTCGATCTCGCTGACCGGCGTCGCGGCATAGCGGTCGAGCGCTTCCGGGCGGTAGGCATAAACTCCGACATGGAGACGCACCGGTGAGATCGCCCGATCCAGTGCTCCGGCCGGCAGGTGCGGAATCAGCCGCTTGGAAAAATAGAGCGCCCGTCCATGAGCGTCGCTAACTACCGTGGTGCCGCCAACCCGTCCCGCCGCCTCTTCCGTCTGAAGCGCTCGCACCTCGTCGCTCCTCAGGCGCATCGCGGGGGTAGCAACCAGCGCGTCGCGGTCTTGATCCATCCGCGCGATCAGCGCTTCGATGAATCCTGGCGGGGTCAGCAGCGCGTCGCCCTGCAAGTTGACCACCAGCTCGGGTTCGTGAAGCTGCGCGAGGGCTTCGGCGCAACGCTCGGTGCCATTGCGG
>JBQCCG010000185.1:0-30381 GCA_051962455.1 Sphingomicrobium sp. | reverse complement strand
CGCCTCGACCGCGAATTCCATCGGCAGCTGCTTCAGCACCTCGCGGGCGAAGCCGTTGACGATGAGCGCCACCGCCGCTTCCTGATCGAGCCCGCGGCTCATCGCGTAGAAAAGCTGGTCCTCGCTGATCTTCGACGTCGTTGCCTCATGCTCGATCGTCGCGGTCGGGTTCTTGACCTCGATATACGGGACGGTGTGCGCGCCGCAGTCGCTGCCCAGCAGCAATGAATCGCACTGGGTGAAGTTGCGCACATTCTCGGCGCGCGGAAGCACCCGCACCAGCCCGCGATAGGTGTTGTTCGATCGGCCCGCGCTGATGCCCTTGGAGACGATGGTCGAGCGCGTGTTGGCGCCAATGTGGATCATCTTGGTGCCGGTGTCGGCCTGCTGGCGGTTGTTGGTCAGCGCGACGGAATAGAATTCGCCGACGCTGCCATCGCCCTTCAAAATGCAGCTCGGATATTTCCAGGTGATCGCGCTTCCGGTCTCGACCTGCGTCCAGCTGACCTTCGAACGGTCACCGCTGCACAGCGCGCGCTTGGTGACGAAGTTGAAGATCCCGCCGCGGCCTTCCTTATCACCCGGATACCAGTTCTGGACCGTGGAATATTTCACCTCGGCATCCTCGTGCGCGAAGATCTCGACCACCGCCGCGTGCAGCTGGTTCTCGTCGCGCATCGGCGCGGTGCAGCCTTCGAGGTAGGAGACCGTGGCGCCCTTGTCTGCGACGATCAGGGTGCGCTCGAACTGGCCGGTATTCTCGGCATTGATGCGGAAATAGGTGCTGAGCTCCATCGGGCAGCGGACGCCCTCGGGCACGTAAACGAAAGTGCCGTCGGAGAAGACCGCGCTGTTGAGGCAGGCGAAATAATTGTCGCGCTGCGGGACGACGCTGCCGAGATATTTCTTCACCAGCTCGGGATGCTCGCGGATCGCCTCGGAGATGGAGAGGAAGATGACGCCCGCGGCCGCGAGCTCCTTGCGGAAAGTAGTGGCGACGCTGACGCTGTCGAACACCGCGTCGACCGCGACCTTGGCCGCCCCTTCAACCCCGGCGAGCACCTTCTGCTCCTCGATCGGGATCCCGAGCTTCTCATAGGTGCGGCGGATTTCGGGATCGAGCTCGTCAAGCGATGCGATCTTGGGCTTCGCCTTGGGCGCGGCGTAATAATAAGCGTCCTGATAATCGATCTCGGGGATGTCGAGCTTGGCCCAGCTGACCTCCTCCATCTCCAGCCACGCGCGATACGCCTTGAGCCGCCAGTCGAGCATCCACTCGGGCTCGTTCTTCTTGGCGGAGATGAAGCGGATCGTGTCTTCGCTGAGACCCTTGGGCGCGAACTCCTGCTCGACGTCGGAGACGAAGCCCCATTCGTAATCCTGCGCGATCTTGTCGCGCAGCTCGCGGTTCTTGACGGCTTCGTTCACTGAGCGAGCTCCGTCAGCCGGACTGCGCCGAGTGCACCGCGCACCGCATTGCCGACCACGCCCATGTGCGGCTTGACGCGGCAATGCGCGTCGAGCGCGCAGTCGGTCCGCCCTTCCGAGCAGACCGTCATCGCGATCGGACCCTCGACCGCTTCGACGATATCCGCGAGAGTGATTTCGGCCGCCGGCCTGGCGAGCGAAAAGCCGCCGGCAGCGCCCCGCATGCTGCGCAGCAGGCCGGATACAGCGAGCTGACCCATCAGCTTCTGAGCAGTAGGGAGGGGGACGCCGGTCTCACTCGCAAGCTCGGTCGCGCTGAGCCGCGCAGCGAGAGGCCGGCGGGCGGCGGCGGTCATCAGAACGACCGCATAATCGGCGAGATGGCTCAGGCGCATGCTAATTCGGAGTTTTCCGCTCCGATTTAGTGCGTTGCGCCAAGAAACTCAACCACACTGCCCTCCCCCTTTGATGGGGGAGGGTTGGGAGGGGGTGCCGCATGGGTCCTTCGTCTTCTGACATCACCCCACCCCTGCCCCTCCCCATCAAGGGGAGGGGATGTTGCTTCGCTCCGCTCGCAATGACAGTGAGCCGATGTGGCGCTCTACCCACTCATCCGGCCGCTGGCTTTCGCGCTCGACCCGGAAATGGCGCATCGGCTGACGATTCGGGCGCTGAAGCTGGTGCCGCCGCACCGTCCACCCGACTTTCCGACCTCGCTGAAGACATCGGTCGCAGGCCTTGATTTCCCAACTCCCGTCGGCCTCGCGGCGGGGTTCGACAAAGACGCTGAGGTCTCCGAGCAGATGCTTACGCTCGGCTTCGGCTTCGTCGAGGTTGGGACGATCACGCCAAGGCCGCAGCCTGGGAACCCCAAGCCCCGGTTGTTCCGTCTTCGGGAGGATCGCGCGGTGATCAACCGGATGGGCTTCAACAATGAGGGTCAGCCGCGCGGGTACGAGCGGCTGCTGCAATGCACGCACATGCACGGCGTCATCGGCGTGAACATCGGGGCGAACAAGGACAGCGCCGACCGCATCGCAGACTCTGTCGCGGGGGTGCGTGCGATGAGCCCCGTCGCGCGCTATCTGACGATCAACATCAGCTCGCCCAACACGCCGGGGCTGAGGCAGCTGCAGGACGAGGGCGCATTGCGGGCGCTTCTGTCGGCGATCGAAAAAGCGCGCCATCCAAAAGGACCGCCCATCTTTTTGAAAGTGGCGCCGGACCTCGGCGAAGGCGAGCCCGATCAGATTGTCCGCGCCGCGCTCCAGCACCGAATCGACGCGATCATCGTCGCCAACACGACCGTTTCGCGTCCACCGCTAAGGTCGAAACATCGCGGCGAAGCTGGCGGCCTTTCCGGCGCGCCGCTGAGGTCTCTGGCGACGAAGGCATTGTGCGAGTTCCGCTCTGCCTCCGGAGGCGAAATCCCGCTGATCGGAGTCGGCGGAATCGCGACCGCGCACGACGCGTGGGAGCGCATCCGCGCCGGCGCCAGCCTTGTCCAGCTCTACACCGCGATGATCTACGAAGGGCCCGGCATCGCCGCGCGGATCGCCCTCGGCCTCGCCCGCAAGCTGAAGCAGGATGGAATGGCGAGCATTGCCGACGCGGTCGGGACGGGCTAGCCCAGCGTCCATGCGTCTGCGTCATTTGCCACTCATCACTGCCGCGTTCGCGTTTGGCGGCAGCGCCAGCCTCATCCAATCCGCTCCAGCCGCTCCAGCCGCCGCCTCCGCGCGGGCGGGAGCGGGAATGGTCAGCGCGGCCGATCCGCGTGCGGCCGAAGCCGGGGCCGAGATGCTCCGCCAGGGCGGAACCGCGGTCGATGCGGCGTTCGCGACCCTGCTCGCGCTGAATGTCGTCGAGCCGCAAAGCTCGGGAATCGGGGGCGGCGGCTATCTCGTCTATTCGCCCGGCGGTGGGGCCCCGGTGACGTTCGATGGCCGCGAGACCGCGCCGCACGCCGCGACCGGCACCTGGTTCTACAGGCCCGACGGCCAGCCGATGGAGCATAATGAGGCCATCCCTGGCGGGAAGAGCGTCGGCGTGCCGGGGAATTTGAGGATGATGGCGCTCGCCCACAAGCGTTATGGCAAACTCCCATGGTCGGCGCTGTTCCAGCCGGCAATCCGGCTCGCGCGCGACGGGTTCAAGGTGACGCCACGGCTCTACGACATGCTGAACCAGTTCAGACGGACGGGGGCAATGTCCGCCGAGGCACGGGGGATATTTTATCTGCCCGACGGTCAGCCGAAGCCAGTCGGGACGGTGATCAAGAACCCGGCTTTCGCCACCTTCCTGGAAGGAATTGCGGCACGCGGAGCTGACAGCTTCTACGTCGGGCCGAACGCGCAGGCCATCGTCGCGACGGTGAATGGCTCTCCGCTGCATCCGTCGCAGATGACCACGGGGGATATCGCATCCTACGACGCGAAGCCGCGGCCCCCGGTGTGCGGTACATATCGCGGCTACCGAATCTGCGGGATGGGTCCGTCGACCTCGGGCGGGATTGCGGTGTTCGAGACGCTGAAGCAGCTCGAGCGTTTCAACCTTTCCGCGCTGGGCCCGAATTCCCCGGTCGCGTGGCACCTGATCGCCGAATCGATGCGCCTCGCCTATGCGGATCGCGACCGGTATCTCGGGGACTTGGATTATGTGCCCGTCCCGGTCGCGGGACTGATGGATCCATCTTACCTCGCCAGCCGCTCGGCCCTGATCTCCCCCGACAGGACGATCGCCAACGTCACTGCCGGCAATCCGCCAGGCGCTCCCAAACTGACCTGCACCGCCGCTCCGGTCGAGGAGCGCGGAACATCGCATTTCGTCGCCGTGGACGGGCAGGGCGATGTCGCGTCGGAAACTTCGACCATCGAAAGCGTGTTCGGCTCCGGGCTGATGGTCAGCGGCTATTATCTCAATAACGAGCTGACCGACTTCAACATCGTGCCGACGAAGGACGGCTGCCTTACCGCGAATCGGGTCGAAGGCGGCAAAAGACCCCGCAGCTCGATGAGCCCCACCGTTGTCTGGGGACCCGACGGCCATGTCCGCCTGGCTATCGGCGCGGCCGGCGGGGCAACGATCCCGGCGCAGGTGCTGAAGGCAATCATCGGCGTGATCGACTGGCATTTGACCGCCCAGCAGGCGATCGCTTTGCCGACGATCTTCGCCCCTGACGGGGACAAGGTCTTCGTCGAGCGCGGCACCTATCTCGAAGCCATGATCCCGCAGCTCCAGGCGCTCGGCCAAAACGTTCAGGCGATGCCGCCAGGGTTCAAGGCGAATGCGATCGAGTGGGTCGATGGCCATTGGGTCGGTGCGGCCGATCCGCGCAGCGAAGGCGCTGCGGTGGCGCAATAGGCCCGAACGGGGGGACCGTGGCCCGGCAGCTCGAGCGGTTCGACAGTCTCGTTTCGCTGTTTCTGACTCGCGCGGCGGAGAAGGGAGAAAGGCCGTTCCTGTGGTCCAAGCGTGACGGCGAGTGGCGGGCGATCAGCTGGGCCGAGGCGGCGCGGCAGGTCGCGGCGCTCGCAGCCTCGCTGAAGCGCATCGGGCTGGAGCCCGGCGACCGCGTCGCGCTGGTCAGCGAGAACCGCCCCGAATGGTTGATTTCGGACCTCGCGATCATGGCCGCTGGCTGCGTGACCGTGCCGACGTACACGACAAACACCACGCGCGATCACGCGCACGTGCTCGGCAACAGCGGCGCGCGCGCGGTGATCGTGTCGAACCAGAAGCTCGCCAAGAACCTGATTCCGGCGGTGCTAACCTCGACCGAGTGCCATCATGTCATCGGCATGGAGCCGCTTCGATCGGGGCAGGCTCCCGACTGGGTCCACTGCCATCATTGGGCCAAGCTCGCGTCCGGCGATGCCGACGTCGGGGAGCTGAAGGAGGAAGTCTCAGGCATCCAGCGCGAAGACCTGGCCTGCATCATCTATACGAGTGGGACCGGCGGCGCTCCGCGCGGAGTCCAGCAGCATCACGGCGCGATCCTCCAGAATCTCGAAGGCTGCACCGACATCATCTCGACCGACTTCGGCTGGGGCGACGAGGTCTTCCTGTCCTTCCTGCCGGCGAGCCACGCCTATGAACATAGCGGCGGGCAGATGTTCCCGATCGCGCTTGGGGCGGAGATCTACTACGCCGAGAGCCTCGAGAAGCTCGCCGCCAATATCGAGGAAGTGCAGCCGACGATCATGGTCGTCGTGCCCCGATTGTTCGAGATGCTGCGCGCGCGCATCCTGAAATCGATCGAGGCGCAGGGCGGCTTTGCCAAATATCTGCTTGCGCGGGCGCTCAAGATCGGAGCCGATAAATATGACGGCCGGTTCAAGCCATGGGACCTGCCGATGGACGGGATTTTGTCGCTGACGCTTCGAAAGAAGGTCCGCTCGAGGATCGGCGGCCGTCAGAAGGCCTGGGTATCAGGCGGCGCTCCGCTCAACCCGGAAGTCGGCAATTTTTTTCAGTCGCTGGGGATCACGTTCCTGCAAGGCTATGGCCAGACCGAAGCGGGACCCGTCATCAGCTGCAACAGGCCGAGCGCCGGCATCCGGCTCGATACGGTCGGCGTGCCGGTCAAGGACTGCGAAGTGCGGATCGCCGAGGACGGCGAGATCATGGTTCGTGGCGAGAATGTGATGCACGGCTATTGGCGCAACCCGGAAGAGACCGCGCGAGTGCTGCGGGATGGTTGGCTCGGGACCGGCGACATCGGCCATTTCGACGACAAGGGCCGGATCGTCATCACTGATCGCAAGAAGGACCTGATCGTCAACGACAAGGGCGACAACGTCTCGCCGCAGCGGATCGAGGGGATTCTGACTCTGCAGCCGGAGATCGCGCAGGCGATGGTCTACGGCGACCGCCGTCCGCACCTCGTGGCGCTCCTCGTTCCCGATCCGGAGATTGCCGGCGCAAGCGACGTTCACCAGCGGTTGCAAGGGGCGATCGATCGCGTGAACGCCGACCTGTCGGTGATCGAGAAGGTGCGGCGGTTCACCCTCGCGGACGAACCATTCTCAATCGAAAACGAACAGCTCACTCCGTCGATGAAGATCCGCCGCCACATAATCTCGAAGGATTACGGCGAGCGGCTCGACGCGCTCTACAAGCGCTAGGCGCCCGGCCGGGTGTATGCCGTGAATGTGCCCAGCGAGCAGGCGCCCACCATCACTCCGGTCTGCAGATCACGCACCTGAACGATATCTCCGCTGCACAGGCTCGAACCGTGAGACGTGGAAACCAGGCTGTAACGCGGGTTTGCGAGTCCCTCGCAGCCACTGCCCCTGACATCGCTCACGTAGACCTTTCCGGGGTTACTGCTGAAGGCGATCGCTCCGGGCGCGATGAAGGACGGCGAACCCGACTGGGCAGTCGGGATGCACTCCGTCGACGGTCCGGCGACCTTGCCCGCGAGCAGGGTATTGAGGTTGTTCTGCGCCACCACTGCATCGGGGGGTGGCGGAGCGGTGGTGCAGGCCGCAAGCACGGCGACTGCCAGGATCGACGCTGCCTTGTACATATGTTGCTCCTTCGGTTCGAGGTCAGGCGCCCGGCGCCACGTAGGGAACGAAATCGCCGAACACGCAGCTGCCGACGGTGATTCCGTTTAACGTATCCACCACCCTCGCAATGTCGCCGCGGCACAGGTCCGCACTGCCAAACTGTTTCGTCAGCAGCGCATAATGGCCGGTGCCGAGCTCATTGCAGCCGCCGCGCATGTGCGCCACGTAAGTCCGCCTGCTGCCGTCGCGAAAGGCGATGGTCTGGTCGTCGATGACTCGCATATCGCCGGAGCGTTCATGCGGGAGGCAGCTGATCGGCGGTTGCGCCGTCTTCCCGGCGAGCAGCATCTGGAATTCGCGCTGCTTCTCGGCAGTCCGCATCGCTGGAGCCGGCGGCCCGGTCGTGCAGGATGCGAGCACGGCGGCCCCCATCACCACAGAGATCAGACGCATCTTCGACCTCCTAAGGGCATCTCTCGTTGCGCCCCCGCAAGGGTCCTAGAACGCTACCATTCATGAACGGAAGCTGTCTTTCTCCTTTCTCAGGCGCGCGAACTCATCCACGTTCGTGGCTCGAACGAAGGGATTGGTTTCACGTTCCTGTGCGACGGTCGTCGGAACGGTGATTTTCCCCTCGTCGCGCAAACGCTTAACCTCGGCGAGGCGAGCTCCGATCGCAGGATCGCCAGGCATTGCGTGAGCCGCGAAGCCGGCGTTCGACAGCGTATATTCGTGCGCGCAAAACAGCCGCGTGTCGGCGGGCAAAGCCGTGAGGCGCTTGAGCGAGTTGTACATCTGCTCGGGCGTGCCCTCGAACAGGCGGCCGCAACCCATTGCGAACAACGTGTCACCGACGAACGCGCTGCGGTCCTCGTCGAAGACCAAGGCGATGTGCCCGAGCGTGTGGCCCGGAACCGCGATGACTCGTCCTGCATGATCGCCGAGGCGCACTTCGTCGCCTTCGCTCAAAGCGACATCGCGGCCGGGAATGTTCTCGCCGGCGGGTCCGGAAATTAGCGCGCCCGTCGCCTGCTTGATCGCCAGGTTCCCACCGGTGTGGTCCGGGTGCCAGTGGGTGTTCCACACCTGATCGATGGTCCAGCCGCGGCGCTGCGCTTCGGCGAGCACCGGCGCCGAATCGCCAGGATCGACTACTGCCGTTTCGCCGCTCGCCTCGTCGTGGACAAGCCACAAGTAATTGTCGGCGAATGCGGGGACGGCGACGATGTCGAGCATCACCATTCGCCGCTGTTCGGCATCGAAGACCACGGCTCCGTAGGCTCAAGCGCAGGCCCCTTCTGCAGCAGCTCGACCGAGATTTGGTCGGGAGTCCGGACGAACGCCATTCGTCCGTCGCGCGGGGGGCGGTTGATGATAACGCCGGCATCCATCAGCCGCCGGCAAGTCCCGTAAATATCGTCGACCTGATAGGCGAGGTGGCCGAAATTGCGCCCGCCCGAATAGCCGCGCTCGTCCCAGTTCCAGGTGAGCTCCACTTCCGCATCGTCACCGGGAACGCCGAGGAAGATCAAAGTGTAGCGGCCGGCCTCATTCTCCATCCGTCGCCGTTCTTCGAGTCCGAGCAGATTGAAAAAGCGGATCGTCGCGTCGGGATCGCTGACGCGCAGCATCGAGTGGAGATAGCGCATGGGCGCTATTTACTCGGTCGCGTCTCCGTTTTCACGACCGGAGTGACGCCGAGCATTTCGACGGCCTTCGCGGCCGCCTTGCCGACTGGGCCATTGGGATCGCTCGCAGCTGCTCGCATCCAGTAGCTGCGTGCCTGATCGTCGTCACCGTTGAAGTCCGCGACATGACCCGCCTCGAACATTACCGCCGGGTCGCCGGGGGCGAGCTCCAGCGCCTTGGCGATTGCCGCCTGTGCGGTGCCGCCATCGCGTTCGCGCAGCGCCAGCGCCGCCGAAAAGTACCAGTAGAAGGGATCGTCGGAGATGGTGACCTTCGCCTCGTTGAGCTTGGCGCGAGCGGTGGCGAGGTCGTCTTGCTCTTCGGCGGCGCGGGCGCGGTCGAGCAGGGCCTCACCCCGCTGCTTGCCGTCGAGACCGTTGAGCGCGAGCGCCTTGTCGAGGGCGGTGGCGGCCTTGGCCGGCTGGTTCGCGGCGATCCATAAATTCCCCGCGGCAGCGTACATCCGCGCGGCCTTCGGGTCCTTGTCACCCGCGGCTTTCGCCGCCTCCTCGAAGCCCTGAGCGGCCGATGCATCGTTGCCTTTCTTCTCGGCATCCAGCGCATGGCACACGAGTGCGTCCGGCGTGACCAGATCGGGGCAGGCCGAACGAGCCGCAGTTCCGGTAATCAGCGCCTTCGGAGCGGACTGCGGCACGGGAGTGGCGGTCGCAACTGCGGCGGCGAGAACGAACGGGATCAAGGGGTTGGCTCCACTAGCGCGGCGACGGTCCGCAGGATCGCGTCGATCTCATGCGGCTCCGACAGCCGGTGACCGCCGCCCTTGACCACGTTCAGCTGGACATCGCCTGAACGGAGCGCGCGCATGGTTCGGAATGCCACGTCCAGCGGAACCTCTCCATCGCGCTCACCGTGAAGCAGGCGGACGGGGCAGTCGATGGCAATCTCTTTATTGAGCAGAAGCAGCTGTTGGCCCGATTCCCAGAACGCCCGCGTGAAAACGGACGGATCGGGACCATAGGGGTTCGCCTCCTCGATACGGCCCTCAGCATGGAGCCTGGCCTGTTGTTCGGGCGTGAAGCCCCAGTCGGTGAAGTCCGGAGCGGCGGCGATCCCGACCAGTGCCCGTACCCGCTCCGGGCGCAATAGCGCCAGATGCAGGGCAAGCCACCCGCCCATCGAGGAGCCGACGAGAATCAGCGGGCCATCCGTCAGCCGATCGATCGCAGCAAGCGCTTCCTCGAGCCACTGAGCGAGTGTGCCGTCCTCGAACCGGCCACCGCTCGAACCTGTCCCCGAATAGTCGAGGCGGAGCATCGCCATTCCGCGCCGCTCGGCGAAGGCATCGAGCGCCACGGCCTTGGCGCCTTCCATATCGGAGGCATAGCCGGGAAGAAAAGCGAGCGCCGGCGCGGCGCCGGAGCGTAGCCGATATGCGATCCGTCTGCCGGCGACATCAAGGAAATCGAGTCGGCTCAAGCCAGCTCTTTAGCAATTCATGGTCGGGAGCTGACGAGTGCCGCCTCAGCAGGCCCCCTCTGGCCCCATCGTACAGCGATAGTTGTTGTTATAGTTCTGACCCGACGCATCGCCGTTTTGCGAGTCAATCTTCTTCCATTGGGCATTCGTCATGCACACTCGCCTCGGAAGATTGCCCTCCATGTGGATACGGCAGGTCACCTTATCGCTGTTGTCCGCCTTCGAGACGGTGGGGGACGCCGGCTGAGTTGCGGCCGGTGACGGCGCCTGCTGCGCCTGGGCGGCTCCCGCCGCCGAAACCATGAGTAGTGCAATTACACGGGACAGAGCCATCTTACTTCTCCCTAGGGCCGCCTTATAGCGCGCTCGTACTGGTCGGGGGAACCCGTCCCGACAACGCCGGTTCTGTGGAAGAGCGGAGGCAATCGATGAAAACACGCAAGCTGGGCGCGAGCGATCTCGAAGTTTCGGAAATCTCGCTTGGATCGTGGCTGACCTATGGCGTCGGAGTCGAGGTGGAAAAGGCCCGCGCGTGTCTCGATGAGGCGTTCAATCAGGGTATCAACTTTGTCGATACCGCAAACATTTACGGGCGCGGCGCGGCCGAAAGTTTCCTCGGGGAAGCGCTGCAGGGGCGGCCCCGCAATTCCTACATCCTCGCCACGAAGCTCTATTTTCCGATGACTCAAAGCGACCGGGGTCTCTCGCGCGACCAGGTCGAAAAGCAGCTCGACGAATCGCTGAAGCGGCTTCGGACCGACTATGTCGATCTCTACCAATGCCATCGATACGACTGGGACACGCCGCTCGAGGAGACGATGGAGGCGCTGACCCGCGCGGTCGAGAAGGGCAAGACGCGCTGCATCGGCTTTTCCGAATGGCCTGCCGAGCGGATCCGGGCGGCAATCGATCTCGCCGGCACCGGTCGCGTTGCGAGCTTCGTATCGAGCCAGCCGCAATATTCGCTGCTGTGGCGCGAGCCGGAGGAGGAAGTGATCCCGCTCTGCGCCGCCAACGGCATCTCGCAGATCGTATGGTCGCCACTCGGCCAGGGCGTGCTGTCGGGCAAATACGATCCCGATAAGCCGCCGCCACGGGATTCGCGTGCGGCGAGCGAGGAGATGGGCGGCTGGATGGATCGGCTGATGAAGCCGGAGGTCTTGCGCGCCGTGCAGCGGTTGAAGCCGATCGCCGACGAAGCTGGATTGACGCTGCCGCAATTCGCGCTCGCCTGGGTGCTTCGGGAGCCGAACGTCGCCAGCGCGATCATTGGCGCGTCGCGGCCGGCCCAGGTCATCGAGAACACTGCAGCATCGGGCGTGGTCATCGACACCCAGCTGTTCATGCGCGCCGAGCAGATCATCGACGAGGCGCTCGGCCGCGTCGAAGCTTGAGAAGGAGGAGAAGCGAGATGGTTATAACCCGCACCGCGACCGCTCGGTATGAAGGGACCGGAAAAGAAGGCAAAGGGACGCTGACCACCCAGTCCGGCGTGCTCAAGGACCAGCGCTATGGATTCCACTCCCGCTTCGAGGATGCGCCGGGGACCAATCCCGAGGAGCTGATCGCTGCCGCGCACGCCGGCTGCTTCACCATGGCGCTGTCGTTTGCGCTCGCGAAGCAGGGCATCACCAATGCGCGGCTGGAGACGACGGCCCGGGTCAAGCTCGAGCCGGATGGCGATGGCTTCAAGGTCAGCCGGTCGGACCTCGAGCTCAGGGCTGACGTACCGGACCTCAATGAGGACAAGCTGCGGGCCCTCGCCGAGGATGCGAAGAAGAACTGCCCCATCTCGAAGCTGCTCGACGCCGATATGGACCTCACCGTTCGCACTGGCGCTGAGGCAGCCGCCTGAGCAAGGTGGCAACGGGGCAGCTGAGCCTTAACATTAAAACTCCATGACAAATGCGACCGCCAAGCTGCGACCGCGTTGTAACGGCTCCTGAACAAATTTATTTTGTCCAGCGTTTACAGGAGGTTAGTCATGTGGCGTAAACAATTTCTAACCGTTTTCGCCGCGGCTGCTTTGATCCCCGCCGCGGCTCTTGCACAGCATGGTCCTGGCGGTCACGGCGGTCCTCCCTCGGGAATGGGTGGCCCGGGCAATGCGGGCGGGTTCGGCCCCGGAGGCCCTGGCGGCATGGGCATGGGCCCTGGCGGCATGGGCATGGGCAACGACATGGGCCGGCTGAACAGTCAGGGCCCGGCGAACGCATCGCAGACGGGCATCGATCACGCGAACCAGAACAGCGTTCTCGCCGGACCGACGCCGACCAGGACTGCGACGAGCGGCCCGCTCGCCGGGCTGACGACCGGCACGACCCTTTATTCGAACGGCACCGCTGTCGGCACGGTTCAGCAGATCCGGGTCACCGGCAAGGGCACGGTCGCGGTCGTGGTCGTGAAGGGCACGAACGGCGGCCTGTATGCGGTTCCCGCCAACAAGCTGACGTACAGCGGTGGAATGCTTTCGACGACCGTTCGGCTCGCCGGAGTCAACACGTCGACGACGACCAATGGGGCGAGCATGAGCACCCAGGCTCGGGCCAACAGCCAGGGTCCGGTGCACGCCTCTGCGACCGGCATCGCCCATGCCAATTCGCACAGCGTCCTCGCCGGCGGATCGACGACTCGGCTGACCGGCGTCAGCGTCGGCATGCCGCTGTTCAGCAATGGAACGCAGGTGGGGACCGTTTATCGGGTAGTGACTGCCAATGGCGTCATCACCCGGGTGCTGGTGCAGGGGACGAACGGGCGCATTTACTCGCTCTCTCCAAGCACTCTGACTGCGTCGGGCGGGTCGGTGACGACTACCGCGACACTCCGCGGAATTTAATCACGGGCAAGGTGGGGATGAGCCCCGTCGGCGAGATTCCGCCGGCGGGGCTCTCTTGTGGCCAGGCAGCCGCCTGGAAATTCATTTCACGAACGCGTCCAGCGCGGCCGCGAACGCCTGGGGCTGATCGAGCATCACGAAGTGACCCGAGTCCGCGACGGGCACGAAGGTGACGCGCGGCGCCTTCGCATATTCGGAGCGGTAAAAGGGCTCGGCGCGATTCTTCGGCATCGCGGCGGAGTAGGGGAAGAGGAGCGTGATCGGCGTGGAAATCGACGCCATGTCTGGCCGCAGATCGGTGGTCAGGTCCTCGTACATCGCTTCGCCGCTGACCCGCGCATCGGCCTTTCCGATCCATGCGGCGACCTTCGCCTGGGCCGGGGCCGTGAGGGCCATGGTCGTAGCGGTTCGCTCGGCAGCGGCGGCATCGGTCTTGCCGTAACTCGCGACGATCTGGTCGCGCATGGCTTTAGCCTGCGGTTCAATCTGCGCCACCGTCGCGCCGGGCACGAAGATGTCGCCCACGTAAGGAAGCGAATCGACAATCATCAGCGCCGACGTGTCCTCCGGATGCGCCTTGGCGAGCTGGAGCGCGACGAGGCCGCCGAGCGAGTGGCCGACGATTTTCGCCGGGCCGAGCTTCTGGGCGGCGAGATAGGAATGAAGATCGCTGACGACGCCGGCGAGGATGCCGGGCCTGAGATTATCGCCTGGCTCGTCGGCACCGAATCCGTTCACCTGGACCAGGATCACGCGGTGGCTGCGGGCGAGGTTGCTGCTAACCCCATCCCACACGGCCCGAGGCGTCGAAAGCCCGGGGATCAGCACGACCGGGCTTCCCGTTCCCTCGCTGACGATGGAAATGTGCGCGAGCCGCTGTTCGGCCGGTGTCGGTGCGCCATGGGCTGAAGCGGTCCAATCGAGAGTGCTCGCGGCGAGCGCGGCAAGAATGAGGGCACAAAAGCGCATTGGGTCTTCTCCTGTTGAACTGGATTAGATGGCGCCGGAACTGCGCCGCGAGGGGGAGACGAAAATCTCCTCGATCGGAAGCTCGAACAGCTCCGCGATGCGAAAGGCGAGCGGAAGCGAGGGGTCGTACTTCCCGGTCTCGATTGCGTTGACGCTCTGGCGCGAGACTTCGAGGCGCTCGCCGAGGTCCTGCTGACTCCAGCGGCGCTCTGCGCGCAGGACTCTGAGGCGGTTTTCCATCAGCATCCACCGTCACCAAGCGTGAGCTTGTTGACGATGCCGCCGACGCCGAGACCGAAGAACCAACAGATCGATACCCAATAGCCGTCGGCATGACCCACGAGATCGAAATTCTCCAGGAATCCCCAAATTGTGGCGGCGCTGAGCGCAATGCTGGTGGCCCACAGCGTCTGGCGAACCATCAGCATACGGATATATTCATCCTGCTCCTCGACAAGGTACCGGCCGATGGCGACGAATATGCCGATGATCGGTAGCGCGGGAAGGATCGCCACGAGGTACTGGATCGATCCGGGCACCAGCTTATGTTTGAAGCCGTAGACTGCAGCGATGAGCAAGGCCGAGTAAACCAGCGAGAGCCAGACGACGCGCCAGTTGTAGCGCTTCCAGGCAGACGTACGGACCATATCAAGCTTCCTTGTTCAGTTGACAAGGACGCTTTACGTTGTTCCGGATGATGTGTCAACCGTCCTTTACTTCTTCACGTTGCGACAGATGTCGAACAACGCGTCCCACTGATCTCGGGTGAGGGCCGGTTGATAATGCGCCTTCGGATCGAAGCTCGCGGCGAAGCGCTGGGCTCGGCCCGCGCTCAAGGGATGGCTTTGGAGGAACTGGGCGCTGGTCGGCAGATGCTGCTCATGCTCTTTCGCCAGCTGCTGGAACAGGGCCGCGGTCGGCCGCGGGGAGATGTTCGCCCGCTTCAGCATCTGGATCGCATCGGCGTCCGCCTGCGCCTCGTTCGAGCGCGTGTAGCTCAGCGCCACAAGCTGCTCCGCATTGGCGCCGATGTTCCCGGCCATCATCCGGATGAGGGCGCCGATGCCGAGCTCCCGGATCAGCGCTTCGGCGACGTGGCGGCGCTTCACGTGCGCGACCTCGTGCGCGAGGATGCCGGCGAGCGCGTCGGGATCGGTGCCGGTGATCGCCGGCTTGAACACGACGATATAGCCGCCGGGCAGCGCTGCGGCATTGAACATGTTCACGTCCAGCGCCGCGATCTTGATGCCGTCGGGCCCCTTCGTCGCTCCGGGGGAGACCCGCTCGACCAGCGCCTCGAGCGCGCGCTGCCCATCGGGGTTGCGGCACTTGAGGTCGCCGAAATCGCCGACGATGGCGCTCCCGACGTTGCGCTCCCAGCTCATCGGCACGTGCGGTGCGATCCAGTGCGGCGCGACATAGCCGACGACCACGACCGAGGCGGTGAGAATGCCACCGACGACCAGCGCCGGAACAAGGCCGATACGGTCGATCCAGCGGCCGTAGCGCTCCTCCTTTCCGAGCAACGCCTTCACAGCGGGCGCGGCGTCGAGCGGAAGGATCAGCCGCCACCCCGATTGGTCCCGGCGGGAGAGCCGGATCGCCCCGGCTTCGCCGTCCATGCGCCGGAGCTGCGCGGAGTCGACCTCGTCGGACCAGCCGCCGGGCTGCGTCACGTGGATGGCGTCGGGCGCAAACTCGACAGCCACCTCGTGCGGGTGGCCGGTGACCCCGTCGTACAGCCGACCCCCGATCAACGGCTTAGATTGCCCCGACGTCGAACGCGTCGGCGAAACCCTCCGCCTCGGGCGGCGCATGCGTGGTCGACTGGGTCAGATCGCTAAGGTCGACCGTGCCGTAGACGCGGAGATGCCGGACCATGAACGACCAGTTGCGGTAGCCCCAGTAGGTGAGGCCGAAGCCGAGCGTCACGATCGCCAGCGCGAGATTGCCGAGGAATAGGCCCAGCCACTGCAGCGTGGTGGCGTCGAAGCTGAACTCAAGGTCACCGATCGAGGTGACCGATGCGGCCCTCCGGTAATAAGCGGCGTACCAGTTGAGCGTCATCAGCGGAATGCCGAAATAAAACAGCAGGATGATGAGCAGGAACATGACGCCCAATCCAGCAAGCGGGCCGCTTCCCATCTGGTGATCGCTAAGACCCAGGATGCTGAAGAAGGTGATTGCCCCGAGCGCCGCAGCGCCGATCGGCACGAGATACACGAGCGCCCAGCGGGTCTTCAGCCCTTCGGCGTCGAGATTCGAACGGACCTGCAGCGGACCGAAGCTCATCGCCTTCCATCGCGAGTTCCACAGGCGCGTCGCCGCCCATGGGAAGATGATGAACATGGTCATCGCCGACAGCGCCATTCGGCCGAGATATTCACCGCCATAATTCCAGCCCGGATCGTCGCTGCCGCCGCGGATGCCGTGCCAATAGGTGCGCGACAGGCGATAGCAAAGGGCGCGGAATCGCGCGAACCCGACCAGGTAGAAAATTGCGATCTCGAACAGAAACACGATTCCGAACGCAGCCTCGGCCTTGCCGCGCGCGACGAGCGCCGGGAGCAGGAACTGGAAGAAGAGGAAAAACGGCACCAGCACACACATCACGAGCAGGAAGCCGAAGAACATCTCCTTGCCCGTGCCGGTCCATTCCAGGCAGTCGTCGATGAATCTCGTCCGTGACCAGAGATACCGCCGCTGCCGCGCTGCGGCCCAGAAGCGGTAAATTCCCAGCGTGCAGATGATCAGCAGCGCATTGGTGATCGCGATGGGCAGATATTCCCGCCACTCGCCGGTAAACTCGATTCCACGGCCGTCTTCGGCGGCAGGCGCCGTCGTAATTGCATCCATGTACAGGCCCCCCAATGCCCCGAGCGAGGGTGAAGCTGCAATGGAACTTGGCGCTTGGCAAGTGACCGCAGAGGGGGCGGTTGAGAGGGGTGTCCCGTCTCGCTACATGGCTCGCGCCATGACCAAGATGTTCAAGATCGCGCTTCCCGACGGCTCGGTGAAGGAGATGCCCGAGGGATCGACGCCGGCCGACGTCGCCGCGGCGATCGGGCCGGGGCTCGCCAAGGCTGCACTTGCGGCGAAGATCGACGGTGAGGTCCGGGACATCATGCGGCCGTTCGAGGGCGATGCCAGCCTCGCGCTGATCACGTCGCGCGATGAAGCCGAAGCGCTGGAACTCGTCCGGCACGACTATGCGCATGTGCTCGCGGAGGCGGTGCAGAATCTGTTTCCGGGGACGCAGATCACCTTCGGCCCGGCGACGGAGGACGGCTTCTATTACGATTTCGCGCCGACCGCCGAGCACGGTCCGTTCACGGAGGAGGACCTGCCAGGAATCGAGGAGGAGATGCGGCGCATCATCGCCGCCGACAAGGCGTTGGTGCGCGAGGTCTGGAGCCGCGAGCAGGTCCGCGATTTCTTCGAGAAGTCGGGCGAGGCGTTCAAGGCCGAATGGGTGATGGAGCTGCCCGCCGGCGAAACCATCACCATGTACCGGACCGGAGAAGGCGATGCCGCGTGGATCGACCTTTGCCGCGGCCCGCACCTCGCCTCGACCGGCAAGCTGGACCCCAGCGCATTCAAGCTGACCCGAGTCTCGGGCGCATACTGGCGCGGCGACCCGAAGAACCCGATGCTGAGTCGCATCTACGGGACCGCCTGGCTGAGCAAGAAGCAGCTCGACGCATACCTGGTGCGGCTCGAGGAAGCGGGCAAGCGCGACCATCGCAAGATCGGCGCCGAGATGGACCTGTTCCACCTCCAGGCCGAGGCGCCGGGCTCGGTCTTCTGGCACCCGAACGGATGGGTGATCTGGCGCCAGCTCGAGGCCTATATGCGCCGGCGGCTGGACGCGGCCGGGTACAATGAGATCAAGACCCCGCAGCTGATCGATTCAAAGCTGTGGGTGCAGTCGGGCCACTGGGGCAAGTTCCGCGAGAACATGTTCGTCGTCCCCGACGAGGTGCCCTCGACCGAGGAAGGCAAGCCGGTGATCACCGGCAACGCCGACCTGCTCGCGCTAAAGCCGATGAACTGCCCGGCGCACATCCAGGTCTTCAAGCAGGGCATCACCAGCTATCGCGAGCTGCCGCTGCGGCTGGCGGAGTTCGGCTGCTGCCACCGAAACGAGCCGCATGGGGCGCTTCACGGGATCATGCGCGTCCGCCAGTTCACGCAGGACGATGCCCACATCTTCTGCACCGATGACCAGATCGTCGAGGAGACGAAGAAATTCTGTTCGCTGCTCGACTCGGTGTACCGCGACCTCGGCTTCGCCGATTACCAGGTGAAGCTCGCGACCCGTCCGGAGCAGCGGATCGGCACCGACGAGGAATGGGACCGAGCCGAGAACGACCTCGAAACCGCGCTGAAGGAAACCGGGCTAAGCTATGAAATCCTGCCGGGCGAGGGTGCCTTCTACGGACCCAAGCTCGAGTTCCACCTGCAGGATGCGATCGGGCGCACCTGGCAATGCGGGACGTTCCAGCTCGACCCGCAAATGCCCAAGCGCCTCGGTGCGGTCTACATCGGCGAGGACGGCGAGAAGCATCATCCTTTGATGTTCCATCGGGCGATTCTCGGCACGTTCGAGCGGTTCATCGGCATCCTGATCGAGCACTATGCCGGCAAGTTCCCGCTGTGGCTCGCGCCGGTGCAGGCGGTTGTCGCGACCATCGTCAGCGACGCCGACGCCTATGCCGAAGAGGTCGCCGGGAGGCTGAAAACCGCGGGAATCCGAGTGGAGACCGACCTCCGCAACGAGAAGATCAACTACAAGGTCCGCGAGCACAGCCTGGCCAAGGTCCCGTTGCTTCTCGTCGTCGGCAAGCGCGAGGCGGAGGAGCGGACGGTCGCGATCCGCCGTCTCGGCAGCGACGAGCACCAAAAGATGATGAGCCTCCATGACGCGGTCGCGATGGTCCGCGACGAGGCCGTGCCGCCGGATTTGCGTTAGGGCTGCTGAGGGCCGTCGTGACGGTGTCCGAATATATTTCGGTCTTCGTCGCCCTCGTCCTCGGCTTGGCTGTCGCCGAGCTCGGAACCAGTTTTCACCATCTCATGCGTGCGCGGGACCGCGTTCAGTGGGACTGGATCTCGCTCGCCCTGGCGCTGTTTATGCTTTTGACGGTCGTCGCGACCTGGTGGGCGGCCTACGGCTGGTACCGCAATCGCACGACGATCGAGGTGGTCGAGTTCCTGCCCGATCTTGCGATACTGCTCCTAACGTATTTAGCCGCCGCTGCCGTTCTACCGGACGAAGTTCCGGCTGAGGGCATCGACCTCCGAGAATTTTATTTGCGAACCGCGTCTTACTTTTGGGCATTGAACGCGCTGCTTCTGCTGTTGATCATCATCGCGCTCGGGCCTCGCTACGCCGGCAGCACCGATCCAATAGCGATCATGAAGCTGGAAGCGGACAATCTGATCATTTTGGCCATCGTCATAGGTTTGATCTTTGTCCGTCGTCCGTGGTTCGATGGTATTGCGGTAACCGCGATCGTTGGTTGGACCATCTGGGGCTATCTAAGTGCAGCAATAACGTTGAGGGTGGCCTGACGACTCTGAGCCACAGGTCGCGGCAAAAATGACTCACATTTGTTCACGCGCACTTTTCTTAAGGCCCGCGAGTGCCTAACTCGCGCGCTGACTAACAACCATTTTGGAGACCGAGTATACCCCCGCCCTATCCGCGCCGTTCGATGGCGCCTCCGCCGCCGATGAGCGGCCCCCGCTACAACGAGTTCATCCAGTCCCCGAAAGTCCGGGTGATTGATGAGAACGGCGAAAATCTGGGCGTGATGTATACGCGCGAGGCGTTCGAGCAGGCCCAGGAGGTCGGGCTCGACCTCGTCGAGATTTCCCCCAACTCCGATCCGCCGGTCGCCAAGTTCCTCGACATCGGGCGCTACAAGTACGAGGCCCAGAAGAAGGCCAACGAGCAGCGCAAGAAGCAGAAGACGCAGGAGATCAAGGAGATCAAGATGCGTCCGAACATCGACGACCACGACTATGACACCAAGATGAAGAAGGTGTTCGAGTTCCTCGACGAAGGCGACAAGGTGAAGGTCACGATGCGGTTTCGCGGCCGCGAGATGGCACATGGCGAGCTCGGCATGGCCGTTCTTCGCCGTGTTCAGGAGCAGACCGCCGAAGTCGCCAAGGTCGAGGCGCACCCGCGCATGGAGGGGCGCCAGATGCTGATGGTGCTTGCGCCGAAGTGACCGCTTGAGCTGTTGCTCGCCAGCCGCCGACTAGCTGCGCGCAAAGCTTACTTACACTCGTGTTGCCAAATTGCTGCAGCGGCGCGCCATTGTTGGGGTGTAGCCGTTCGGTCGCTTCCCATTGACTGCTGTTCGGGGTTAGCCTCGCTCCGGACCGGGCGCTTTGCCGTCCGAAGGGGAGAGAAAAGATGATCCGCAAGTCAGCGTGGCTGCTTTCGGCAGGCCTGTTCGCATTGACGAGTCCGGCATTGGCCAGCACCGACAGAGATAATCAGCCGCCGCAGCCGAACGGAGGCGCTGCGGCACAGGACCAAACGCAGCAGCAATCGGCTGACACCGGGAACATCATCATCACCGCGACTCGCCGCAACCAGGCGCTGTCCGACGTGCCGATGGCGGTGAGCGCAGTGACGGGTCAGAATCTTCAGAATACCGGCGCGACCGACATCCGGCAGCTGAATCAGATCGCGCCATCGCTATTGGTCTCGTCCACATCGTCCGAAGCGGGTGCGGCGGTCGCGCGCATTCGCGGCGTCGGTACGGTCGGCGACAACCCCGGTCTCGAAAACTCGGTTGGCCTGTTCATCGATGGAGTCTATCGGGCGCGCACCGGCATCGGCCTGACCGACCTCGGGCCGATCGATCGAATCGAGGTACTGCGTGGACCGCAGGGAACACTGTTCGGCCGCAATACATCGGCCGGCCTGATCTCGATTTTTACCGCCAAGCCGCGCTTCACGCCCGAGGTCAGCGGCCAGGTCGATGTCGGAAATTACAACTTCCGGCGCTTCGAGGCGAGCGCGACCGGCCCCGTAGCCGACGGGCTCGCGCTCCGGCTCGACGGCGTGTGGGACAAGCGCGACGGCTTTCTCAAGGACGTGGTCTCCGGACGGCGGATCAACGGCCGCGACCGCTGGCTTCTGCGCGGACAGGCTCTCTATCAGCCGAACGACAATTTCTCGTTCCGGCTGATCGCCGATTACTCGAAGCAGAACGAGGAGTGCTGCGGAGCGCCCTTCCTGCCGGCGCATGACGTCGTCACCAACGGGGCGGGCGGAGTGGTTCTCCAGCCGTCGACGATTGCGGCGATCGAGCGCGGTCTCGGTGGAATCATCGAAGACGATCCGAATGCACGCCTGACGTCGATCACCCCAGGTCGCAATTATGATTCGGACGTCCGGGACTGGGGCATTTCCGGGGAGCTGGTGAACGACTTCGGCTGGGCCGAGCTCACCTCGATTACGGCCTATCGCTACAACAAATATACGCGCGGGCAGGACGCCGACTTCAACAACCTCGACATCCTTTACCGCGACAGCGGTGGCGGTTCGTACAATCGCTTCAAGACCTTCAGCCAGGAATTGCGCCTCCAGGGCAAGGCCTGGAACGATCGCCTCGACTGGTTGATCGGCGGCTATTACGCCGATGAGAAGCTGCAGGTCCGCGACAACCTCGCCTACGGCAGCCAATATGCGGCCTACTCCAACTGCCTGGTCGCGGCGAACTTCGTGGCCGGCGGGGCTCCCGCGCAACTGTTGGCGCCCACGCCGAACGGGAATTGCTTTAGCGCGCCCTATGCCGCCGGCGTCCGCTCGAATCTCGAGGCAGCCTATCTGGCGGCGGCTGGCAATCCGGCATTGCAGCAGGCGCTCGCGGGCCAGTTCACCGTGCTCAGCGCGTTCGCCAACCTCCCGAGCGATGCGTTCGTACCGACCAACTTCTCGGCTCCACCGTTTGGAAACAGCGGCTTTGCGAACCTGATCAATCCGGCGCTGAGCCTCAACGGGGCGGCGCTCAACGATCTCTATAATCAGGGCAGCAAGAACTACGCGGTCTTCACCCACAACATCATCTCGATCACCGACCAGCTGAAGCTGACCCTCGGCGCGCGCTACACGCATGAGAAGAAGACGCTCGGTGCGACTCTCACCGACAACAACATTCTCTGCACGCTCTACGCGGAGAGCCCGCTTGCGTCGCTGCAGCAACTGCCCTGCGTATCCCCGAGCGTGCCCGGCGGCTCGTTCGCCCTCGCCGACAGCCGAACCGAGAACAAGCTCTCCGGCACCGCAGTGATCAGCTACAAGCCGACCGATCGGCTGCTGACCTACGCAAGCTATTCGCGGGGCTACAAGTCGGGCGGGTTTAACCTCGACCGGTCGGCGCTATTCCGAAGCACTGCGCCATCGCTTCCAGCGCCGCCGTTCGTCATTTCCGGCAACGGCGCGATCTGCACAAGCACGACGCAGCCCAATTGCAGCGGCATGGTGGCATCGGGCGCCGACCTGCAGTTCAAGCCCGAGATCAACGATGCGTTCGAAGCTGGGGTGAAATATCACGGGCGCGGAATCGATGTGAACCTGGCGCTGTTCCACGAGGTGTTCCGCAACTTCCAACTGAACACGTTCAATGGACTCAACTTCGTCGTCGAAAACATCAACAGCTGCAGCACGAATCTGAACGGAGCTGACACCGACAATAGTCCGTACACGGGCGCGTGCACCGGCAGCCTCCGCGGCGGCGTCAGGAGCCAAGGCTTCGAGCTCGAGGCGTTCACGCACCCGCTGCGCGACCTCGAATGGAACGGCGGCGTCGTGATGGCCGATACCAAGTATCGCCACAACCTCGTCGGCGCCGATGGGCAGCCGCTCACCAACGCTCTGTTCCAGCTTCCGGGGCGACGCATATCCAACGCGCCGCTGTGGACGATCACCTCTTCGGTCGCATGGACTCCGCCGCTGTGGGGCGCGCTCCACAGCCTCGTCTATTTCGACGGTCGGTACATGAGCAAGTTCAACACGGGCTCCGACCTCGACATCGAGAAGACCCAGCCCGGCTTCGCGATCTTCAACGGGCGCATCGGGATCGAGGGGCCGGGCGACGCTTGGGGAATCGAATTCTGGGCCCAGAACATATTCAACAAGAACTATCTGCAAGTCGCGTTCGACGCGCCGCTGCAGGGCCAGGGGACGACGCGCGGCGTCGAGGCCGGCTTCTATCCGGTGTCGACTCAGCTCTATGGCGCGTTCCTCGGAGAGCCGCGGACGTTCGGCCTGACGCTCCGGGCGAAGCTGGGCTTCAACCGCGCTGCGCCGCCGCCGCCTCCGGCACCTCTCCCTCCTCCTCCTCCGCCGCCTCCGCCGGCAACTCAGACGTGCGCTGACGGCTCGGTAATCCTGGCGACGGCGACCTGTCCGGCTCCGCCTCCGCCGCCACCGCCGCCGCCTCCGGCGCCGGAACGCGGCAGCTGAGTTAAATCGGAGATCGGAAAGGCCCCGCTGTCGTGGCGGGGCCTTTCTCTCAGGCAGCCTTCGACTGAGCCGTGTCTTTCGCCGCGTCGAGCAAGGCGGTCCGCAATCGTTCATTCTCTTCGGGAGTGAGCTTCTTCCCGTCCGCTCGCGTCAGATAGAATACGTCGACCGCGCGTTCGCCGTAAGTGGCGATATGCGCCGAATGAACGGTGTGCCCGCAGCCGTGAATCGCGGCGGCAAGACCGGCGAGCAGCGCCGGCCTGTCGCGGGCATTGACTTCGACAACCGTTGTCCGGCTGGAGGCGCGATCGGCGATTGCAACCGATGGCGCGACGTCGAAGGCCGAGCTTCGCCGCTGCGGCTCCGCAACGGGAAGAGGCGGCGGCGACGGACTCGCGAGCGCAGCTTCAACCGATTTGACGAGGCGCGAGCGCAATCGACGGTCCGCGTAGGGGTGCCCACGTCCGTCGAGCACCAATAGATTGTCGAGCGCCATTCCGTCGCGGGTGGTGTGGATTCGGGCGTCGATGATGTTCGCGCCGGCGGACGCGAGCCCCGCACAGATCCGGTAGAACAATGCCTCCCGGTCCGGCGTAAAGACGCTGACCCGGGTCGCGCCGCTTTCAGGGTCATCAGCGACCTCGACGTTCGGCACGGCGTCGCCGATGTGCGCTTCGGCAGCGGCGACCTGCCGGGCATTCGCTAGCTGCGACGACGGCGGCTCGGCGAGCCAATAGCTGTCGGGAAGCCGCCTTGCATGGGCTTTGATCGCGCTCGCTTTCCAGCCGAGCGCCTGCCCCAGCTCTTTCTGCCGCTGTTCCACGATCTCGGTGCGGCCATGCTGCTTGTGACCGAGCCGAAGTCGCTCCTCGGCCGCTTCGTAAAGGGTTTTCAGAAGCGTCCGCTTCCATTCGTTCCAGACGCCCGGACCGACGGCGCGGATGTCGACGACCGTAAGCACAAGCAGCAGCCGCAGGCGCTCGGGACTCTGCACGGTGAGGGCGAAGTCCTCGATGGTCTTTGGATCGGCAAGGTCACGCTTGAATGCGGTCGAGGACAGCAGCAGGTGGTGCCGAACGAGCCACGAGACGGTCTCCGTCTCCGCAGCATCGAGGCCGAATCTTGGGCAAAGCTTCAGCGCGATCTCGGACCCGATGATGCTGTGGTCGCCGCCGCGGCCCTTGGCGATGTCGTGAAGCAGCACCGCGACATAGAGGACTCGGCGTGACGCGATCTGCTTCTGCAGGATTGCGGTCGAGATCGGATGGTCCTGCTTGAGCTCGCCGCGTTCTATTGCGGCAAGGAGTCCGATTGCCCGGATCGAGTGCTCATCGACCGTATAGTGGTGATACATGTCGAACTGCATCTGCGCGACGACCCGGCCGAAGTCGGGAACGAAGCGGCCGAAAACACCGGCCTCGTTCATCCATCGGAGCGCCAGCTCGGGCCGATGGACCGAGGTCAGCACTTCCATGAACAGTGCATTGGCTCGGGGATCGGCTCTTACGCCGCGATCGATCAGCACCGAATCGCGGCTCGCGGTCCGCATCGCTGTCGGGTGGATTTCCAGACTCTCCCGCGCCGCGAGCGCGAAGAGCTCAAGCAAACGCACCGGCTCGTCCCTAAAGAAGCGATCGTTGGGGATGCTGATGCGCCCCCGGTCGAGGGTGAAGCCGCCGAGCCGCTTCGGCTTCCGCTTGATCGTCGGCAGCGCGAATCGAAATCCTTTCTTGCCGAGCTGCTCGTCGAGCTGCGCGAGGAACACGCCGGTAAGATCGCCGACCGCTTTCGCGTTCAAGAAATAGAATTGCATGAAGCGCTCGACCGCGGATTTCCCGGGCCGGTCCGCGTAGTTCATGATCTCCGCGATCCGCGGCTGATATTCGAAGTTGAGGCGCTCTTCGGCTCGCCCGGCGAGCAGATGAAGGTGGCAGCGCACTGACCAGAAGAAGCGCTCGGCCCGGTCGAACCGGCGGAACTCGGCGGCGGTCAGCAGCCCGGCCTTCACGAGATCGGCCGGTCGCTCGACCTTATGGACGTATTTGCCGATCCAATAGAGCGTGTGGAGGTCGCGCAAGCCGCCCTTGCCGTCCTTGACGTTCGGCTCGACGACATAGCGGCTATCGCCCATCTTCATGTGCCGCGCGTCGCGCTCGGCGAGCTTGGCGGCAACGAAAGCGGCAGCGGTTCCGGCGACGACGTCCTTGCGAAAACGACGAGCCGCCGAGTCGAATATATTCTCGTCGCCCCAGATCCAGCGCGCTTCAAGGAAGGCCGTCCTCACGGTCATGTCTTTCCTGGCGAGCGCAATCAGCTGGGGGATCGAGCGGACCGAATGGCCAACCTTCAGCTTGAGATCCCAGAGAATGTGAAGCATCGCCTCGGCCGCGCGCTCCTGTTCTGCTGTCGGCGGTTTCGCGGTCAGGAACATCAGGTCGAGGTCGCTGTAGGGCGCCATTTCGCCGCGGCCGGTGCCTCCTAGGCCGATCAGCGCCATGCCGTCCGCGAGGCGGTCGAGCATCCGGTCGCTGACGAACTCGTAGGTGAGGCGGACGAGCTGATCGTGGAGGAACGCCGTGGCCTGAGCGGCGGCGCGCCCATTTCCCGGCTCCGTCGCGAGTCGGCGTGCGACTTCGTCGCGCCCACCCGCGAGCGCCTCTCCAAGAATATCGGCAGCCTCGGAACCGAGTTTTTTGCTCGGGGGGAGCGCGTTCAGGCGATCGGCAATCGAGCGGCGGTCGATGACCGCACGCTGCCTGTCGATCTCCATGAAGCTCATCAGCCCTGCTCGGATGCCAGTCTCTTGAGCCGATATAAGTGTTCGAGCGCTTCGCGCGGAGTCAGTCTGTCGGGATCGATCTCATCCAGCGCAGCGGCGAGCGGGTCCGGATCATTTCCGGTCTCCGGCGCGGCAGCGAACAGCGGAAGGTCGTCCAGGCCGGCAGCGATTCCGCCAGTCGCGTCGCGTCCCGCCTCGAGCTTGGCAAGCACGGCGCGTGCGCGCGAGACGACCGCGGGAGGCAATCCAGCGAGCTTGGCGACGGCGATCCCGTAGCTGCGGTCGGCAGCGCCTTCCGCCACTTCGTGGAGGAGGACGAGGTCACCCTTCCACTCGCGTGCCCGTACATGATGAAGCGAGAGGCCGTCGAGCCGCCCGGCCAGGCGGGTCAGCTCATGATAGTGGGTGGCGAACAAGGTCCTGCACTTCACCTCGTCGTGCATGGCCTCCACCACCGCCCATGCGATCGCAAGCCCGTCATAGGTCGAGGTTCCGCGCCCGATCTCGTCGAGGATGACGAGGCTGTTCGAAGTCGCCTGGGCCAGGATCGCAGCGGTTTCGACCATCTCGACCATGAAGGTCGAGCGGCCCCGCGCGAGATTGTCGGAGGCGCCGACGCGGCTGAACAGGCGGTCGACGATTCCGATCCGGGCGCGGGCGGCGGGGACGAAACTGCCCGATTGGGCAAGCACAGCGATCAGCGCCGCCTGCCGAAGGAAGGTGGACTTGCCTCCCATGTTCGGTCCGGTGATCAGCCACAGCCGGTCGTCGGCGCCCATCGACAGATCGTTGGCGACAAATCGCTCGCCCACCTGTTGAAGCGCGCTCTCGACCACTGGATGCCGGCCGCCTTCCATCTCGAAACAGGGTTCTTCAGTCACGTGCGGCAGAATCCAGCCGCTTTCGGCGGCGCGCTGGGCATGGCCCGCGGCCACGTCGATTCGGGCGATAGCCTCGGCCGTCGCCGTGATCCGCAGCGCGGCAGCGACGGCGAGCTCTGTCAGCTCCGCCGCATGCGCGGCTTCGGCCGCAAGCGCGTGCGCGCCGGCTTCGACGACGCGCGTCGCTTCGTCGTGAAGCTCGGGCGAGTTGAAGCGGACCGCCCCCGCGAGCGTCTGCCGATGGGTGAAGCCGCTTTCCGGCAGCATCAGCTTGTCGGCGTGTCTCGCAGCGACTTCGACATGATAGCCGAGCACCGCATTGTGGCGGATCTTCAGCGAGCTGATTCCGGTCGTATCCCGATAGCCCGCCTCCAGCGCCGCGATGGCACGGCGGCCGTTCGACGCAGCGTCGCGCAGCGCATCGAGCGCCGCATCACAGCCTTCCGCGATATAGCCGCCCTTCGACGAGTCGATCGGCGGTGAATCGACCAGCGCTGCGCGCAATCGGTCGACCAGCGCTGCATGGCCGCCAAGGCGAGGCAGCAGCGAGTCGAGCAACGAAGGCCTCTCGCTTTCGAGCTCGAGCTCGTTCTTCAGCATCGACGCGCCCCCCAGGCCGTCGCGCAGCAGCGCGAGATCGCGCGGACTTCCGCGCCCTGCGGCGAGCCGCGCCAGCGCTCGCGCGAAATCGGGCATCGCTTTCAGCGCCGATCGAATCCGCTCGCGGCGGATCGCGTTCTCGTTAAGCCACGCGACCAAGCCAAGCCGCTGCTCGATGGTGCTCCTGTCGGTGAGCGGCGCGCTAAGATCCTCGGCAAGCAAGCGGCGGCCTGCTGCGGTCTGGCAGCGGTCGATTTCGCCCAGCAGGCTTCCGCCGATCGTCCCGGCGACGGAGCGCGTAAGCTCGAGGCTGTCGCGGCTTGCGGCGTCGATCGCCATGTGGCTCGATCGGGCGATCCGGCGCGGCGCGTCGAGCAGGATCCCGGCGCCCTTCTGAGTCGCGTCGAGATAGGCGAGCAGCCCGCCGGCGGCCGACAGCTCGGCGCGTGAGGGAGGGCCGAGTCCGTCGAGGGTGGCGAGACCAAAACGACATTTCAGCGAGCGCTCGCCGGCGAGACTGTCGAACCCGCCTTTTCCAGCCGAGGTCTTGATGCCCGGCACGGAATTATCGGCAATGATCTCGGCGGCGGACAGCCGCGCAAGCTCGGCCGCCAATTCACCCGGACCGCAGCTCACCAGCTCGAAGCGGCCGGTCGAAATGTCGGCGGCGGCGATCGCCCATTCGTCACCGGCGCGGCCGATCGCTGCAAGCCAGTTTGCCAATGAAGATTCGAGGAGCGTTTCCTCGGTGAGCGTTCCCGGCGTGACGAGACGGATGATCGCGCGGTCGACGAGCGCTTTCGAACCGCGCGCCTTTCGCGCCTCGGCGGGGCTTTCCGTCTGCTCGGCGATCGCCACGCGATGCCCGGCCTTGATCAGCCGAGCGAGGTAAGACTCGGCCGAGTGGACAGGGACTCCGCACATCGGGATCGGCTCGCCGGCATCCTCACCGCGTTTGGTCAAGGCGATGTCGAGGCAGGCGGAGGCGACCTTCGCATCATCGAAGAACAATTCGAAGAAGTCGCCCATGCGGTAGAAGAGCAGCGCGTCGCCCGCCTCTTCCTTGAGGCGCCGGTATTGCGCCATCATCGGGGTCGGGGCGTCGGCTCTGGCCATGAGTCTTTTTCGTAGCCATTCCATCACCCCCGCGAAAGCGGGTCTCCCGCTGTTCTTTTCGCGCTCTACACGAAGTAGCGGGATTCCCGCTTTCGCGGGAATGACGAGCGAGCGCTTTTGCCGGGATGGCGCATCAGCTACAGCCCACGTCCATGTCCGAAAGCAATGTTAAATATACCGAGGCCGAAGCGCTCGAATTCCATTCCCACGGCCGTCCCGGAAAGCTCGAAATCGTCGCCACCAAGCCGATGGCGACGCAGCGCGACCTCAGCCTCGCCTACTCGCCCGGCGTGGCGGTCCCGGTGCGAGCAATCGCGGACAATCCGACCTCCGCCTATGACTATACGAGCAAGGGCAACCTGGTCGGGGTCATCTCCAACGGAACCGCGATCCTTGGACTCGGCAATCTCGGCGCGCTTGCGTCCAAGCCGGTGATGGAAGGCAAGGCGGTGCTGTTCAAGCGCTTCGCCGATGTGGATGCGATCGATATCGAAGTGAAGACCGATGATGCGCAGCGCTTCATCGACGCGGTCGAGCTGCTGGAGCCTAGCTTCGGCGGGATCAACCTTGAGGACATCGCCGCGCCCGATTGCTTCATCATCGAGCAGACCCTGCGCGAGCGGATGAACATCCCGGTCTTTCACGACGATCAGCATGGCACCGCGATCATCACCGCGGCCGGACTGATCAACGCCTGCCTGCTGACCAACCGCAAGCTTGCCGACATCCAGGTCGTGGTGAACGGCGCGGGAGCAGCGGCGATCGCCTGCACCGAGCTGATCAAGGCGATGGGCGTTCGCGGCGACCATGTCATCATGTGCGACCGCAAGGGCGTGATCTCGAAGGATCGGACCGACCTCGACCAGTGGAAGTCGGCGCATGCGGTCGACACGAACAAGAAGACGCTCGCCGAAGCGCTGGAGGGCGCGGACGTCTTCCTCGGCCTCTCTGCCGCCAACGTGCTGACGAAGGAGATGGTGAAGACGATGGCGAAGGAGCCGATCATCTTCGCCATGGCCAACCCCGACCCCGAAATCTGGCCCCCCGACGCGATCGACGCTCGGCCCGATGCGATCATCGCCACCGGCCGGTCGGACTTCCCCAACCAGGTTAACAACGTGCTCGGCTTTCCATTCATCTTTCGGGGTGCGCTCGACGTGCGGGCGACGGCGATCAACGACGAGATGAAGATCGCTGCCGCGGAGGCTTTGGCGGAGCTGGCGCGCGAGCCGGTTCCTGAGGAGGTCGCCGCCGCTTACGGGGGCCAGTCGCAGAGCTTCGGCCGGGATTACATCATTCCCGCGCCGTTCGATCCGCGGCTGATGGAAGTGGTGGCGTCGGCGGTGGCGGAGGCGGCGGTGCAGAGCGGAGTTGCGCAAAAGCCGATCGCGAACATGGAAGCGTACCGGCAGCAGCTACGGGCGCGGCTGAACCCGACCGTTTCGGTGATGAGCCTCGCTTATGAGAATGCGCGACAAAATCCAAAGCGCGTGTTGTTCGCCGAAGGCGAGGAACCGAACGTCTTGCGCGCCGCCATCGCCTTCAGGGAAGCGGGCTTTGGGACTCCCGTCCTCGTCGGCCGCGAGGAAGTCTACGACCTGCTGAAGGAAATGGGCGTCGACGATCCGAAGGAATATGAAGTC
>JBQCCG010000184.1:0-2024 GCA_051962455.1 Sphingomicrobium sp. | reverse complement strand
GCCGGTTACTCGGGCCGACTATATCAAGGGCGTGGATGCGCGGTTTAGCGGCATCGACACCAATCACGACGGCAAGCTTTCGCGCGAGGAAATCGCCGCCGCACAGCAGCGCGACGTGGAGAAGGCCAAAGCCGCGATGGCGAAACAGCTGCAGGATGCGTTCAAGAGGCTTGACACCAACCACGACGGAAAGCTCAGCCTGGAGTAATTCATGGCGAGCGAGCCGCAGATACGCCCCAGCGAGACTCCCGAGCAGATCCTGCAGAAGTACGACACGAACCATGATGGCAAGATCAGTCTCGAAGAGTTCCGGGCGTCCGAAGTCGCGAAATTCAACGCGCTCGATACCAATCACGACGGCGTGGTGACTCCGCAGGAGCTCCAGGCGGCGCAAGGACGCAAATAGGAGACCGGCCGGCTAGCGCGCGGCGGCTGGCGGGCCTAAGACCGACTCTTCCCCGGGGAGCTGCACGGCCTGCGGCTGAGATTGGCGAGCGAGCCAAGACCCGTCGAACCTGATCCGGCTGAT
Source organism: Sphingomicrobium sp. (assembly GCA_051962455.1). Lineage (GTDB taxonomy): Bacteria > Pseudomonadota > Alphaproteobacteria > Sphingomonadales > Sphingomonadaceae > Sphingomicrobium. The sequence goes on along the minus strand of JBQCCG010000184.1, from coordinate 1,495 downwards.
CCCGGCGGAGGAAGAGGAGGAATTGATGGCCGACGCGCCCGCTCGCACCGAACTGAAAGTCACCACCGGCCCGATCCGCGGGTCGCGCAAGATCCACCTCGGAGCCCGCCGCGTCGCGATGCGCGCCGTCGACCTCGAGCCGTCGAGCGGCGAGCCGCCGGTCATCCTCTACGACACGAGCGGCCCCTACACCGATCCCGAGCAGCGCATCGACATCATGGCGGGCCTTCCCGAGCTCCGCCGCGAATGGATCCGCTCGCGCGGCGACGTGGAGGAGGTCGCGCAACGCGAAGTCCGCCCCGAGGACAACGGCCAGCTCGGCCCCGACCGAAGCGGCGGCGTCCAGCCCTTCCCCAACGTCCGCAAGCGCGTCCTCCGCGCGAGGCCCGGCGCGAACGTCACCCAGATGCACTACGCGAAGCGCGGCATCGTCACGCCCGAGATGGAATATGTCGCCATCCGCGAGAACCTCGGCCGCGAGGCTCTAAAGGACTCCGCTCGTCCTGAGCGAAGTCGAAGGGCGGACGGCGAAAGCTTCGGCGCCTCCATCCCCGACTTCGTCACCCCGGAGTTCGTCCGCGACGAGGTCGCCCGCGGCCGCGCGATCATCCCCAACAACATCAACCACCCCGAATCCGAGCCGATGGCGATCGGCCGCAACTTCCTGGTCAAGATCAACGCCAACATCGGCAACAGCGCCGTCGCGTCCGACGTCGCGTCCGAGGTCGACAAGATGGTGTGGGCGATCCGCTGGGGCGCCGACACGGTCATGGACCTCTCGACCGGCCGCAACATCCACGACACGCGCGAGTGGATCGTCCGCAACGCGCCCGTGCCGATCGGCACCGTCCCTATCTACCAGGCGCTGGAGAAAGTCGGCGGCGTCGCCGAGGACCTGACGTGGGAGATATACCGCGACACGCTCATCGAGCAGGCCGAGCAGGGCGTCGACTATTTCACCATCCACGCCGGAGTCCGCCTGCCCTACGTCCCGCTGACCGCCAAGCGAGTCACCGGGATCGTCAGTCGCGGCGGCTCGATCATGGCCAAATGGTGCCTCGCGCATCACCGCGAGAGCTTCCTCTACGAGCGCTTCGACGAGATCTGCGAGATCATGAAGGCCTATGACGTCGCCTTTTCGCTAGGCGACGGCCTCCGCCCGGGTTCGACCGCCGACGCCAATGACGAAGCCCAGTTCGCCGAGCTCTACACGCTCGGCGAGCTGACGAAGAAGGCGTGGGCGCACGACTGCCAGGTGATGATCGAGGGCCCCGGCCACGTGCCGATGCACAAGATCAAGGAGAATATGGACAAGCAGCTGGAAAGCTGCGGCGAGGCGCCCTTCTACACGCTCGGGCCGCTCGTGACCGACGTCGCGCCCGGCTACGACCATATCACCAGCGGCATCGGCGCGGCGATGATCGGCTGGTTCGGCACCGCGATGCTTTGCTACGTCACGCCCAAGGAGCACCTCGGCCTCCCCGACCGCGACGAC
>JBQCCG010000183.1:0-12456 GCA_051962455.1 Sphingomicrobium sp. | reverse complement strand
ACACTCCGGCGTCTTTGTACGTTAAGCCCATCCAACATCCGTTCGGCCTGAGCTTGTCGAAGGCCTGTCCTTCTTCTTCGCGCAGGAAATGCAGCCCTTCGACTAGGCTCAGGGCAAGCGGGATGTGGCTGCTAACCACATCCCGCTTGGATTTCCACGCCGTTGTCGCCAAAAGGCGCTCTCGAATGCTCGCTCGCCGTTTCGCTCTCCCGCTTCTGCTGCTCCTCGCCGCCGCCGGTATCGGCGGCGTGGTTTATGCGCAGCTCGAGTCAGGCGACCGCGGAATCCTGCCTCTCGACACTTCCAACACGCTGGAGATCACCGGAATCCACGTCGACGTCGGAGGCCCGGATGCTCAGAGCGCTCGCCTAGCCGGCTGGCGCATCGCGCAGCGGCAGGGGTTCAAGATGCTGTGGGCGAAAATGCACAACGCGCCCGTGAGCCAGGCGCCGAACCTCCCCGATTCGACGCTCGACCAGATCGTCAGCTCGATCGACGTCGAGCATGACCTGATCGGACCCAACCGCTACATCGCCGATCTCGGCATCCAGTTCGATCGCGACCTTGCAGCGCCGTTTCTCGGAGTCGAGGCCGGAGCTGTTCAGCATTCTCAACCGATGCTCCTGATCCCGATTACCGTCTCCGCAGGGACCGCGACATCGGTCGAGCTGAAGAACGCGTGGCAGCGAGCCTGGGCGCAGTTCCACACTGCCCAAAGCCCGATCAGCTATGTACGGATTAGCGGAACGGGCGCCGACCCGCTGCTGATCAATGCGGCGCTTACCCACCGCCCCGGTCGCGGCTGGTGGCGCAATCTGCTCGACATGTACGCAGCGAGCGACATTCTTGTCGCCGAAGTGCAGCTGCAGCGGCTTTATCCCGGCGGCCCGGCTCGAGCGCGCTTCATCGCTCGCCATGGCCCCGACGATGAAATCCTCGGCGGGTTCACGCTGACGGCGGCGAACAGCGAAGGCGTTCCGGCGATGATGGCTCAAGGCGCCGAGCGGATCGATCAGATCTTCGCTAATGCGCTCGCCTCGGGCCGGCTAACACGCGATCCATCGCTCAATCTTCCGCCGCCACCGGTGCTGCCGCAGCCCGTCGAAAAGCCGGCTGCTCCGGTCAATCAATTCACCGCCATCCAGGTTCAGGTCACCGGCAACAACGTCAATTTCTACAATTTCGCGATGGCCCACCTGCGCACCTTGCCTGGGGTGCAGTCAGCGACTCCGCAGCAGATCAATCCGGGCGGGACCAGCTATATTCTGGTCTCGTACAAGGGCAGCATCGCCCAGCTTGCCGCGGCGCTCAGTGGTCGCGGATGGGTGGTCGAATCGGCCGGCACGGTGATCAAAATCCACGCGAACGGCGACAAGCCCCCTCCGATTCCGCCTCCGCCACCGGTGCAGGTCCCGCCGGCTGCAACGCCGCAAGCGGCAGCGCAGTCCGGGGCCCCGCCGCCGAAGGGCGAGCAGTGAAGAAGGCGCCGGACCAGATCGCGCTCCCGCTCGACTGGCCGCAAAGCGAAGGCAACGCCCGGTTCATAGTCTCGGACGCCAATCGCGAGGCGTTCGAGCATTTCCGGCAGTTCAGCATGTGGCCCGTCAAGGCGACGATCCTCACCGGCCCGCGCCGGTCGGGGCGCACATTGCTCGCGCGCAGCTTCGTCGAGCGTGTCGGTGGACGCTTGTTCGATGACGCCGACCAGCGGGACGAAGAGGAGCTGTTCCATGCCTGGAACCAGGCGCAGGATATCGGACGTCCGCTGGTGATGGTCGCGGACGAAGTGCCGCCGGCCTGGACCCCTCGGCTGCCCGACCTGAAGACCCGGCTGGCGATTACCCCCGTCACTCGGATCGGCCATCCCGACGACATCTTGTTCGCCGGGCTAATCCAGCTCCACTTCGCCGATCGCGGGCTCCACATTCCGGCGGAGGCTTTGAGATTCATGAGCGAGCGACTGCACCGCGACTATTGGACCGTCGAGCGGGCGGTCGAGGCGGTCGATCGCTATGCAATTGCCGAGCGCGCGCGCTTGTCGCTTCCGACGATCAGGCGCGCGCTGATCGATTCGCGGATGATCGGCGAAGCGGCCTAGCCGCAGCGGATTTTGGTGATCTTCTGGGCTTGGTCGAGCCAAATGGTCACGCGGTCTTCGCGATAGTCCATCGTCAACATCGTGTTCGGCTCAGCGACGCGAAGTACTGCCGCGTTGGAGGCTCGCAAGATTGCCTGACCCATTGCCACGGTGCCGGGCAGCCCAATGAATTTGTCGGTGCCGCTCGCATTGCACTTGTGCCCTGGGGTGACACCATGAACCGGCGGCTCGGCAGGCGCGGTCGTGCAGGCCGCGAGCAATGCCGAGGCGACGAATGCGAGTTTACGCATCAACCGTTTCCCGGCTGTCGATGCGGCTCATCTTCAGCTTTCCGTTCTCGATCGCGAAGGCGAGCCGCCCCTCGACCAGGTCGAGCGCGTCCTTGCCGAACTGCTCGTATCGCCAGCCCGAGAGGATGTTGAGGTTCTTTCGCACGCCCGCCGCGAGCGCTTCGAGATCGTCGGCGCGAGCAATGAGCCGCGCCGCGACGCCCGTTTCCTTGGCACGAATCTTCAACAGCAGCTTGAGCAGGTCGCTGACAAGGACCGCATCCTTCGTCAGGCCCGGCCGCCTCGGTTCACGGTCGGGCATCTCCTCCGGTGTAAGCGGCTTCGCATTGTTGATGGCCGCCATCAGCCGCGAACCGATGTCGTTGGTCTTCCAGCCCGCCGAAAGGCCGCGGACCCGCCCCAGGTCGTCCTGGCTCTTCGGAGGGTGAAGGACGATCTCGTTCAGCGTATCGTCCTTGATGATCCGCCCGCGCGGCAGGTTCTTGCCCCGTGCCTCGACTTCGCGCCAGGCCGCCAGCGCTTTCAGTCGTCCGAGCACGGCGGGGTTGCGACTCGGAAGCTTGAGCCGCTTCCACGCATCCTCAGGCGGGAAGGCGAAGCTCGAGGGGTCGGCGAGCCGCTCCATCTCCTCGTCGAGCCAGGCGCCTCGTCCGGTTTTCTTCAGCTTCTCCACCATCCGCGGGAAGACGGTGGCGAGGTGAGTCACATCCGCGATGGCATAGTCGATCTGCCGCTTGTCGAGCGGGCGCCGACTCCAGTCTGTAAACCGCGCGCCTTTGTCGAGACTGTGCCCAAGCAGGCTCTCGATGAGGTTCGAATAGCCGATCTGCTCGCCATGACCGAGCGCCATCGCGGCAATCTGCGTGTCGAACAGCGGATGCGGCACCTTGCCCGTAAGATTATGGATGATCTCGAGGTCCTGGCCGCCGGCGTGGAAAACCTTCAGCACCTCCTGGTTGTTCACGAACAGGTCGAGCAGGGGTTTCAAATCGATGTCGGCCTTCGGGTCGATCGCAGCCGCTTCCTCGCTGCTGGCGACCTGAATCAGGCACAGGTCGGGCCAATAGGTGTTCTCACGCATGAACTCGGTGTCCACGGCGACGAAGGGCTGGCGGGAAAGGCGGTCGACCAGAGCCTTGAGGTCGTCCGATTTGGAAATCAAAGGATGGATACGCATGAGTCTTTAATGGGCTTTAGCCCCGCCCTCGCGGGTTGACAAAGAGTGAGTGGGAAGGGAAGCGCGCGCCTTAAATCCCTCAATTCGTCACCCCCTCGAAAGCGGGGGTCCCGCTGCCTGTATGAGTGGCTGGGAAGAAGAGCGGGATTCCCGCTTTCGCGGGAATGACGAGAAGAAAGAGACCACATGCACGCCTATCGCACCCATAGCTGCGCCGATCTGCGCCTGAGCAACGTCGGCGAAACGGTCCGCCTCTCGGGATGGGTCCATCGCAAGCGCGACCATGGGCAGCTGTTGTTCGTCGACCTGCGCGATCATTACGGAATCACGCAGATCGTCGCGGATACCGATTCCGCCGCGTTCAAGGTGCTCGATCGTCTCCGGCTGGAGTCGGTGGTCACGGTCGAGGGAAAGGTCGTTGCGCGCTCGGCCGAGACCGTAAACCCGAACCTCGCAACGGGCGAGATCGAGGTCCGGGCCGGCGAAGTGACGGTGCAGTCCGAAGCGGCCGAGCTCCCCATGCCGGTTTCGACCGAGGCCGACTATCCGGAGGAGATCCGGCTCAAGTACCGCTATCTCGATTTGAGGCGCGAGCAGGTGCACCGTAACATCATGCTTCGCTCCGCAGTGATCGCCTCGATCCGGCGGCGGATGATCGAGCAGGGCTTCACCGAATTCCAGACGCCGATCCTGACCGCGAGCTCGCCCGAGGGCGCCCGCGATTATCTGGTTCCGAGCCGCGTCCATCCCGGCAAATTCTATGCGCTCCCGCAGGCGCCGCAGATGTTCAAGCAGCTGATCATGGTCGCGGGCTTCGATCGCTACTTTCAGATCGCGCCTTGCTTCCGGGATGAGGATGCGCGCGCCGACCGCAGCCCGGGTGAATTCTACCAGCTCGACTTCGAGATGAGCTTCGTCACCCAGGAGGACGTGTTCGCGGCGATCGAGCCGGTGCTGTCCGGGGTGTTCGAGGAATTCGCCAACAGTCGGACGGTTACTCCAGCGGGCGAATATCCTCGCATCCCGTATAAGGAAGCACTGCTAAAGTACGGAACCGACAAGCCGGATTTGCGCAATCCGTTGCTGATCACGGACGTGACCGAAGAGTTCAAAGGCTCCGGCTTCGGCCTCTTCGCGGGCATCGTCGAGAAGGGCGGCGTCGTGCGCGCAATCCCCGCGCCCGGGACGGCGGAGAAGAGCCGCAAGTTCTTCGACGACATGAATGAATGGGCGCGGAGCGAAGGCTTTGCCGGCCTCGGCTATGCCACGCGCAAGGGCGGTGAGTGGGGCGGCCCGATCGCCAAGAACCACGGCGAGGAGGGGATGAACCGCATCGCCGAGGCGATGGGTCTCGGCCCCGACGACGGCATCTTCTTCGCGGCAGGCAAGGAAGAGGATGCGGCCAAGCTCGCGGGCGCGGCGCGTACCCGCGTCGGCGAACAGCTCGGCCTGATCGAACAAGGCGCGTTCCGCTTCTGCTGGATCGTCGACTTCCCGATGTACGAGTATAATGAGGAGCAGCAGAAGATCGACTTCAGCCATAACCCCTTCTCGATGCCGCAGGGCGGGATGGAGGCGCTGGAGACCAAGGACCCGCTCGACATCCTCGCCTGGCAGTATGACATCGTCTGCAACGGCGTGGAGCTGAGCTCCGGCGCGATCCGGAATCACCGGCCGGACATCATGTACAAGGCGTTCGAAATCGCCGGCTACACGCGCGAGGAAGTCGACACGAACTTCGCGGGCATGATCAACGCCTTCAAGTTCGGCGCTCCGCCGCACGGCGGCTCGGCTCCGGGAATCGATCGAATCGTCATGCTTCTCGCGGACGAGCCCAACATCCGCGAGGTGATCCTCTTCCCGATGAACCAGAAGGCAGAGGACTTGATGATGAATGCTCCGGCGGAAGTCATGCCCAAGCAGCTCAGGGAACTGCACATCAAGGTCGTCGAACCGAGCTGAGCCTCGGCTCATTGCGGGACAGTCCAGCATCGAGCGGCGGCTTAGCCGTTGTGCGCTCCGTCAATGCCGCTAGATTCGCTGTCGTGAGCGACGCGGAAGGTTACCGAGCACCGGTGGCGCACGACGTCGAGTCTGCGCTTGCGGCCCTGCGCGAGCATGTCGCCGAGTTGCAGCTCCCCCAAATCGCTTACGGACGCCGAGCGATCATCCTGCTCGAGGGACTCGAAGGAGCGGGGAAGAAATGCACGCTCAAGCAGCTGGCTGCGGCCTTCGACCCTTGCCATTTCGCCGTCCACTGCACCGGCTACGATCGGCGCGAATCAAGCGAAGGCCATTGGCTCGCCCGCTTCTGGCGCCAGCTTCCGAGCGCCGGCAATACGACGATTCTGCTGCGAAGCTGGTATCGGCGAGTGCTCGACGACCGGGTGCTCGGTCGGACGCCGGAACAATCGATTCCGCGCGTGTTCGATGAGATCAACGAGTTCGAGGTCCAGCAGCGCGACTATGGGACCTTGCTTGTGAAGCTCTACTTCGACGTCAGCGCCGATGTTCAGGAGCAGCGGATTGCAGAGCGGATGCGAAGTCCGTGGCGATCGCGGCAGGCGCAGGATGAATTCATCCGCGCCGACGATCCGGCCTACCAAACCGCTCTTGCCGAGCTCAGGGCCAATACGGACACCCGCTGGTCGCCCTGGCGCACGATCGACGCGGATGACGAGCAACAGGCGGCGCTCGGAGCGCTGGAGGCAATTGCGGACGCATGGTCGAAAGCGATGCCCGCGGAGCCGCCGCAGTTGGTGACGAGCAGGGGCGGCTAGTCTGGGTAGCTGATCGCCACTACCTCGTACGACTTTTCGCCGGAGGGCAGCCGAACGATCCGTTCGTCGCCGACCCTGGCGCCGATAAGCGCTCGGGCGAGCGGCGCGCTCCACCCGATCCGTCCCGCGGTGGCATCGGCTTCATCGTTCCCGACGATGGTCAGCGTTCTGCACTTGTCGTCCTCGTCGGCAAGCTCGACCGTTGCCCCGAACCGGACCTGGTCGCGTGCCTGCTGCTTCGAAGGATCGACGACCTTCGCTTCCTTCATGATCCTGCCGAGGTGTGCAAGCCGCCGGTCGATCTCGCGCAACCGCCGTTTGCCATAGATGTAATCGGCGTTTTCGGAGCGATCGCCGAGCGACGCGGCCCATGAGACGGTTTCGACGATCTTGGGCCGTTCGATGCCGAACAGCTCGTCATATTCGGAGCGGATTCGCGCGAGCCCCTGCGGGGTGATGTACCGGTCAGCCACGGCCGCGCGTTATCAGCCGGGGCGGTCCTTCCCAAGATAGCGCGACACGTGCATCGCAGTCTGCTGCGCGTTGGCGTTGCTGTTGCGGATCGAATCGTAGACGACGCTGTTCTCGATCACCCGCTGCACATAAGCACGCGTTTCGACATAAGGGATCGCTTCGATCCATTTGAGCATGTCGACCTGTCCGCGCGGATCGCCGTTCCGGTTCACCCATTTGCGAACATTGCCGCTACCCGCATTGTAGGCGGCGACCGCAAGCGGAACGCTGCCGTTCCAGCTGTCGAGCAGCCGTTTGAAGTAAGCCGAGCCGATCATGATGTTGTAGCTGGGATCGCTGATGAGCTTGTAGCTGTCGAATCCGACACCCAGCTTTCCCGCCTGCTCACGCGCCGTTTCGGTCATCAGCTGCATCATCCCGCGCGCTCCGGCGTGGCTGACGGCGTAAGGGTCGAACGAGCTCTCCTGGCGGCTGATTCCCTCCGCGAGCGACCACAGATTTCCCGATACTGGCGCGGACAAAAGGGGATACGCCTGCCGTACGTAGAAGCTGGAGCCCTTCACGCGCGCCATTCGAGACGTCCACACCGCCAGATCTCTGCGGCCGATCTGCTGAGAAAGCTCGACGGCAAGGCTTCGGTCGGCATCATTGTCGAGCGATTCGGCGAGGGCGCGGATGAACAGAGCCTGCTCGGTCGAGCGGCCCTGCTGACCCAGGAGCCTGACCGCCTGCACCAGGCGCCGGTTGTTGAATGCCGTCCGCTGGAACTCCGTCGTGGCAAGTTGGGGAAGCGCGGTGGAGGGCGCCGGCACAGTTCGGCCGAGCCGCTCGAGCGCGAGCTGGCCGTAGAACAGGCCGGAGTCCTTGGCCGCCTCGGCGAAATAGCTGTTCGCCAGTTGAACCTTGCCGCCAGCCAACGCCGCACGACCCGCCCAATAGTCGCCCTTGGTCTGTACCTGCAGCGACCGGCCGCCTCGCGCATAGCGGGCGAACATCGCAAGCGCGTTCGTCGGCTCGTTCAGCCGATCGAGCGCAGCGCTGCCCGCGAACCAGGCCAAGGTCGTGTAATTGTCTCGAACGCCATAGGGCTGGTCGGCCACATTCACGCCCGCGGGCAAAACGTCATCGATTTGGCTCGCGATATTGAATGCCGTTTTCCAGTCGCGGTCCTGCGCCGCATCGCCGGCAAGCTGGATGAGCATGTCGTAGAATCGCTCGGGATCGGCGGGCTTGTAGGTGAAATTGTGTTCGCGAGCGGCGAGATCCTCGGCCGCGGATTTTTGATTGTGCGTGTAAAGGTATCGCGCCCGGTCCATCATCAGGCCGCCATCGCGAGTCACCGACCCGATGACCGCCTGATAGCGGCCTTCGGCGTCGGAAGCGTCCTGCTGCATGGCGACCCGAGCGCTGAACGAGGCCTGCCGGTCCGGGCTCGTCATTGCGACGAAGCGCGCCGCATCATCGGGCTTCTTGGCGAATAGGAGTGCATCGACCCGTCGGTCGTGGTCGGCCCGGGTGAAGCTCGCTCCGTACCGCGCCCAGATCGCCTGTTCGTCGCTGGCGCTGAGGTCGGGTGATGCCCATGCTTCGCGTGCGGCATCGAGCGCCTGCGGCAATTTGCCGGCCGAGCTATAAGCCTCTGCGAGGCGCGCCCAACCATTGCCCGTTTGGGGCTTCTTGGTCGCGAAAAATGCTGTGACGGTCGGACCGTTCTCACCCGGCTTCATCGCCTTTTCGGCCCACTCGCGCATCCGCGTCGCGTCCGGCCAATCGGGGTTGGCGATCAGGAATCGGGCGTAATCGGCAAAGCTGTAAGCGTCGCTCTTCCGGAGCGTTCGCCACCAGTCCAGGGCGGAAGCGACGCTCTGATTTGAATAAGCGGGAGCGGTAGAGCTGACGGGCGCAACGGACTGCGCCGAACTCGACGCCGCGGTGGCCAGAAGCACTGGCACGAGGGCTGCGACACGCCACATGCTGGACATTTTGCAGTCCCGCTCCTTATCAGCCAGTGAACACGGCCAATCTGTCCACAGAAAACTCCCGATTGAGGAGACAAGTTCATGTTTTTCGGCTCAATTCCCGCGCTGGTGACGCCATTTTCGAATGGTCGTGTCGCAGAGGACACATTGGCCGAATTCGTCGACTGGCAAATTACCGAAGGCTCCAATGCGCTGGTGCCTTGCGGAACCACTGGCGAAGTCGCGACTCTGAACGCGGACGAGCATCGGGAAGTGATCGCCCATACGGTGCAAGCGGCGAAGGGCAGGGTGCCGGTGATCGCGGGCTGCGGAAGTTACTCGACGGCCCACGCAATCGAGATGATCCGCGCGGCAGCTGACGTGGGCGCTGACGCCGCGCTCGTGGTCGTCCCCTATTACAACAAGCCGAGCCAGGCCGGATTGGCGGCTCATTTCACTGCAATCGCCGACGCCTCGCCGCTCTCGATTGTGGTCTACAACGTTCCGTCGAGGACCGTCGCCGACATTTCGGTCGATACTCTCGGTCAGATCGCCAACCATCCGAAGATCGTCGCGATCAAGGACGCGACGGGGAACCTTGGGCGCGTTTCGGCCCAACGGCTCGCCTGCGGGGAGGACTTCATCCAACTTTCGGGCAACGACGATATGGCGCTGGGCTTCAACGCCATGGGCGGCGTCGGCTGCATCTCCGTGACGGCCAATGTCGCGCCCAGGCTCTGCTCGGACTTTCAGAAGGCGATGCGAGAGAACCGTTGGGACGAGGCGCTGAAGCTCCAGGACCGGCTTTATCCGCTGCACGTGGCACTGTTCACCGATGCGTCCCCCGCACCGACCAAATATGCGCTGACGCGGATCAGGAATGATTTTCCGAGCGAGCTCAGGCTTCCGTTGGTTGAGGCGTCGGACACATCGAAACGCGCGGTCGATGCTGCATTGGAGCACGCAGGTCTTATCTAAGCCTCATGCCCAAGCCGCTCCCGCAACCGTTCGACAAGCAGAAGGTCGTGGCCGAAAACCGCCGTGCGCGCTTCGACTATTTCGTCGAGGACAGGTTCGAGGCGGGGATCCAGCTTACCGGGACCGAGGTGAAGTCGCTTCGCCACGGCGAGGGCTCGATTGCCGAGAGCTACGCAAGCGCCGAGGGCGATGAAATCTGGCTAATCAACAGCCACATTCCCGAATACAGCCATGGCAATCGCTTGAACCACGAACCAAAGCGGCCGCGTAAATTGTTGCTCAAGAATCGTGAGATAGCCAAGCTCAATGGCGCAGTGACCCGCCAGGGACTGACGCTCGTCCCGTTGTCGATCTACTTCAACGCAGCAGGGCGGGCGAAGGTCGAACTGGCACTGGCGCGCGGCAAGAAAGTGCACGACAAGCGTGAGACGATGAAGGAGCGTGACTGGAAGCGGGAGCAGCAGCGGCTGCTCAGAAGCCGTGGCTGAGGCGACTCCGCCGGCGCGCTTCCACTGGCTGACGCGCCACATCCCAACTCGCGAGACTGTCGATCACCATCGACTGTTGCGGCCATTCGCGCCCCATCTGCGCCATCCTTCCTTGTGGAGGATGAACCGTCGCTCGGTGCCACGAGGCGTTGCCGTGGGCCTGTTCGTCGCCGTGATCATCCCATTCATGCACACGGTGATCGCCGTTCTTCTCGCGATCCCGACGCGTGCCAATGTCGTGGTCGCGGCAGCGATCACGCTCGTCGTCAATCCGTTGACCATTCCGCCGATGTATTATGCCGCATATCGCATCGGTTCGTGGGAGCTGCGCCACGAGGGGCCTTTGGTGGACCCCGCTTCCGCTGAACGACTGTCGGGCGAGCTCAGCCGCTTGCTTTTCTGGGTGCACCACGCCTCGGGGCCGATTGCACTGGGCATCCTGACCATTGCGGCGGCTCTCGCGATATTCGGCTACTTCGCCGCTTCGGTTGCCTGGCGCTTCTGGTCGCGGAGCCAATGGGAGCGCCGACGCTCCCGGCGGAAAGCCTGACGCGAAATCAAGTCGCATCTGGTAGCGTGCCGCGCATCTGATAGCATGCTCGCAACGCGATGCTGTACCAGGAGCTGCCTCGAATCGGCGTAACCCCGCTCGACGGGTGGGCACGGTGGCTTGTCCCAGGTGTCGCCGTCGCAGCGGGAGCGACCGCGGCGCTCGTGCTGGTTCTCTTGGGTCATCCGCTGGTTGCGCTGGCCGCACTCATCGCAGGAGTCGTCGGAGCAATCGTCTTCAGCAGGGCAGGGACGCCAGCTGCGGTCATTGAACCGCTGGTCGACGGCCCCGACTATTCGCTGGTCGGCTCGGCGCTGGGCCTCAGCCGGGACCCGGTCGCGCTCACAGGCGGTGACGGTTCGCTGCTGCTTGTCAATGAAGCCTATCGCGAACGCTTTGGAAGCGCGGCCCCTTTGGAGGTGGCTGCGGGCGACGAGGCGCAGAAGGGGCTGAAGCTCGCACAAACGATGGCATGGCGAGATGGCGCGGGTTGTGTCGCCGGAATCGAGACAAAGGCGGGCATGAGCCCGGTCGAGGTCGACCGCGTCGGATCGAGCAACGATCTGCTGCTGTGGCGCTTTCCCGCGGCTCCGCCCGTCGATGCTCTGACGATCGCCGTTCGGCGGATCGAAGGAGTCACGGGCGAACGTCTGTCCGGAGCCGGCGTGCTTGCCGCCGTGGTGGATGGCAACGGAGCAATCGTCGCAGCGAATAGTCTCTTCGCCGATCGGGCGATCGACGCGAACCAGCAACTCAGGTCGACTCGCTTCAGTGAGTTGGTCGAAATTGGTGACGACGAGCAGATGCGCCTCGTCGCCGAGGGCGAAACAGGACAGCCGATCCGCGCGGTTCATATGCCGGCCGACCCGCAGGGAGATGGCGGGGCGGGTACCTTTCTGCTGTTCGACGCCGGCAGCGGAGCGTCGCTAGCCCAGTCGTCGAACCTGCAGGCGCTGCTCGACGTGATGCCGATCGGTCTGGCGCTGGTCGATCGTGACGGCCGGTTCCTGATGATGAACGGAGCATTCCGGCAGGCTGCCGGAATCCGCGGCTCGGACATGCCGGTCTATCCCGGCGACATCGTGGTCAAGGAGGACAAGGCAGCGGTCGCCGATGCGGTCCGCCGGAATGCGCGTGGTCCGGCCATGTCGGGCGACCTCGCGGTGAGGCTCACCAATCAATCTTCAGAGCTGGTGGCGTTGACCATCGCCGGACTCCGCGGCCTCGGCGAGGCGGCCGTTCTCCTCCTGCTCAAGGACAACAGCGAGGAAGCGAAGCTCAAGCGCCAGGTCGCGCAGGCGACCAAGATGCAGGTGGTCGGCCAGCTCGCGGGAGGCGTCGCTCACGATTTCAATAACATTCTGACGGCGATCATCGGCCACTGCGATCTGATGCTGATGCGGCACACGCCCGGCGACAGCGACTATGACGACATCCAGCAGATCAAGTCGAACTCGAACCGTGCCGCGGGGTTGACCCGGCAGCTCCTCGCCTTCTCACGGCAGCAAACCCTGCGCCCGCAGGTGCTCCAGCTTCCGGACGTAGTCTCGGAAGTTTCCCATCTGTTGAAGCGGCTGCTCGGCGAAACCGTCGAGCTGGTGGTCAAGCATGACCGCAACCTTGGCCCTGTCCGCGCCGACCCAGGACAGCTCGAGCAGGTGAT
>JBQCCG010000182.1:0-13128 GCA_051962455.1 Sphingomicrobium sp. | reverse complement strand
CCGGCCTTGGCGAGGTTGCGCGCGGTGAACTCGCCCTCATCAACGATGATCAGCCCGCCCTCGCGAACCTCCTTGGCATTCACCTTCAGCGCGGCGGGGTTCATCGCCACCAGCACGTCGGGCTGGTCGCCGGCCGTATCGATCGCCGACGATCCGAAATTGATCTGGAAGGCGCTGACCCCGAAAGTCGTGCCCTGCGGCGCGCGGATCTCGGCCGGGAAGTCGGGGAAAGTGGCGAGGTCGTTCCCGGCGAGCGCGGTCGAAAGCGTGAACTGACCGCCGGTCAGCTGCATGCCATCGCCGGAATCGCCGGCGAAGCGGACGACGACTGCTTCCTGCGGCGGCCGGGCGGTGGACTCGGTTTGGGTGACGCGGTGCGAGGCTGTGGCCATGCGCCGATTCTAGGACGCTGGAGCGGATTTCGCCACCGTTTCCGTCACCCCGGGCTCGACCCGGGGCCTGCCTTCTTTCCACGGCCGAATTCAAGAAAAGCGGGTCCCGGCTCAAGGCCGGGATGACGTGGAGCGAGCGATCGCTCGCTAATGGCCGATCAGGGGCGCTTTTCAGTTCGCGCGCAAGCGGGCAGTATGGCTGTCGGGGGGCGGAGCGATGATCCTTCGCAAGCTTACGGCCAATCTAAAGACGCAGAACTGGACGGCGGTCGCCATCGACTTCCTGATCGTCGTGCTAGGCGTGTTCGTCGGCGTCCAGGCGTCCAACTGGAACCAGGCGCGGATCGACCGCGCGGACACACAACGCCTGCTGATGCGGATTGAGCCTGAAATCGACCAGATCATCACCTTCGCCGACGGCACGCGCGACTATTACGCCACCACCCGCCGGTTCGCCGAAACGGCGTTCGCAGCGTGGAACGGGGACCGGCGAGTGAGCGATAACGACTTCGTCATCGCAGCCTATCAGGCGAGCCAAATCCACGGTCTTGGCCAATCGCAAAGCTGGGCGGCGGTGTTCGGTGCCGACCAGTTGCGCAACGTCGGGGACGACGGGCTGCGCATTCCGCTCGCCCGGCTGATGGCCTTCGATGTCGAGAATTTGAACTCGACCGCAGTGGCATCGCGCTACCGCGACGATGTCCGAATGGTCATCCCCGATTCCGTCCAGCAGGCGATCCGGCGTTCCTGCGGTGACCGGATGGTGCCGGGGGATGCGGCCGAGCTCACGCTTCCGCACCGCTGCCCGCTGCAGCTCGATCCAGCGACAGCGAAGCAGGTCGCCGCCGACCTTCGGGCACATCCCGAGCTTGCGCGTGAGCTGAGACTCCATCTCGCCCTCGTGTCCAGCTTCCTCAACTCTCTGACGCAGTATGAACAGGAAGCGCGGATCGTGCGCGACCGCCTTGCGGCTCTGAAGCGCTGAATTGGGGGGCAGAGCGATGATCCTTCGTCGTTTGACCGAAAATCTGCGGTTGCAGAACTGGACCACGATCGCGATCGAGCTGGTGATCGTCATCATCGGCGTGTTCGTGGGAAGCCAGGTGTCGGACTGGAACCAGGCGCGGCTGGAGAAGGAGACGACCGCCCGAATGCTCAGCCAGCTAAAGCCCGAGCTCAGCGGCGAAATCGATTACTTCCAGTCCGTCCGGCGATACTATCAAACGACGCACCACTATGCAGACGCGGCGTTCGCTGGGTGGAATGGTGACCCTCGCACAACCGACGAGCAATTCGTGATCGCCGCCTATCAAGCGAGTCAGATTTACGGGGTTGGCATTAACGGACAGAGCTGGTCGTTGGCCTTCGGCGGCGATCAGTTGCGCAATATCGACGATCCGACACTCCGGCGGGACCTCGCAGGAGTGCTGACGGCCGATTATTCCCAGATCGGGCTTGCGGTCATGCAGACCCGCTATCGGGATGACGTGCGCCTGGTGATCCCCAACGACATTCAGAGCGAAATCCGGGAACGCTGCGGCGATCGGCTGGTCGAGGACGCGGCGGCTGTCCATATCTTTGTTCTACCGCCCAAGTGCGCGCCGGGACTCGACGCCGCCAGGGCAGCGGCCGCCGCGCGGGCTCTTCGAGCGCACCCTGCGCTCGCCGGGGAGCTGGCGCTCCACTTGGCCTCGGCCAATGCGTATCTGCAGAACATCGACATCCTCGAGATCCAGCTCGAAGCGCTTGCGCACGACCTGAAGGGGTCAGCGTCATGATCATGCGCCGCTTGTCGTCAGGCCTGAAAAGGCAGGATTGGATCGCGATTTCGATCGAGCTCGCGATCGTCGTCCTGGGCGTGTTCATCGGCACCCAGGTGTCGAACTGGAACCAGGAGAGGCTGGAGAAGCGCCAAACGCAGCGACTAATCGTCGAGCTTGGTCCCGCTCTCAAGAACTTCCTCGACTATTTCACGACCGCCAAAGCCTATTATGCGACCACGCGGGCGTATTCGGACACGGCCTTCGCCGGCTGGCGCGGCGATCCGCGAGTCAGCGACGAACGGTTTGTCATCGCCGCTTACCAGGCGAGCCAGATTTATACGTTCGGAGTCAACGGAAGCAGCTGGGCCAGCGCCTTCGGAAGCGACCAGCTACGGAACATTGACGACCCCGAATTGCGTCGCGCGCTCGCATTTATCATGACAAACAATTACGATCAGATGGAAGCGCCGCTCTCGACCCCCTATCGCGAGCACGTGCGCGAGGTGATTCCGGAGGACGTCCAGGATGCCATACGGGACCATTGCGGCGACCGTCCCGCCCCGTCAATGCCGCTTGCGCTCGAGCTTCCGCGCTCATGCGACCTCGAGATGCCGCGCGGCCGCTTCGCAGAAGCCGCGGCGGCGCTACGCTCGCATCCTGAACTCGTGGGCGAGCTGCGCTGGCACCGCGCCGCGGTCGCGAGCTTCCTTTCAAGCTCGGAACCGGTTCAATTAGAGAGCCGCGTCGTTGCGGAACGCCTGCAAAAGACGAACTGATCGAGCTGAAATGAACGAAACCCATTCTTACCGCCGCGGAGTCGGCGTGATGCTCTTGAACAATCAGGACAAGGTGTTCGTCGGGGCGCGGATCGATAACACCGACGAGGCGTGGCAGATGCCGCAAGGCGGGATCGACGAGGGCGAGGAGCCGTGGTCGGCAGCGCTTCGTGAGGTCGAGGAGGAAACGGGAATCCCGCCGGCGCTGATCGAGCAGCTCATCAAATGCCCCGAGCGGCTGAAGTACGATCTTCCGCCGGACCTCCGCCCGAAGCTGTGGGGCGGCAAGTACAAAGGCCAGGACCAGGACTGGTACCTGGCGCGGTTCCTCGGGACTGACGCCGACGTGAACATCCAAACGGCGCATCCCGAGTTCCGCGACTGGAAGTGGATCGAGCCGGAGCAGCTCCCCGAGCTGATCGTTCCCTTCAAGCGCGACCTCTATCGCCGGCTGCTTCGGGAATTCGCCGAGGATATCGGCAAACCGTCGGTCGGAAGCGCGTAATCGGCGCCGCAATTCCGCGAAATTGCAGGATATAGAATCATTTAGCTTGCGCGGTGCGCTTGCAGGTTAACGCGGTTCAGCGCAGACTGGACGGAACATCCGGGGGAGAGGCGTGGCCCGAATTTTCCTCAGCTATGCGCGTGACGACGTAGATGCCGCCAAGCAGCTGGCGAGCTGTATCGGCGAGGGCGGTCACGACGTGTGGTGGGACCGGCACCTCCATGGCGGTTCGCGGTTCGCTGCGGAAATCGACAAGGCGCTGAAGGAGGCCGAGGCGGTCATCGTCCTTTGGTCGCCGACGTCGATCGATTCCGCCTGGGTCCAGGATGAGGCCGCGGAAGGCCGCGATTCAGGCCGCCTGGTGCCGGTTTCGCTCGGCTCGGCCAAGCCCCCGCTCGGATTCCGGCAGTTCCAGACGATCGATCTCGGGCCCTGGGACGGCACCGGCACCCCCAAGGCGATCGATGAACTTCTCGAGGCGATTGCGCGAACCTGCGGGACGGAGGTGCGGCCAGCTGGCGCCCCCAAGCCAGATGACTCAGCGGCAAAGAAGAAGAAGGCCTCGGTCTGCGTGCTGCCGTTCATCAACATGAGCGGCGAGCCCGAGCAGGAATATTTCAGCGACGGGATCAGCGAGGACATCATCACCGACCTGTCGAAGGTCTCGGCACTGTCGGTCGTGGCGCGGAACACCGCTTTCACCTTCAAGGGGCAAACGGTCGACGTGAAGGAAGTCGCGAAGACGCTGGGCGTCACCTACGTCCTCGAAGGGAGCGTTCGCAAAGCCGGCAACCGGGTGCGGATCACGGCGCAGCTGATCGACGGTGCCGAGGGCGATCACGTTTGGGCCGACCGCTACGACCGCGACCTCGATGACATCTTCGAAATCCAGGACGAGATTTCAAAGGCGATCGTCGAGGCCCTGAAGGTGAAGCTGCTCCCGGCGGAGCGGCGGGCAATCGAGAGCCGCGGGACATCGAACGTCGAAGCGTACGACCTGTACCTGATGGCGCGGCAGCAGTGGATCAGCGGGACCTTCGGCACCGTCCGCCGCGAGCAGTCGATAGCGCGGCTTTGCAAGGAAGCGACCCTGCTGGACCCGGATTATGCGCAGGCCTGGGCGCTTATGGGCTTGGCGCAGC
Organism: Sphingomicrobium sp.; assembly: GCA_051962455.1. Taxonomy (GTDB): domain Bacteria; phylum Pseudomonadota; class Alphaproteobacteria; order Sphingomonadales; family Sphingomonadaceae; genus Sphingomicrobium. Next base: position 8,550 of record JBQCCG010000182.1, on the reverse strand, counting down.
TCGAGCTTCGGTTCGTACATGGGCATGACGAAGACGCGCTCTCGGCTGCCGAGCATGCGCTCCAGATCAATCCCGGCCTTGCGGAAGGCCACTGCATCAAGGCCCGCTATCTCGAGGAAGAGGGGCATACCGAAGAAGCGGAGAAGCAGATCCGCACGGCCCTGAAGCTCGACCCCGACTCGTGGGAAGTGAATCGCGAGGCGGCGCGGATGCTGTTTCGCCACGGGCACATCAAGGAGGCGATTCCGTTCTTCGAGAAGGCCGCCTCGCTCAACGATACCGACTGGCACAACGCCGTCATGCTGATCACTTGCTACAAGGGCGCGGGCGACGAGCCGAACCTGCTGCGGGCAGCCCAAATGGTGCGCGAGCGGGTGCAGCGGGCGGTCACCATGGACCCGACCAATGGCACCGCGCTCGCGAGCGGCGCGTACGCACTCGCAATGCTTGGAGAGCGGGACCGCTCTCGGGAGTGGATGAGACGGGCGCTGCTGCTCGATCCGGAAAATTTGGTGATGCGGTACAACGCGGCCTGTACGCTGCTGGGTCAGCTCGGCGACGCCGACGAAGCCGTGAAGACCCTCGAACCCTTCTTCGAAAAGGTGACGAGCACGACCTGGATCTGGCACGCGGAAGCCGACCCTGATCTGGGTGAGATCCGAAATCGTCCACGCTTCAAGGAAATGCTGGATTCGGCGAAGCAGCGGCTGGGGATGAGTGAAGCGGTGAGCAATGGCTGACACGCGCGACGTCTTCATCTCCTACGCCCGGCCGAGCGAAGAGGAAGCGCATCGTATCGCGGAACTGCTTCGCGGCAAAGGGTTCAGCGTCTGGCGGGACGACGAGCTTCCCGCCCATCGCGCCTATTCCGATGTGATCGAAGAGCGGCTGAAATCCGCCAAGGCGGTCGTGGTGCTGTGGTCGGGCGAATCCGCCAAGTCACACTGGGTCCGCGCCGAGGCCGACACCGCGCGCGAAGCCGGGACTCTGGTCCAGGCGACGCTCGACAGCACGCTTCCGCCGATGCCGTTCAATCAAATCCAGTGCGCCGATCTCAATGGCTGGAACGGGGACACGGGCTCTGCCGGCTGGCGCAAGCTCGAAGGTAGCGTCGCTGACCTGGTGGGCGGAGGGACCGAAGAGGATAGCGCCTCGACGACAGCCGCTCCGCGCAAGCAGGTAGTGCGCGCCTCTGTCTGCGTCCTGCCGTTCGCCAACATGAGCGGGGAGCCCGAGCAGGAATATTTCAGCGATGGGATCAGCGAGGACATCACAACCGACCTGTCCAAGGTCTCGGCGCTTGAGGTGGTCGCCCGCAACACCGCTTTTGCCTTCAAGGGGCAGAATCCGGATGTGCAGGAGGTCGCCAAGCAGCTTAACATCAGCCACGTCCTCGAAGGCAGCGTGCGGAAGGCCGGAAGCCGGGTCAGGATCAATGCCCAGCTGATCGACGGTTCGACCGGCAAGCATCTGTGGGCCGACCGCTACGACCGCGATCTCACCGATATCTTCGAAATCCAGGACGAGATTTCAAAGGCAATCGTCGACGCGCTGAAGGTGCAGCTGTTGCCGGCCGAAAAGAAGGCGATCGAAGCTCGCGGCACCTCCAATGTCGACGCGTACAATCTTTATCTAATGGCGCGTCAGCAGTGGGTCAGCGGGAATTTCGGTGACCCAAAACGCGACGAAGCGATTGTCCGCGTGTGCAAGCAGGCCACGGTGCTCGATCCCAATTACGCGGAGGCCTGGGCACTGATGGCGCTGGCACAATCGGAACTGCGGTTCGTGCATGGCAAAGACGAGAACGCTCTTCCGGCGGCTGATCGCGCTCTGGCGTTGAACGCCGCTCTTCCGGAGGCTCACTGCATCAAGGGGCGCTATCTCGAAGAGGAAGGCAAAGTCGACGAAGCCGAAGAGCAGATCCGGACGGCCTTGAGCCTCAACCCGGACTCCTGGGAGGTCAATCGCGAAATGGCCCGAATGTTGTTCCGCCGTGGCCGTGTGCAGGAGGCGGGTCAGTTCTTCGCCAAGGCGGCATCTCTGATGGACAGCGATTGGCACAATCCGTTGATGATGATCACATGCTGGCGGGCTTCCGGCGACAAGGTGCAACTGCGCGAGGCTGCGAAGATGACGCTAGAGCGCGCCGAGCGCGCGGTCGCCAAGGATCCCACGAGCGGACAGGCACTTGCCTGTGGTGCTAACGCTTTGATTATCCTCGGAGATGGTGAACGCGCCCGCGAATGGAGCCGCCGCGCACTCCTACTCGATCCTGACAATCTGATCATGTCTTATAACCTCGCCTGCGCCTTTGCGCAGGATGGCGATGCGGTTCAGGAGGCAGTCGACGCATTGGCGACCTTCTTTACCGGCGCGCAGACAGTGCAGAATATCCGCCATCTTGAAGCCGATCCCGATCTTGATCCGATCCGCGACGATCCCCGGTTCAAGGAAATGCTCGCTTCCGCCAAGCAGCGCCTGGGAATGGCTGCGGCCGCGGAATAGGGGCCAAAGGAGTTCGCTCGCAGTTGCCCCATGCAGGCCCCTCCTTTAAGCGGTGAGGCGCGCAGCAGGGGGAAGTATGTTCAACTGGTTCCAGCGCCTCCTTCCGAGGACCGGGGACTTTTTCGGGATGTTCGAGGCGCATGCAGCGACTCTGGTTGCTGCCGCGAGCGCGCTGACCAAGCTGGTCGACGGGGGCACGCCGCATGAAGAATATATCGCCGAGATCCATCGTCGCGAGCACCAGGCCGACGAAATCATCCGGCAGGTTCTGACGACCGTCAGGCGGACGTTCCTGACGCCGTTCGATCGTGGCGCGATCACCTCGCTGATCGGCGCGATGGACGATGCGATCGACGAGATGCAGGCAACCGGCCGGGCCGTCGACACCTACGATCTCCGCTCCTTTGAGCCGGAGATGCGCGAGATGGTGGCCATGATCGCCGAAGCCGCGAGCCTGACGGCGGAAGCCATGCCCCTGCTGCGGGACATCAGCCGGAACGGCAACCGAATCCACGAGATTACCGAGCGGATCGTCCGACTCGAGGGCGACGCCGATGACGCACATGCGAACGGTTTAAAGCGAGCCTTCCAGGAGGAATCCTCCCGGCCCATGCAGTTCATGGTCGCACGTGAAATCTACAAGCATCTCGAGCGGATCACCGACGCGTTCGAGGATGTCGCCAACGAAATCGACGGCATCGTGATCGACCACGCCTGAGCGACAAGCGCGTGTACCACCTCGCCCTTCCCCTGCTCGTCGGCCTGATCGTCGTCGCACTGTCGTTCGACTTCCTGAACGGGCTGCACGATGCCGCCAATTCGATCGCCACCGTGGTCGGCACCCGGGTGATCAGTCCCGTCTGGGCGGTCGCGTTCGCCGCCTTCTTCAATTTCGCCGCTTACTTTCTCGCGCTGAGATGGCCTTCGCTGCACAACGTCGCGGATACGATCGGCAAGGGATTGATCAACAAGGATTTGGTGACTCCGGCAGTCGTGTTCGGAGCGCTGATAGGCGCGATGTTCTGGAACGTGGTTACGTGGGTGAAAGGCATTCCGTCGTCCTCCAGCCATGCCCTGGTCGGAGGCATCGTCGGCGCCGGTGTGGCCCATGCGGGCTTCCCGAGCATCCAGTGGATCGGCCTCAACAAGACCCTGATCGCCATCGTCCTTTCGCCGGTGCTCGGCCTCATTCTGACGATGGGCATCATGCTGGTGACCAGCTGGCTATTCGTGCGGGCGAGCGCAAGCGGCTCGGAGCGCGTGTTCCGCGGCCTGCATCTGGTTTCTTCCGGCACATTGTCGCTTAGCCACGGTCTCAACGACGCCCAGAAGACGATGGGCCTGATCACCGTCCTGCTTTATTCGACCGGCTATCTCCACGGGCATTTCGCGGTCCCCAACTGGGTCGCGTTGAGCTGCTATATCGCCATGGGTCTCGGAACCTTGACTGGCGGCTGGCGCGTGATCGAGACGATGGGGACCCGGATCACCAAACTGTCGCAACACCAGGGGTTTAGCGCGTCGGCCGGCGGATCGATCATGCTGTTCGCCGCCTCCTGGCTCGGAATCCCGGTCTCGACGACCCATACGGTGACCGGCTGCGTCATCGGCGCGGGCGCCGCGCGCCGGGCCTCCGCGGTCCGCTGGGGAATCGCGCGAAATGTGGCGGTTGCCTGGGTGATCACCATACCGGCGTCCGCTATGGTCGCCGCGCTGTTCTATTGGCTGATCAGCGGCCTGTTCGTCCGGGTTCTCGTGGCGGTCGCGATCATCGTTGCCCTCACCTTTCTGAGCACGGTGTGGCGGGCTCGACCGAGGAGCTCCCAGCGGCCCGCAGTCTGAAGACCCCGGCTTCGCCTACTTTTTTGCTTTCTTCCCGGACTCCATCTCGCTGGCCAGCGTCGTCAGGACATTCCGGCCGATGTCCAGCGCCAGCTCCCACATCGCATTGCCCTGAACAGACGCCTTCTTCGACATGGCGTTCAACTGGTCACTGGCGTCGCTCGCCAGACGCTTGGCCTTGTCCGAGTCCTTGAGGGCGGACGCCATCCCCACCAACGCAGCGGCGACCACATCGGCGACGATCGGATTCTGCGCGAGCGCCTGGAGGCTCTTGCCGGCCTTCTTCGAACCCTTCGCTATCGATGGTGAGCTTCCGCCCTTCTTGTGCTTCTTCTTCTTGCCGTCCTTGACCTTTTTCTTCTTGTCCTTGGGCACTGGCTTTCCTCTCGGGGCGTTCCGAACGGCGCGCAGATATCATTTTCGGTCACATCTTTGTAACAAGCCTCTGTTTCAGTTTGGCGACATGCCGTGGACCAGAAAACCCGCCTCCTCTCGCTCCGTGACGAGCTGATGGACAGCCAGGAAGCCTCCGCGGCCCCGATCCCGGCGCCTGAACTGCCGCTGCCCGAGAGCCGCTATTTCAACCGGGAGCTGAGCTGGCTCGCGTTCAACCGCCGGGTACTCGAAGAGGCGTCCAACCCCAGGCACCCGTTGCTCGAGCGAGTCCGGTTCCTGTCCATCTCGGCCAGCAATCTCGACGAATTCTTCATGGTCCGGGTCGCCGGCCTCAAGGCGCACCAGGCGCTCGGCGTCGAGGAGCTATCGCCCGAAGGGCTGACTCTCACTCAACAGCTGTCGGCGATCGTCGCCGATGCCGATCGGCTGGTCACGACCCAGCACGACTATTGGGCGACGCTGCAGAGCGAGCTCGAGAAAGTCGGAATGAAGGTGGTCGGCGATGAGCCGCTCGATGATGAGGCGGAAGCCTGGCTCGACCAGCATTTCCGCGAACAGATATTTCCGGTGCTGACCCCGCAGGCGATCGATCCCGCGCACCCCTTCCCGTTCATCCCCAATCGCGGGCTGTCGCTCATCTTCGAGCTCAAGAAGGGCAAAAATAGCGTTCGCGAGCTGATCATGGCGCCGCCTTCCGTGCCGCGCTTTGTCCGAATCCCCGGCGAGAAGGGCCGGTACATCGCGATCGAAACGCTGATTCGGCGCAAGACCAGCTATCTGTTCCCCAAATATGAGGTCCTCCGCGGCGGCGCGTTCCGGATCAGCCGCGACAGCGACATCGAGATCGAGGAAGAGGCCGAGGACCTTGCGCTCTATTTCCGAACCGCGATCAAGCGGCGGCGGCGCGGCCGGGTCGTCCGGTTGGAGCTCGAACCGGATATGCCCGAAGGCCTCGTCGCCGTGGTCAAGGAAGGGCTCGATGCCGCCAATGCAATCACGTCGGAGACGCGCGGATTCCTCGGCATGGCCGACCTCGCGCAGCTCGTCGAGGAGGACCGGCCGGACCTCAAGTTCGTGCCGTTCAACCCGCGGTTTCCCGAGCGAATCCGGGAGCATGGCGGCGACTGCTTCGCGGCGATCAAGGAGAAGGACATCCTCGTCCACCATCCGTACGAAAGCTTCGAAGTGGTGGTCGAGTTCATCCAGCAGGCCGCCGCCGACCCGGACGTCGTCGCGATCAAGCAAACGCTCTACCGCGCCGGCAAGCAGTCGGCGATCATCAAGGCGCTGATCGACGCGGCCGAGGCCGGCAAGTCGGTGACCGCCGTGATCGAGCTGAAGGCGCGGTTCGATGAAGAGCAGAACCTCATGTGGGCGAACGCGCTCGAGCGCGCCGGATGCCAGGTCGTCTACGGCTTCATCGAATGGAAAACCCACGCCAAGGTGTCGATGGTGGTCCGGCGGGAGGAAAAGGGCTTCCGCACCTACTGCCACTTCGGCACCGGCAATTATCATCCGGTCACTGCGCGGATTTACACCGACCTCAGCTATTTCACCGCCGACGCGAAGGTCGGACGCGACGCGGCGAAGCTGTTCAATTACATCACCGGATATCTCGAGCCTCGAAACCTGAAGCAGCTGGTCATCTCACCGACCCAGATGCGGCCCGAGCTGATCAAGCTGATCGATGCCGAGATCGCCAACGCGAAAGCAGGCATGCCGGCAGGCATCTGGGCCAAGATGAATGCGCTGGTGGACGTGCCGATCATCGAGAAGCTCTATGAGGCGAGCGCCGCCGGCGTGCCGATCGACCTGGTAGTTCGCGGAATCTGTTGTCTGAGGCCGGGTGTGCCCGGCATGTCGGAGAACATCTACGTGAAGTCGATCGTCGGACGCTTCCTGGAGCATGGGCGGCTGTGGTGCTTCGCCAATGGCCACGAGCTGCCGCACGCCGAGGCCAAGGTGTACATCAGCTCGGCGGATTGGATGCCGCGCAATTTCGACCGGCGGATCGAATATATGCTGCCGATCGAGAACAAGACGGTGCATGCGCAGCTGCTCGACCAGGTGATGGTCGCCAACCTGATCGACAACGAGCAGAGCTGGCGCCTGAACGCCGACGGCACCTACACCCGCCTTCAGCCCAAGCCTGGGCACGAGTTCAACCTGCACGATTATTTCATGTCGAACCCGAGCCTGTCGGGACGCGGACAGGCGCTGAAGAAAGGGCGCAAGGTTCCCAAGCTGCGCTTCCACCGCGGGCGATAGGTTCTGAACCCGACCGGGATCATCGACATCGGGTCCAACTCGGTCCGGCTCGTCGTCTATGCCGGGCCCGCGCGAATCCCGACGCCCATCTTCAACGAAAAGGTGCTCGCCGGGCTTGGCGAGGGACTCGAGCAAGGAGGCCGGCTGCACCGTGAAGCACGGGCGAAGGCGCTCGCCGCGCTCGATCGATTCCAGCTGCTCCTCGGGCAGATGAAGGTGAAACGGACGCGCGTCGTCGCCACCGCAGCGATCCGCGACGCCGCCGATGGCGCCGATTTCGTCCGCGAGGTCGAGAGGATGGGCTTCGATTGCGATGTGCTGAGCGCGGGCGAAGAAGCGAGGCTCGCGGGTGAAGGCGTGCTGTCGGGGATCCCCGACGCGAGCGGCATCGTCGGCGACCTCGGCGGCGGCAGCCTGGAGCTGGTGAATGTCGGCGAAGGCGGAGCGGCGGGCGCCGGCATTTCTCTGCCGCTCGGCGTGCTGAGGCTCGACGTGAGCCCGGACGGGGAGCGCGAGGCGCGCAAGATGCTGAAGGCCGCGCTCAGGAAATCGCCCTTGAAGGAGCAGGCGCGCGGCCGCGCCTTCTACATGGTCGGAGGGTCGTGGCGGGCGCTGGCGCGGATCGACATGTTGGCGACGAAATTTCCGCTGCCGATCACGCACCAGTACCGGATGAAACCCGGCCGAGCGAAGGCGCTGAGAAAGCTCGTCCGCGCGATCGACCCCCGCCTCAGCACCGCAGCCGCACCGCAGCGGCTCGCCATCGCACCCGCCGCTGCGATGCTGCTCCAGCTGCTGGTCGACGAGCTACAGCCATCGAAGCTCGTTGTTTCGACCTACGGAATCCGCGAGGGGCTCCTCTATTCAAAACTCAGCGGACGCGAGCGGCGGCTCGACCCGCTGATCGAAGAGGCGCGCGACGCGGGCGGCGGCGAGCACCGCTTCGGCCAGCATGGCGACCTGCTCGAGGCCTGGATCGCGCCACTGTTCAACGACGAGCCCGGGATGCGGCGGCTGCGGCTCGCCTCCTGCCTTCTGGCCGATGTTGCCTGGCAGGCGAACCCCGGCTTCCGGGCCGGCCGCGGAATCGAGATGGCGCTCCACGGCAACTGGGTCGCGGTGAAACCGGGTGGACGGGTGATCATGGCGCAGGCGCTCGCGGCAAGCTTCGGGCGCGACCAACTGCCGGACGCGCGTCTCGTGAAACTCGCCAAGGACGAGCAACTGAGGCGCGCCCATTGCTGGGGAGTGGCGATGCGGCTGGGCCAGCGACTGTCGGGCGGCGTCGGCTCGGTGCTGGAGCGGACCAGCCTCGGTTTCGAGAATGGCGCGCTCCAATTGGGCGTGCCCCGCGGCGAGGAGGCACTGGTCGGCGAGCAGGTCCAGCGCCGGCTGATGGACCTTGCCGAGCGGCTTGGCAGAGAGCCGGTGGTCGCCACGGTCTAGCCGGGGTGGCGCGGCGAAAGCGGCGCGGATAGAGCCGTTTCCATGGGTTATCTATCACCGGAGGAGCGCGCGGTCGTCGAACGCGCGGGGGCC
>JBQCCG010000181.1:0-3028 GCA_051962455.1 Sphingomicrobium sp. | reverse complement strand
GGGGGATGGCGCGGGCGCAGATGCGGCAACGCTGCCGGCGCACAGCGCCAGCAGCAGCGCGGTCTTTCGCAGCCAGGAGCGGCCGCCCGACATCGGACCTGCCCCGCGATCTGCCGTCGCGCTCTAGCGCAGCACGCCCTGGGTTTGAGCAAGAAGGTGCGAGCCGTCGTCGGTGGTTTCGATATATTCGACGGTCACGGGCCCCATAGCCCGGACCTTGAGGATCGAGGACATGAGGTCCCGTTTGGGCATTGCCGAGGCGCCTTCGATTCCCATCCCTTGGGCCATAGCCACCAGTTCGGCGAGACTCTTCTTTTCCAAGTCGGTATCGGCGAGCGGCACGCTGACGTGGCGCGTTCCGATCTCGGTGTAGACGGCAACACCTTTCTCAAACGCAATCGGATCCTTCACGCCCGCTTTGAGCACCCGGACCTCGCCATAGGTCGAACGCATGCCCGTCCGAGTGATGTCGAAGCCTACCGCGGGACCAGTTGGCTTCTTCTCGAGCTGAACATTGGCGATTCCCGCGGCGGCCTGGAGATTGCCGAGCCGCACGATCACGGGGATCGTCACTCCGTAGATCGGAGTGAGCTTGAACTGGACTCCCTTCGGCGTTTCGCCGGCCGGTTGAACGACCGGAGTGGCGGGGGGAATCGCCCGGAACAGCATGTGCACGCGATATTCGCCGTCCGGCAGCCCCTGCGGAGGACGCGCCGCGATCCGAATGGCCTGTGGCTCATGTGGCGCAAGGGTCACCTTGCGCGGTGCGTAGATGATCATGTCCTCGGCGGCCTTGTCCGCCGCAGTCGGCGTTGGGACATCGACGAGATCGCCGTTCTCATTCATCCGGCGGAACTCGACCGAGACGCGATAGGTCGCCGGCTGGTCTCCGATGTTGTTGAGGATGATCTCGGCGCCCCTTCGCCCGTCGAGCACGAGACGGGTTGGAGCGACCAGCAAATCGCCGATGCCGGCGTTAGCAGCGCTCGGGAGGGCAACAAAAGGCGCCGCGCACAGGCACGCGGCGACGATGGACCTGGTCCACTTGTTCATATCGGCGATCCCCACTCTTGCTCCGGACTGGAGCGATCGCCGCCACTTTCGTCGGGAATGGTTTATTTTCAGTCAACCATGAGGAGAAAGGCGCGGAAATTCGCCGCTTTCCCTTATCTTTCGTTAATAATTGACGGTGACGTTGAATGTGCCGACGTAAGTTCCCGGAACCGTCGTCGAATTGAGCGTGATCGACCCGCCGACGGAGAAGTTGGAACCGGGAAATCCCGAGTTGGCGAGCGTGATCGATGTCGGTGCGTCGGTGACCAAGGTCAGCGTCTGTGTGGAATCATTCTGATTGATCAAAGTGACGTTCGGCGCGCTGATCTGCACCGCCTGCTGTTTCGATCCCTGCACATTATACGTAGCCGGCATCGGCACACCCGTGCAAACGACGTTTGCGCTCCCGCAGGTGAATGCGCCCGCCTGAGAGATGGAGATTTTCGCGTTGCTCCAGGCGCCGGGGGTGAGCGTGACGGTACCGAGATCGAGGTCCTGAACCTTGGTCAACACCAGCGGCTTCACCACCTTCGCCGTCACCTTGGCGGTCTGCGTCGCGCCATGCGCGGGAAGGCCGATGCCGACGCACGAGATCGTCACAAGCAGACTCAAGAGGATGCGGAATCGCGGACGCAAGGGTGAAGTTTCCCCGATCGGATTGGTTCGAGGATGCGCTACAGCCAAACTGGTTTATTTTCGGTCAACCATGATCGGTAGCAAAGGAAAGGGGCCGCCCTTCGACAGCCCCTTTCCCAATCGAGCGGCAGACGCGTGCCGCGAAAAGTCGAATGCTTACTGATAGTCGGCGGTCACCGCGAAGTTGCCGGTGTAGACGCCGTCGGTCGTGGTGTTCGCCAGATTGCTGATCGTTCCGCCAAGGGAAATGTCAGCGGCACCGGTCGAATCGAGCGTGACGGTTCCTGCGAAATTTGGAGCGAACGGCAGAGTCGCCGCACCATTCGTGAGATTGAACGCAGGCGACGTGATCGTCACGACAGCATTCGCGGTTCCGGCGAGATGATAGGTGGCCGGCACCGGAGCTCCCGAGCAAGTCAGGTCCCCGGCGGTCGTGCCGCATGTGACGACGCCGCTCGTGTCCATGGCGACGCTTTCGCCGCTGAAGGCAGCGCCGGCGAGAACGATCGTCCCGAAGTCGAGATTCTGGGTCGAAGCAATCGTCAACGGCTTGAAGATCTTGGCAGTGGCCTTCGCCTGGGTGGTCGGTGTCACGGCGAAGGCCGGAGTGCTGGTCAGCGCCAGCACCGCAACCGCGCCGGCAGTCGCAAGAAGATTTTTCATGGTACAGTTCCCCACTGGTTACGAAACGCGGCCCGCGGGCCGAGCCCGTTACCGTGACTGCCCAATTAACCCTCGTCGCTTACGGCTTCCCTCAAACTCGTGGTTAACGACGAATTAGGCTTCCCTCCGGTCTGCAGCTTTCTCAGTTATATCCGACGGTGATCGGCAGATCCCCCCGATATTGACCGTCCGAATCGCCGGAGACCATCAGCCGACCGCCAAAGCGGAAAGTAAGGTTGCCTGCCGCATCGAGCCGGGAAAGCGAGGGGAGGTCGCTGGTGATATCATCAAGCGTGATGCGCCCGCCGCCGACCGAATAAAGCTCGATTCGATGAGGAAGGTCGACGCGGACCGAGCGGCCCGCTTCGCCGTGGACCAGAACGGTGCCGACCATCGCCCGGGGCCCGAGATCGACGACGCCGCCTTCGGCAAGCTGCGTTCCGTCTGGCCGGATCGTCGCTGCGCCTGCTCCACTGCCCGACAGGATCAGCCGATCGAAGTCGAGCTTGGTTTCGATCTGCAGCTGGACGTCGCCGTTCGGTCCTTCTGTCGACAGCGCGGTTGTCGGCTGCTCGCAAAGGCGGCACTGCGCCTCGACCGGCGGCGCAACCCAAATTGCGACCGCAACCCCGGAAATCGACAGTAGAAGATGTCTCAACGCGCCCATCGCCCTCCG